>JADFKK010000138.1 GCA_022564995.1 Planctomycetota bacterium | reverse complement strand
GACCGCCTCGAAGTTAGGGTCGAGCCGCCGCAGTTGGCGAATCAGATTCGCCCCGTGCATGTCACCGCTAGGCTCTCCGGCCGAAAAGAAAATTTTCATACGACACCAACTCCGCGACAAAATGGAACAGAACGTCGCAAAGTTTCGCAAATCAGGGCCGCCGCACCAAGTGCAGTTTTCCGATGAAGGCGCGGCAAACATTAAACCGCCTGCACCACACGGGCGATTCAACGCCCGCCGATCATACCAGCACGACGCGCAAGCGAGTGGGTCGTTTGCATGCAGCCCCACTCGCTTGCGCGTCGTGCTGGTATTCTCGCCGGACGAAGTCGAGATGGAGCGGGAAAAGACCACGTCACTAATCACTCTTCACGGTCTGACGCCAAGTTTCCCCGGTCTGACCCCAAGTTTCTCTTGAATCTTTGAATCCTATGCAAATTCCAACTATCGACGCCGCTTTCTGTGCGGTATACAATTGAAAATTGAGTGAATCGGCCGAGCGGCTGTCTGCCAAAGCTTCTGGCATGCCTGAACATCCCAACAAGCGCATCCGCGCGGCGATTCAATATGCTGAGGAGAACGGGAATAGGCAATGCAAGACTACGCATTTACGTTCACTTTGGCGGAATTAGTAGACGACGAAGACGCGATTGACGAGTTCTACGGGCGGACGCACGACGTGACGATGGTCGACGGCGACGGGCGAACGCAGTTGCAATTCGACCGGCGGGCGTCCACGCTGGACGAAGCTCTGTGCAGCGCCTGGCGCGACGTGCAGGCCAGCGGCTGGCAGATCGAGTCGATATCTGTCGAACCCGCGTCTGTCGCGATGACCGCGGCGAGCAAATAGTCCCGCCGACGATCGTGTTTTGCCTCAGTTAGATATTGAGCTTTTGGCGTGTGCTAGCCAAAAGACACCTTGTGCCAGGCGCCAGAAATGCCTGTCCTTTCTGTCTCTTCTGTCTTTCTGTCTATTCGTTCAGGTTGTCGATGCGGACAGCAAGAATGTTCGGCACCAGCATCACGCCGTCGAACGCCTTGGCCGTAACTGTCCTATGAATCACATGTTTTACTCTGCACTTCTTCCCGTCATCTAATTCGACAACCTCCCCTTGTCGCGGCATAAACGCGACAAACCCAAAGAACGATACGGCACCATCGTCATCCACCTGTGCCCCCGGTTCATCACAGATGATGTGAACGGGAGTGAGCCCTAACTCCCTCGCGCGTTCCATCGCCTTTGGGTCAAGGTTGGGAAGCCCATCAGGATCGTAGTTCAACATTTCGAGACTATCCTTTCGTAGATGCCGACAATTGGTGAAACGCCGCGAGCGAGGGCCAAGAGTGTGAACCCGCCAACAAAGCAGTAATGGTGGATGTTGTATAAAATACGACCTGTCTTCAGCAGTTGCCCTGATTGTTTCGAAAAGGCGTCCTTTAGCTCCCCGTGACGCTCCATGGCATCTAGCAGAAGATCATAATGCACGTCATTGTCGATCCGCTCAATCGCCGTCATGCCGGACACCAGTAGCGACAGCCACGCGAGCAATTCGACAATGTCAGCGATAACGAACGCGCCAAAGCTTGCCGTCTGAGTGGCTAAGCCGAGCACGGCGAACGCGAGCGATATTCGGTAGAGACTCAGCTTCTGATTTTGCTCTTGGGCGCGTTTGTGGCGGGGCGATTCTGCCATAGCTAGAAGTCCTTCCATATTGCAGTGGCAGCCCGGCGGGCGCCGCATGGAAGAACAGCGCCGGCCGTGACTGCCGACAGCGAGGGATCAATCCCGCTGCCATGATCCTTTGTGACCCACCGTCGCAGGTCGATGCGTTATTATATCGCCTCTTGTTTGGCCGCCGAGCTGGAATAAGCCTCCGATTCAAACCAAGTATCGTGAGACGGGTCAAGCAAGCTATCAAAAGGCACATGTTTCAGAATCGCGTAGCGTTCCACGAGCCGCTTGAATTTTGCGCGGCCAATGCCCGCGGCGCAATTGTAAAAAAGCATCAGGAGTTCGTGGCTCGAAAGCTGCGCTCGAATGAGGTTTGTGTAAAACTGTTTGTCGTTTACGTCGCTACGATCAACGAACTTAACAATCGTGTAGAGATTACGAAAGTAGTGGCCAACGGCCGGTTGTATGAAATCGTAATACTCTTCGTATGCAGCCTTAATCAGAATCAACGATTTGTCGATCCCGCTATATTTGGAGGTAGTAAATTTGTCACCAAATCCCCTATAGATCAAGATAAAGCAGCCACGCCCCGACACCTTTTGGTCCCCAGCGCCCATCTTGATGCCGGCGACGATCTGGTGATGCAGCGAGAGCATCTGAAAAAACGTGGCATCGAAATTCTGCTGCCGGAACGTATCGCCCTGGAGTTCCAACGCTTTACTTTGGCGGGCCAGTTCTCCGCGAGTCAGTTCAAGTTCCTGTCGCTGGAGTTCAAGCTCGCGCTTTTGCAAAAAGATGGCAACAATTATGCCGAGAAACGCCATGCCGGAGAACAGGGCATTGGCTGCGCCGAACGTGTCACCGAATTCGCCAGCGCTTTTTGGAATGCCGAAGTACCGCATGGCACCCCAGCCGACGGCACACAATAAGAGAGTGACGACTGCGCCGCCGACGATAAGGAGGGCCGTCGCTCTCGTCGGCTTTGTCTCTTCGGCCTTCGCTTCGGTTTTCTCAGGCATCGCTGTGGGCCACTGAGGATAGTGAAGTGAGGAAACTTGAGGTAAAGGAAACTTGGGCTCACGCCGCGATCCGTGATTAAGGGCGGAAAGATCCCACTCACACCGCTTGCGCCACGCGATCCATAATGCTGTGATCGCCGACGTCGATCTTGGCGGTGCCGCCGGCCAGGTCGATGGTGATTAGCATGTAGTCGCCTTGCCGGCTGTCGCAGCGGCGGATGTAGGGACTCATGCCCCAGCCGCTGTCCTTTTTCATGACCAACGTGCCGACGTGATGCCCGTCGTAGGCGGTCAGGTCGAAGCGGCCCTGGATCTTATTCTTCAGCGCCGCCGGCACCGTGACGACGCCCGAGCCGATGGTGCCGCGCGAAAGCCGGTAACCGAGCCAGACGTTGTGCTCGTCGAGCCAGCCGAAGCCTTCCAGCACCTTGGGGCTGCCGCCGCGGGAAGAGCCGCCGCTGGCGATCGTCTCGACTTTTTTCGAGGGCACTTTCAGACCCGGCAATCCGTAAACACTTCGCCCATACTGACAGACGATGGGTGAGTGCATCAGGTAGACATTAAAGCTGGAACGATTCACGTCGGCGGCCACGCACAGATCCTCGAACTCTCCCCGCTCCAAGACCGGGCCGTGTGCTTTGAGCAGCTCGACCATGGCCGCTTCGATGCCGGTCAGCGCGACTCGCCAATCGCGCGGGGGATCGGCGGCGATGCGGCCCGAGTTGACGGCAATCCCGGGGGCCTGCCGGCAATACTCCAGCAAGACACTGTTGGGCACCGAGAGCTGCCTCATGCGACGATGACGCTGCACGGCCGAACTGAACTCCGATACGGTCGCCTCACTCACGACCGCCAGGAACTTGTCGAGCATCTTCGGCAGGCCGTGGGCCGCTTGCGTTTCGAGGTGAAACCAGCCGGAGGACTGATCGAGCCAGCGGAAGTCGTCAAGCGTCGCCAACGTCGCCACGATGACCGCGCTATCCAGCCCGCTGGGAAACTGCGCCGACAGTTCGGACTTGATGAGGTTGAGACTCGACAGGCCGTAATTGAAGACGGCCTTTTTGGCTGCTTCGATGATCGCCTTGGGCATTTTTTCCTGTTGCGGCGCCACGACCAGCAACGCGGAGTTCGTCTTGACGATCGTCACCGGCGGCCTCTTGAGCAGAAACCTCATCGCCTCGACAAAACACTCCAAACGCATCCCTCGCCGCAGCAGCCCCACCTCGATCAGTTCGGCCCGCAGCCGCTCGGGCGTTGTCGGTGCCTGCCTGACCGCTACCGTGCGGGCTTGTTCAAACACGGGTGAATAGAATTTCAGTCCAGTCTTACCCTGCACCGCCTTGGCGCACACCTGTCGGATGCGTTCTCGGGTCAATCCGTGTCTTTGGCCCAACTCCTTGAGTGTTCCGCCCGGCCCGCCATCCCAACCATAATACTCAGCGACAATTTTGCGATTGCGCGGCTTGGTCTTGGGCGTGAACAATTCAACCAACTCGTCTTCCAAACATTGGCCGCAAATCTCCTCCGCCCGCTGGCGAAGCGCCGCGATGTCTTCACAAATTCGAAACGCGTCGGGGGGGTCGAGCCGCCGCTCGAAAATCTCATCGACCAACTCCTTGACGGTCCGCACGTTTCCGTCGACCGCCCTCATCAGCGAGCCCAACCGCGGATCGTCGTGACGAATCGCCAGCGCGCCGGGAACTTCCGCCAGTCGTCGGGCCTCGCTGGTGAGTTGCTCATCGAGAACACCTTCGCGCGCGAGATAGGTTTCCAAGGCCGTGAGCAGGTCGACCAGGCATCGCGCCCCGAAGGCGCGAATTTTCAGCATCTCGCCCAGCGTGCGTCCGGCCAGCCGCTGCGGATCCTCGCCAAAGCCTTCACGACGAAGGCAGTTGTACGTGCGGTTCTCGAGACAAAGATCATCGAGTGTGGCCCCCTCCGGAAGACGGGGTAAGTGGCGCTGGTGAACGACCTGGTTACAGTCCTTGTTGCGAACCCGAGCGACAATGACCTCCCCGATTTGGCCGATCTGCTCAGCCGTGAGCGACTCCCAGACCGTCTCGTCCAAATCGCAGAGAAGTTTCCCGCGACCGACACCTTTTCCAAGTAATCGCGCCGGGACGCGTTCCTGTAGAATCTCGCGCAGCGCGAGCGGGGCAAGCCGATCACCAGGGCGCGGATAACGCGCGATCGCCATCGTGTTCCTCCCAGAGAACCGTCACGTCGCGAATAAAAAAGACCCATTATTGGCCGACGAGCCATCGCGTCGGCCAGCCCCCAAACACTCAGCCCCCAAACACTCGCCAACAGGGAAGTTTTCTCCCCCAGCAAGTCACATTATACAGTGGGCAAGGCCTGAATGTGAAGTATCTTACCAATGTTTTTACCCCCCAGGTGGCGTGGTACGGACGATGGGTGGCCGGCGATAAGCGGGGTAAAATAGGTGAGTTTTGCTTTCTGCTCACCAATAAAACCGCCGGCTGAAAACCTGCTGAAGAAGTCGGGGATCAGATGTAGGAGTCGCCTCCTACCACCGTCGTCCATCGGCTGCTAGTCCATCTGTCTCAAAACTCTTGCCGACGGGCAAAGTAGACGCGGCATCTGGCCCCGGTTCAAATCGTCGCAAACCATCACCCGATGCTCATCGCATCCGGGCGATCGCCTGCTTCCTTATCCCAGAATTTTTGCGAGACAACTCGCGGTGGGGCTTGCGAATCAATGAAAAATTTGATTCCATGGTAGTTTCATGGCGGAGTTATGCGGTGCCGACGCGGTGTTCGTCATTCAATGAATGCCGCGACCATCATAGCATCGGCTGCCGCTTCCGAAGCCATTCAAGTCAGAAAGGTGTGCAATGGGTAATATATTGTATTACGGGTTTTTTGGATTAGTCGCTGCGGGTCTCATCGGACTGCTGATCTTCATGATCAAGCAACGCCAGGACGACTGATCGGTCTTGACGGTGGCGCATCGCGATTCCTAACGAGACGGCCCCATGCGTGGTTTCATGAGTTGATCGCGCCGCGACTGTGTGCCGTGCGGCAGAGTGACCGCGCGCCGGTTGTCTTTTCGGGCCGAAACCCACCTGGGCGAAGATGCTGGTGACGCGCATCACCATGTGTTGTTGCGCAGTTGGGGATTCTGGCTCGTATCCAAACTCCGCTGGGTAGGTGTTGCGATGAAGTTGGCAAGGATCCAAACGCCTGACGGAAGGCTCGCCGTCGCCCGGGTCGACGGCGACGACTTCACCGTGCTGGCAGCGAGCGACCGCTACGAGACGTTGGCCGATGTGCTCGACGCCGACAATCCGCGGGCCGTTGCGTTGGATCTCGTTTCCAATTCGCCGTCGACTTACGCGTCGGGCGAAGTGGCGTTGCTTCCACCGATCGACCAGCAGGAAGTTTGGGCGGCCGGCGTGACCTATCGCCGCAGTCAGACGGCGCGGATGGAGGAATCCGAAGCGGCGGCCGATTGCTACGATCGCGTTTACAACTCGCCGCGGCCGGAGCTGTTTTTTAAGGCCACGCCGCACCGCGTTGCCGGCCCGGGCCAGCCGGTGCGGATTCGCAAAGATTCAAAATGGAACGTGCCCGAGCCCGAGTTGACGCTGGTGCTCAACTCGCGGGTGGAGTTGGTCGGCTTCACCGTCGGCAACGACATGAGCAGCCGCGACATCGAGGGCGAGAATCCGCTCTATCTGCCGCAAGCAAAACTGTACAACGGCTGTTGCGGTTTGGGGCCTTGGATCACGCTGGCGGGCGCGATGCCGCCGGTCGAAGAGATCGGCATTCGCCTGACGGTTCGTCGCGCGGGAGAAACGGTTTTCGAGGGCAGCACCAGCGGAGCGCAGCTTGCCCGCACGTTCGACGACCTGATCGGCTATCTGGCCCGTGACAACAGTTTTCCCGACGGCGTGTTTCTGCTGACCGGAACCGGCATCGTCCCAGATAGCGATTTTACGCTGCTGCCCGGCGACGAAGTAGAAATCGATATCGACGGCATCGGAGTCCTCGTGAACCCGGTGGTGCAGGGGTAGTGGGATGTGGGGCTGAGGAATGGAGCCGCCGTGTCCCCACGGCGGTGCGAGTCAGCAGCGCAACGTACATCGCCCTGAGGACAGGGCGGCTCAGTTCAAATCTGAAATCTGAAATCCAAAATCTGAAATTCCCAGTCCCCCAAGGAAATCACTTCATGGCCACCCAACAAGTTTTGATCGCCGGCGCTTGGCGCGAGGCCGACGCGACTGGCACGTTCCAAGCGGCCAACCCGACGACAACCGAGCCGCTCGAAGACGTCTACCCGGTGAGTAGCTGGTCGGATTGCGACGCGGCGCTGGCGTCGGCGGCCGAGGCCGCTCGTCAGATGCGCGCTTTGCCCGGCGAGCGCATCGCGCGGTTTCTCGAGACGTTTGCAGATTGCATCGAAGGATGCTCGCAAGACTTGGTGGCGATGGCCCATGCCGAAACAGCGTTGCCGGTTTCGCCGCGTCTTGCCGACGTCGAACTGCCGCGCACGACCGGCCAATTACGCCAGGCCGCCGCCGCCGCGCGGAGCGAAGTTTGGAAGCGGCCGATCATCGATACGGCCAGCGGCATCCGCAGTTGTTTCGGACCGCTGGGGCCGGTCTGCGTTTTTGGGCCGAACAATTTCCCCTTCGCTTTCGGCAGCATTTCCGGCGGAGATTTCGCCGCAGCCATGGCGGCCGGCAATCCGGTGATCGCCAAGGCCAACACGTCGCACCCCGGCACCACGCGGCTGTTTGCCGAAGAGGCCCAGGCTGCCGCCGACGCAACCGAAATGCCGGCAGGATGCGTGCAGCTTCTCTATCGCATCAGCCACGCCGACGGCGAACGATTGGTCGCCGATCCGCGCGTCGGGGCGACCGGCTACACGGGCAGCCGAACGGCCGGGCTGAAGCTCAAGGCGGCGGCCGACGCGGCTGGAAAGCCGATCTACTTGGAGCTGTCCAGCGTCAATCCCGTCGTGATGTTGCCCGGGGCCGTCGCCGAACGCGGCGAAAAACTCGCCGAAGAATTCACCGGCAGTTGTTTGCTGGGCACCGGACAGTTCTGCACGAACCCGGGCCTGGTCATCTTATTGGCCGGCAAGGAGACCGAACGGTTCATCGCGCAGGTCGCCGCCCGCTTCAAAGAGGCCTCGATCGGAACGCTGCTCTCGGCCAGCGTGGCTGACTCGCTGGCCACGGCGATTGGCCTGCTCCAACAGGCCGGCGCGACCTTGTTAGCCGGCGGCACATCGGGCGGCGGCAGGGGATTTAGCTTCGCCAACACGCTGCTGCGGGTCAGCGGCGAGCAATTCCTCAACAGCCCCGAGGCGCTTCAGAGTGAGGCCTTCGGCAATGCTTCGCTGATGGTCGTGGCCGACGACGACGCACAAGCCGGCGCGGTGCTCGACCGGCTCGAAGGCAATTTGACCGGCTCGATTTACTCCGACACGGCCGGCGGCGACGACGAGCTGTACGACCGGCTCGCTCCGCGGCTGCGCCCGCACGTCGGCCGGCTGATCAACGACAAAATGCCAACCGGCGTGGCCGTCAGCCCGGCGATGAACCACGGCGGCCCTTACCCGGCCACCGGACATCCGGGCTTCACCGCCGTAGGAATGCCGACCGCCATCAGTAGATTCGCCATGCTGGAGTGTTACGATAACGTCCGACCGCATCGGCTTCCGGCCGTGCTGCGCGACGAAAACGCCACCGCATAGATAACGACATAGAAACCTGCAATCACAGTTACACCTCAACACAACAGAAACACACATGATGCACCATCGCCCAAACCAGCTCCGCAGCGTCATCTTACTAGTCATCGCCCTGCCGCTCGCCGTCGGCTGCGACGATAAGCCCGGCGAGGCCAACGGCGAGCCCCAGCCCAACGGTGCGCATGTTGCCGCCAACGACCAGACGGTCGACTCCGAACCGATGCGCCACGAAGGCATGTGCGACGCCTCCGGCGCCGTATCCCTGGGCAACGATCTGTTTGTCGTCGCCAACGATGAAGACAACGTGCTGCGGGTCTATTCAAACAAGGTGGGCGGAAAACCAATTTCATCGACCGACCTGACCAAGGTGCTGAAAATTACGCCCGGCCGCGAGGCCGATTTCGAGGGCGCCACGCGGCTGGGAAATCGTGTCTACTGGATGGCCTCGCACGGCCGTAGCAGCAGCGGCAAATGGGACGCCGACCGGCACAAGTTTTTTGCCACCACGATCACAGCCGCTGGCGAAGGTGCGAAGATCGAGATGGCGGGCAACGTGTATGAGCACCTGCTCCACGACATCCTGGATAGCAAGCAACACGACGGCCTGGGTCTCGCCGAAGCCAGCCGCCTCGGCGAGCCGCGCGTGCCGGAGTTGAATCCCAAGGAAAAGGGGATCAACCTCGAAGGTCTCACTGCCACGGCCGACGGCTCGGCGCTGTTGATCGGACTGCGAAACCCTCGCCCCCAGGGCAAGGCGATCGTGCTGAGGCTAACCAATCCGGCCGCCGTGGTCGACGAAGGCAAGCAGGCCGAGTTCGGCAAGCCCGTGCTGTTGGACTTGGGCGGGCTGGGCATCCGCAGCATGGAATACTCCAAACAGCTCGGCGGTTATCTGATCTCCGCCGGCCACCACAGCCGCGAGCCCAAGTTCGCCCTGCACCTGTGGTCGGGCAAGGCGGACGACACCACACCGAAAAAGCTCGCCTTCGACCGACCCGACGGTTTTTCCACCGAGGCGATCATCGTCTACGAAGGCCGCCAGGAAGTGCTGCTGCTGAGCGATGACGGCACGGTCGACGTCGACGGCAAGCATTGCAAGGACGCCCCCCCCGAGAAACGCGGCTTCAAGAGCATGTGGTTCAAGGTCGGCAAATAGTAGGTTCCCGCGCAATACCGAAAGCACAAACATGCTTGCCAAAGATGTTAAGACCGGGGCGATTCTCAATTACGACGGCGCGCCTTGCATCGTGCAGAATATCAGCGTGCAGTCACCTTCGGCCCGGGGAGCGGCAACGCTTTACAAGTTTCGGGCTCGCAATCTGATCACGAAGCAGAAGGTCGACATCAAGTGCAAGGGCACCGAGAATCTCGCCGAGGCCGATTTTCAGCGGCGCGACGTCAAGCTGATGTACGTCGACGGCAGCGAAACGCATTTCTTGGACCAGACCGATTACAACCAGTACACGCTGCCGACGGAAGATTTGGTCGAGGAATCGAAATACATCACCGAAGAACTGGAAGGTATTCGGGCGCTAATCTACAACGACGCTTGCGTCGGCATTCAGCTTCCGGCCGCCGTCGAGTTGACGATCACGCAGTGTGACCCCGGCGTCAAAGGCGACTCGGCCACTTCGCGCAGCAAGCCCGCCACGCTAGAGACCGGGCTGGTGGTTCAAGTGCCGGAGTATATTTCGCAAGGAGAACGCATCAAGGTCGACACGCGGACCAACGCGTATCTTTCCAGGGCCTAATTAGACAGCGCTGAACGTAACACATAGCGCCGTAAGATTTTATCCCCACCGGCCTTGTGCCGGTGGCTTGCTGGTTTGGCAACTAATCGAACCTGCGCCCAACCCCCATCCCGCCCGTCGTTGATGAGGCGACCGCCGGCCTACGCTAACCGCAGCGCCCGCCGTCTTCCTTGACGGGCGGCTTGGTGGCAGGATCTCACGCGGCGCTCGGATTCGGCGACTAACTCTTCGTCGGTCATGGCGGCGATCTGGTCGGCTTCGATCGGCGGGCCGAGGTGGATGATGACCGGGTCGAAATTGCTCTGGTGATTCGAGATGACCAGCACTCCGCCCTCAAGCGGCTCGTGTTGGCGGCCCTCGCAGCGGACGCGAAAAAACAGAATCGCCAACATCCGGCAGATGTGATACAGCACCCAATACCAAAGGCGGCTAGATCGCGATCGTTGGGTCTTGGACGAGGAAGAGCGGCGCATGGACGTATTTTAACGTGGCAAAGCGTCGGGGGGGAGGGACGGAGGAATGGCGGAGGAGGGAGAGAGGGACGGAGAGACGGAGGGAAGGAGGGAAGGAGGGAAGGAGGGAAGGAGGGAAGGAGGGAAGGAGGGAATTGGAAGCTGCAGATCGAAAACGGATATCCCTCTCTCCCTCTCTCCCTCTCTCTCTCCCTCCACCTTGCCGTCCCTGCTGTCATGGCGCCGTGATTTGCACTAGGCTATTTTGCGCGACCGATGGTCGCGGCTTTACAGTCATCTACTGCGAAAGCACGTATGCAAATTGTCATCACTGCGGTTGGACCGGACCATTCGGGGTTGGCTGATCCGATCATTCATTACGTGACGGGCCAGGGCGCCAACATCGCCGAGATCCAGATGTACGATCACGACGAGGAGGCCCTGTTCGCCATGTTGCTGCGCGTCGAAATGCCGGCCGACGATCTGCCGGCGCTGCGCAAGGCGATGGACGAAATCGGCCGGCTCAAGTCTCTTTCGATCCGCGTTTGGTCAGCGGAGGAACGGGCCGATTGTCCGCGGCTGGCCCTCTGTGTGACTTATCGAACCGAGCCGGCGCTGGCCGTGTTGCGGGCGATTCGCGACGGACAGATCAAGGCCAAGGTGGCCGTGATGCTGAGTAATCGCCCACAGTGTCGCAGCATCGCTGAGCAGTTTGGCGTCGAATGGCACCACGTCGGCGACGACGCCGGAGCGACGGACGACGGGCGGATGGTCGAGCTGCTCGATCAGTATGACGTCGACTACGTGGTTCTTGCCCGCTACATGCGGATCTTGCCGGCGGCCACTTGTTGGAATTACGCCGGTGGGCGGATCATCAATCTGCATCACGGCCTGCTGCCCAGCTTCCCCGGCATGAGACCCTATCACGATGCCTATGCCCGGCGAATGCTGACTTACGGAGCAACTTGTCATTTCATTGTCCCGGAGCTGGACGCGGGCGATCAGATCATTTACCAGTCGACTTTTTCGGCCCAGCCCGGCACAAAGCTCGACGAGATCGTCAAGACGGGCCAACAAGACAACGAACCGCACTGCCTGGTTGAGGGTGTCCGCCGGGTGGTTGAGCGAGAAGTGCAGCTACATTTTCATCGCGTGGTGGCGAGGGGGGCGGAAGGATGACGGCACTTTCTTTGAGCGGCAAGGCGCTAGCCGCCGGTAAAAATACGCCATGTTTTTCCGCATAAAACCCGCGGCTAGCGCCTTGCGGCTCACCCTATCTTCTGTTCGGCCATGACCAACCAACTCGACTTGCAGCGGCTCACCTCGAGCGATCGCTTGGCACATGTCGAATTGCACGACGTCTTGCCGTCGACCAGCGATTTGGCATTGCGGCGGGCGGCGGACCCGGCGCTCCAGACGCCGGCGCTGGTGGTTGCTGCGCAGCAAACGGCCGGGCGCGGGCGGGGCCAGAATCACTGGTGGTCGAGCCGCGGGGCGCTGACGTTCTCGCTCGTGATCGAGCCGGCCCGGCTGGCGTTGGATGAAAAAAACTGGCCGCGGTTTTCGCTCGCCGCGGCGGTGGCAACCTGCGATGTGATAGCCCCGCTTATGGCCCCGCTCGTAACGCCGTCGCGCTGTGGCATTCGCTGGCCGAACGACGTGCTGGTCGACGAGAAAAAAATCGCCGGGCTGTTGATCGAGGCGCCGGGCGCAACGGCCGACGTGCCCCGCCGGCTGGTTTTGGGCGTTGGCCTGAACGTGAACAATTCGCTGCTTGCCGCGCCGGTCGAAGTGCGTCGAGTCGGAATCTCGCTGGCCGACCTTACGCAGCAATCGTTCGACCTGACCGAATTGCTCCTGGCGCTGGTCGAACGGCTCGAATTGCGGCTGGAACAATTGGCCACCAGCGACCAGGAATTGGTGCAAGCCTGGCAATCCCTCTGCCTGCTCCGCGGCCGACAGATCGAATTGGCCGACGGCACGGCCGGGCTGTGCGAGGGAATCGGCGACGACGGGGCGCTCCTGCTCAATGTCGACGGGCAGCCGCGACAAATCTACAGCGGCGTGCTGGCTTCCGTCGGGCCAGCCGTGGAATAGACGCTTGGTTGGTGCTCTCATCGATCTCGGGTACAATAGTCGTTGTTCGCGCCGCGAACATTACGTTTCGTTCGCGGAGCGAACAACGACTTTCGTTTCACCTCCAGCTATGCGAGGCCAGCATGTCCCAGGGAAGTCATTTTAACGGCGGTTTGGAAGTTGGTATTCCAGCGGACGTAATGGAGAATATCCGCCGCGAGGCCGAGCAGCGGGAAGCCCGCGATTTGCTGATGGCCCAGGCCGCGATCGGATCGGCGGAAAATATGTGTGACCAATTGATCGCCGAAATGACCGAATTCGACAGCCAATTAGACCCGTCGAAGGAAGTCGCCTTGCGATTGGTCGGCACGCCCCGCGAGGAGGCGCTGCGGGTTCGCGACGTCAGCTTCGTCGAGCCCTACGCGGTGGTGATTCACGGCGAGGATGAAGACGGCCAGCCGACTCGGCTGGTGCAGAACCTGGCCCAATTGAATTTCTTGTTGGTGGCCCTCAATCGCTTGCAGCCTGAGCGGCCGAAAGACATGCAGCAGGGAATTCACGCGGCAGCGCGGCGATTGGAGAAGCGGCGGCGGAAAGAGAGTGGCGGGTAACCAGCAATCGCACCGCCTTACGCCGCGGCGGGGCCGCTACGATTCGCGGGGCCGAAGTAACAGCGCTGGGCGTCCGGATTGTTGCGGACCACTTCGGGCGGGCCGTGGCAGAGGACTTTTCCCGATTCGATGATGTAGGCCCGATCGATGATTTGAAGCGTTTCCAGCTCGCGATGATCGGTGATCAGGATCGAGATGCCCTCGTCGCTCAGGTTGCGGATGATGTCCTGAATGCCGTGGATCGTGATCGGGTCGACGTTGGCGAACGGCTCGTCGAGCAGGATGATCCGCGGTTCGGAGACCAAGCAGCGGGCGATCTCCAGCCGCCGCTTCTCGCCGCCGGAGAGCGACAGGGCGCGGCTCTTGCGCAGCCGCTCGATGTTGAACTGCCGCAGCAATTTATCGCAGCGCTTCTTCCGCGTGGGCCGGTCGATGCCCAACAGTTCCATCACCGCCAGCAGATTGTCTTCGACCGAAAGCTTGCGAAAGAAGCTGTGCTCCTGCGGCAGATAACCCATGCCGCCCTCGCGCGCCCGGCGATACATGGGCCAGTCGGTCACGTCGACGCCGCTGAGAAAGACCTTTCCCTCGTCGGGCTCGATAAAGCCGCAGGCCATGAGGAAGCAGGTCGTTTTGCCGGCGCCGTTAGGGCCGAGCAGCCCGACGATTTCGCCCTCCTCGACGGAGAAATCGATCCCTTGCACGGCCCTCACACGGCGATACGGGCGCAGTTGGGTAAACGTCTTGACGAGGCCTTGAATTTCGAGGATGGGCATGGCGGGTGTCCTCCGTGAACTGTGGTAGCGAACGTGGCACCGGCGTCCCGCCGGTGAATTGCCGGTCATACTCCCAGAGCTTCACAGGCGAGACGCCTGTGCCACGGTCTTCCGTATTACCGTACGAATTTCATCCGCCCCCAGTTGGGCCAAAACGGCACGGGCGAGTCCCAGGCGTGTGGCCAGTAAATGTACAGCGCCTTGCCGATCAACAGATCGCGGTCAACCGTGTGACTTGCGCCGGGCCAAATTCGCCCGTCCTGGCTCATGGGGCTATTGTCTCCCATGGGCATAAACTTGTCATCACCGTTTTCAAAGATCGCTTGCCGGAAATTCCGGTCGTCAAACAGGTTCGTTGGCGCCTCTTCGGTAGCCAGCCACAATTGCGGAGTAGAAAGGAAGCTCAGCCGCTCATCTCGCAGAGCCCGCATGTGTGTCAGCGTCATGCGATGCTGCGGAAAAACGTCTCGCGTATCTGGCCAATGATGAATGTACGGATTGTCTTTCATGTCCCACATGCGCCGGTCACCGCGCTGCGCGGAGATATAGTAAATATCACGCATCACTTTGATGCGATCGACGCGTACCTTGGCCCCGCGAACCCCGATGCCCGCGGGCCGAAGATCGCTGGAGTTCGGAATCGACGTGTCGACGTCGGCCAAATGCTCCGTGAGCGATTGCCCCGTGAGGGAGTCAAATTCGACGAGCGAATCATTGACCCACAACAGCAGCTCGCTATCGACGTTGGCCAGCGCTATTTTATAAGATCCGACGCCCTGCACTTCCGTGTCGGCAGTTGCGAACGCCTCTTTTTCGCCGTCGACCCAAAGCGTTGCTTTGCCGTCGTGCAGATTGATACGACATTGAAATGCCCGGCCACCTTCGACCAATTCCAGCAGCAACTCGCCGCCGTCTTCGAGCACGTCCACCTGACAATCGAGCACCAGATCGCCGACCCAATTCAGGCCGAAATGTTGTGGGTCGGGCTCGATGCTGCGGTCGTGTTCGACGATATCGCGGCGATTGTTCGTGTTATAGGCATACGCATCGGTAATCAACTGACCAGAATGTTCTTGGCGCGGCCGGCTCTTCCACGAACCGTCGCGGATTGCCTCCCATTGTTGAAAAGTCGGCACGAGATGGCGATAACGAATCCACGCGTCCTGCTCGACCGATCCGTCGCTCTCGAACGCTTGCCGGCCGACGTGGTCCTCGTCGAACGCGATCGGCGGCGCGCTCCAGGTGCCGTTGCCCGTTTCCTCCGGAGCCCAACGACGCGGCCATCCGCCGTCGACCAGATTTTTGGAAACGTATTGATTGTCATACACGATTTGGCACATCGCGAGCAGCTTTTCGGGCACGTGAGATCGTCGTGCGTGATCGAACGCCTCGTCCGGCGCATCCGGTTTCTTGACAAAGATATCTCCGCGGAATATCCGTAGCGTTTCATTCGGCATTCCCACCAGCCGTTTGATGTAGTTGGTCGCCGACTCGTTCGGATATTTGAATACGAACACGTCCCATCGCTGGGGCTCCCCGATTTGGTATGAGATTTTGTCGACCAGAATGCGATCGCCCGAATACGTCGGTTTGACCGCGGCATCGCGCTGGGCGCGAAACGGAGCAACGGTCATCGTGTAGTAACAATTCGGACAGGTGACACCGACGACTTGGCGATCCTTGAGCGGAACATTGGCCCGTCCTCCGCCGTCGCTGTTCTCAGAACTGGCACTGGCCTGATACGCATAGCCACATTCTTCACAGATCACGTCCTTGTTCGCGCCTAACAATGTGGGGGCCATCGATCCGGTGGGGATCACGAAGGCCTCGGCCTCGAAGGTGCGGAACAAAAAGGCCAACACGAAGGCGATCACGATCGATTCGATCGTCTCGCGCACGGCTCTGAAAGCCGAGCCCTGATCCTCGGCCGAGGCGCCGGAGTTGTCGTGCTTGTCGCGACGACGCAATGGGTCTTCGCCGGATGGGTTCTGTCGTTTGGATCGTTGTCTTGTCATAACTGTAGGGTGGGCACCGCTCACCGGTTGAAGGAAACTCGAAATACGAAGCACGAAATACAAAACAAGTTCAAATGACCGAAATAAGTAACCGCTCACTGAGTTTGAAGCAGAGAACCGCTAATAAACGCTTATTAACGCTAATAATTCAGATCAGACCTGAATGTTGAATCGCCGCCATCATCGGTATGATGCCGGAGTCGACAGTTGATTTGAGTTCAGAATCTCATCTTTTCCTACGTTAGCGATAATCAGCGTTTATTAGCGGTTCCCTTCTTTGATTTTCGATCATGCCTTTTTTGAATTTGTTTAGGATTTCGTGCTTCGTGCTTAGTTTTCGGTGGACAATGCCCACCCTACTTATTCGCCGCCCGATGGGTGAATATAGCGAAATTTTTTCCCGGACGAAACGTGTTTTCCCCGCTCCAGCCCTCACTTCTGCTCCTGACCCGTATCCAGCACCGCCATAAACGCCTTTTGCGGGATATCTACGCTGCCGATCGACTTCATCCGCTTTTTGCCCTCTTTTTGCTTGGCCCACAGCTTGCGCTTGCGGCTGATGTCGCCCCCGTAACACTTGGCCGTGACGTTCTTCCGCATCGCCGAAATCGTCTCCCGCGCGATCACCCGCGTGCCGATGGCCGCTTGTATGGCGATTTCAAACATGTGCCGGTCGATCTCATTGCGAAGCTTCTTAACGACCGCCCGGCCGCGTCGATCGGCGTCGACCTTGTCGCAGATAATGCTCAGCGCGTCGATCCGATTGCCGCCGACCAGAATGTCGAGCCGCACCAAATCCGCCGGGAAATATCCGACCATCTCGTAATCCATCGTCCCATAACCGCGGGTGATGCTCTTCACCCGATCGTGCATGTCGTAGATGACTTCGGCCAGCGGAATGTCGTAAACCAGCATCGCCCTGGTCGGCGAAAGATATTCGGTGCGCACGTAGGTCGCCCGCCGGTCGGTACAAAGCTGCATCACCCCTCCGATGTATTCGGTCGGCAAGATGAAGCTCACCCGCACGATCGGCTGGCGAAACTCCTCGATGTCGCCGGCCTCGGGCACGTCCTGCGGTTTGTGGACGTAGATTTCCTCGCCGTTTTTCTTCGTGATTTCGTAGGTCACGTTGGGGGCCGTCTGCACCAGATCGAGATCGGCCTCTTGTTCGAGCCGCTGCTGGATGATCTCCATGTGCAGCAGGCCGAGGAATCCGCAGCGGAAGCCGAAGCCGAGGGCATCGCTCGTCTCGGGCTCGAACTCGAAGCTGGGGTCGTTGATCGACAGCTTGCTGAGCGCGTCGCGCAGCTCCTCGAAGTCTTGCCCGTCGGCCGGGTAGAGCCCGCAGTAAACCATCCGCTTCGGCTCTTGATAACCGGGGAGCAGCTCGGCCGGCTCATCGCCGGGGATGCTCACCGTGTCGCCGACGTGAACTTTGTCGAGCGTTTTGATATTGCAGATCAGATAGCCGACCTGCCCGGCTTGCAATTGCTCGCAGGCCCGCCGCTGCGGTACGAATTGTCCGAGTTCCATGACGTCGTGCGTGCTGCCGGATCGCAGGAAGCGAATCTTCTGGCCTTTCTTGACCGTGCCGTTCATGATCCGCACGTAGGTAATCGCGCCGCGAAATTCGTCGTAGTGCGAGTCGAACACCATCGCCTGCAGCGGCGCTTGCGGATCGCCGTCGGGCGGCGGAATCCGATCGACGATTGCCTCGAGCAGCTCGTCGACGCCGACACCCGTCTTGGCGCTGACGCCGACAATCTCGGCAAAGTCGATCGCCAGGGATTGCTCCATTTCTTCCGAGACTTCGTCCACGCGGGCGTGCGTCAGGTCGATCTTGTTGATGACCGGCACCACGGTCAACTGATGGTCCATGGCAGCGTAGGCGTTGGCCACGGTTTGAGCCTCGACCCCCTGAAACGCATCGACCACCAGCACGGCCCCTTCGCAGCAGGCCAACGACCGCGACACCTCGTAATGGAAATCGACGTGGCCCGGCGTGTCGATTAGGTTCAGCTCGTAGGTCTCACCCCCGCGCTCGTACTTCATTGCGACGGCGCGGGCTTTAATAGTAATACCGCGTTGCCGCTCCAGATCCATGTCGTCGAGCAATTGTTCCTTTGAATCCCGCGCCGAGACCGTGCCCGTATTCTGCATCAACCGATCGGCCAGCGTGCTCTTGCCGTGGTCGATGTGGGCAATGATGGAGAAGTTTCGGATGTGTTTGGTGTCGATCATTTGCAGTTTTTTACCGCGAAGCGGTTTCACAACACAGCCCAGTCGCGCAGCGCACCCTGGGTCCGCGGTAAATCCATTGATTCATACCCCGAAAGGGCGGCGCCGCTGGGGTTTTCCTGTGGAACCCCTGCGGGGTTCTGGGTTTTCGTGGGATGTGAACCCAGGGTGCGCTGCGCGACCCTGGGCTGTGTTGTATAACGCCTTCGGCGTACTTCTACTTCTCTTTCTGAAACGCCACCCGGGCGATTCCGGCGGCGCCGATGTATCCGGCGGCGCCGCCGAGCGAGGCGTAATCGATGACGCAATTCTTGGCCGGCACAGGGAAGGCCCTGGCCCGAACTTCCTCGCGGATGCGTTCCAGGAATCGTCGCCCCAGATCGCTGTCGTTACCGCCGAAGGTCATCGCCCCGCCGAGGATGACTGCGGCGGGATCGATAATGTACATCATGGCAGACACGCCGATGCCGAGCAGCCGGGCCGTCTCGATGACGATCTCGTCCGACAGCGCGTCGCCCGCCGCGGCCTCTTGGGCGATCATCAGCGGGGTCAACTCTTCGCCGGCGTCGATCCGCCCTCTGAGCGAACTCGTCGCGGCGCCGGCCAGCGCGTCGCGGGTCCGTTTGACCACGGCGGTCGCACTGCAATACGCTTCCAGGTGACCCGTCTTGCCGCAGGAACAGACACGGGCGTCGTCGTTGTAGTCGATAATCAGATGGCCAATCTCGGCCCCGGCGCTGTTTTCGCCCTCGATCGAAAAATCGCCGAGGATGATGCCGCCACCCACTCCGGTGCCCAGCGTGAGTAGCACGATGCTGGGAAACTGCGAACCCGTGCCGACCCAATACTCGCCGTAGGCCGCCGCGTTGGCGTCGTTGGTGAAGGTGACCGGCAGGCCGCAATAATGCGCGACGCGATCTCGGATCGGAAAATTCTCCCAGCCCGGCAGATTCACTGGCCCGAGCAACATGCCGGCCGGGATGTCCATCGTGCCCGGCGAGCCAAGCCCCACCCGGGCCACGTCGCTCAGTTCCAGCTCGGCCAGCCTTGCCGCCTCACGCACCGCCCCGCCCATCCGCTCGGCGGCATCCTCCGGCCCGCGTTCGATCAGCGTCTTCACACGATGCCGCGCCAGCGTCCGTCCGCGGTCGTCGAGCACGCCGACCTTAATGTTCGTTCCACCCAAATCAAGCCCGACAAAAAACGGGCCCTGGGCGTCGGAGCGCGTGATGATTTCCAAAGGGTCGGACATGATCCGCGGGAGGGTTACAGGGGCGGGAAACGGGTCGTGCGGCGCAAAGAGTCAGTATACGCCGGAATCGTAAACTGGGCAATCGCAGCGGGTTGGAGCGGACAGCCAGCAGTCTCAGCACGTATAATCAATTTCGGGTGAACCTGGAACGCCCTCGACCGATCTGGTAGGTTGAGGGCTGGGAACCAAAGCCATGTTGAGATCCGTTCAATTCAAGAACTTCAAAGCGCTGGAAGACACCGAGCTTCCGCTGGGGCGCTTTACGCTCCTGGTCGGCCCCAACGGAAGCGGGAAGACGACGGCGCTGACTGCTATCGCCACGGCGAGAAAAGACAGGGGTGGCTTCAAGGACGTTGTAACAGCCAGCCAGCGCGATTCGCCAGACGCGGAAGTCGTCGTTCAACTGAATTGTGCTGATCCCCACGAAGGCGCTTTTTGGCGTACCATTTGGAAACAAGACGGGGTACAGGTTGGAGGCAGTGCAACAGAACCATCCGGCTTATCGCAAGAGTGCCTTGCCGCTCAACTCGATCGCGTTCGCGTTTTCTCGCTCCAGGCAAATTCCATTGCCGCTCCCGTGGCGCTGGATTCGCAGAAGGAACTCAACGGCCAGGGCGCGGGCCTGGCCATCGTGCTCGAACTCCTTAGGAACCGTGAACCGGAGCGATACGACGACCTGAACCGTGAACTCGGTGAGTGGCTGCCGGAGTTCGATCGAATCGAGTTGGACGATCCGTCGAAAGAGGACCGTTCTTTCTCTCTGAGAACTCGCGATTCCGGTCACAAAATTCCCGCTACCGATCTGTCTCACGGGACACTCTTCGCCCTCGTCTTGCTGACGCTGTCCTACTTGCCTGATCCACCGTCCATTGTATGCCTCGAAGACCCTAACCAGGGTATTCATCCCCGGCTGTTGCGAAGAGTTCAGGACGCGATTTACCGATTGGCGTATCCAGAGAACTTTGACGACCAGCGAGACCCGGTGCAAGTCATCGCGACGACGCACTCTCCGTACTTTCTTGATCTTTTCAAGGATCATCCTGAGGAAGTCGTGATCGCTGAAAAGACGCAACACGGCGTTCAGTTTCAGCGTCTCAGCGAGTTACCCAACGTGAGCGAGATTCTCGCCGACGCCCCGCTGGGTCACG
>JADFKK010000137.1 GCA_022564995.1 Planctomycetota bacterium | reverse complement strand
ACACCGCAGCGTTGATTAGCGCCAGCAACCGCAAGCTTCCCAATCGTAGCAAGCCACGTTCCTATCCACGCCGGGCGCATCCGCGTCGACCGAAGAGCACCAAATTCATGAAAACGCAGCCGCAGGCAGACGAACAAAAAGAGGACGAAAAATACAAACTACCCCCTCCAATTGTGACAAAGTAGATGGCATTGGGCTAGCGCCCCGCGGCTGATTTGGCCTTTGCCTCGCTCGCTTACTTTGCCGGCGTGGTGGGCTTCTTCTTCGTCGGCTTGGGCGTCAGCACCATCGTGACGACCCGGCCATCGGGCATGAGTCGTTTAGTGAACGACTTTTCGCCGCGTTTGACGTCGAGCAGCATCTCCTGTGTGGGGCGCTGCTTGGCGTGCAGTCTGTTCCAGTGTTTTAGGCCGGTGAGCTTTTCGTATTCCGCTTTGATAATGACGTCGCCCACCATGAGACCCGCGCGCGAGGCCGGCGAGTTTTTTTCGACGCTGGTGATCTTGCAGCCGCCGCCCTCGACCTCGGCGACGGTGAGCCCCAGAACGGCCTGGGGAATTCGCTCGGTGAAGGCCTCGAACAGCAGCCCTTCGTTCGCCCCGCTGCTTTCGATGGGCAGGTCGAGCACGGCCGTGTCGAAATTCGAGACGCAGATCAAATCGCCCGACTCGGCCGTGTAAATTCTCTCGCCCGTCCTCTCATTGACCCAAAACCGGCTGCCGGCGAAAACCCAGCGATGCGTCATCTCCTTCTTGGTCTTATGGTCGCGAACCCAATCTTGCGCCCGGGCGGTCTGCCATTTCCCCTGGCCATCTTGCCAGTGCAGCGTGATTTCGATTTCGCTGCCATGAGCCGGAACGTATTTGGGGCGGAAGCGGGCCGGGCTGCCATTGTCGGCGCCGCTGAGCAGCAATCCGGTGTGGACCAACTTGGCCGTGGTGTTGATGGTCAGGATCGACTCATGTTCTTTCGTGCCCCGGCGGAGCTTGCTGCCTTTGAGGGTGGGGTCGTCGATCCAGCGGTGAATGCAGGCGAATAGCTCCAACGCCCCGTCGCGCAGACAAACTTCCGATTGTAGTACGACCCGCTTGTTTTTGTCGTCGAGCCAAACGTCGTAGTCTGGGTGAAAATGTTTGAGGCCGGGGAACCGCTTGGCGTCGGGCGGCGGCAGGCGGACGATCTTGGTCGGCGTTCGTGCTTCCCGATCGGCGTCGTTTCTTGCGTTCTTTTCTGCGTCACGTTTGCCGATGTTGGAAAAAGCGTCCTTGAAATCGTCATCGGCCTTCTTTTCGGCTGCGTCGGTTTTTTCGGCAGCGGGCCTCTTCGTGGCCGCCTCGGCGTCGAGCCTGCGGATTTCGGCGGCCAGATGACCGACGAGCTTACTGTAGTCAAGCTCTCCTTTCTTTTCAGGATAAGCCTCGGCGTATTCCGCCATGTCCTTTCGCCACTCGGCTTCGATGGCCTCGATGGATGCATTCTCGGCAAAGCCCAGCAATCGTTTCACGCTGCCAAGCTCGCGCTGGAGCGATTCAACACGTTTCTCCCACTCACGCGCCTTGCGCTCGGCGGCGGCCAACCTAGCGGCGGCCTCCTCGTCCCGGCGGTTCGGCGCCGACTTGACGGGATCTGGCGACGTCGCGGACGCGGGCTGTTTGGCCACCGAACGCCCTTCCGATGGTGATTTCTGCGCGGCGCTGGTCGCGCCGGACTGGTCCTTCTCGACCGATTCGGTCGGAGCCGCTGACTTGTTGCAGCCGGTCGACAACACGAACGCACCGATCAGGGCCAATACGAATCGCATCGCACGTTTCTGGTCGAGCATGGTCAGAAGATCTTTCTGTTGAAAAAAGGTAGCCGTTCACGGAACTTGAAACAGAGAACCGCTAATGAACGCTGATAAACGCTAATAACATCAGAACCGACGCGGATCAGCATTGATCGCCGCTCTCGTCGGAATGATTCCTGAGTTGGCGGAGGATTTGAATTCGGAACTTCGTCCTTTCTTTCATTAGCGTCGATCAGCGTTTATTAGCGGTTTCCGTCTTTGAATTCCTCACCCGCTCCCTGGTGTGGATTATTATTTCGTGAACGGTTTCGAAAAAAATCCGAGGGTGGGCAGGCAGAAGGCCCTCGGATTGTTAGGATACCCGCTTTGGCGTCGGCGGTCCAACCGACATCGTCTAAACAGGGGTGTCATGGGCGGCTTGCCCGCGTTTTTACGGAATTTAACGCTAGTGCTGCGTCAAGGCTAATCATTGGGGTTGGATGAATCAGCCGCGACGCGTTAGCGTCCGGTTATCGCGGCGGAACTTGAAGACGCACTAGGAAGCAATTTTTCCATGGCCACGACACAACTTCAACCTACCTCGACCTCTAAGGACTCTGACTTTCCCGTTTCTCCCGATCCCCGCAAGCTGTGGCACGCATCTGCTCCGGCAACGCTCGTCAAAGCATACAAAGAGGCCGACACGACCGGACGGTGGCAGGTCTGGACCGATTATCTCGCCGATCGCCAGGGAGTTGAGCCGCTTGTCGATCGTATCTCAGGACGTGGCCCACAGCTTGCCTGGTCGCTTCCGGCCGGGTTGGAAAAACGCGACACGGCCGATTTGATCGTCCGGCTGGCGAAACTCGGCAAGGGCAAGCGAGGCGGGGCCGATTCGATCGGCGAAGAATTGCCATGTTGGCTGGCCGAAGCCGACGGTGCGTTGGCCGAGCCGGGTTACGCCCTGGAATCGTTGGCTTGGTGCCATGCCCTGCCCGCGCTCGCCCGAGCTCTCGACGAGCCGTTGTGGTGGGAGTTGTTCGACCATGTGTGCCAAACCGCTTCGGCCGCCGCGGCCATCGACGTTGCCGGCGAACCGCTCGCCGCACAGTTGTTGGCCGGCGAGTTGGCGTCGACGCTTGGCTATCTATTCCCCGAGATGAAACGCTGCCGGCGATTGGCCGCGACGGGCCGCAACGCCCTGTCGGTCGGCCTGACCGAATTGCTCGATGGCGAGGGGATCATCGAAGGTAAGCATCTCGACGTGCTCCGCCCGCTGCTCGCCTGCTGGACGCGATGTTTCTACATCGGGCGTGACCAAAAAGGCGGACCGTTCAAGCGCGACGCTCAGGTACAATATGAATGGTTCGTCCGCACGGCGCTGCGGCTGACCCGGGCCGATGGCAGGCAGGCGCTCACGTCCGGGGCGCCGAGCGTCTGGTGTAAGGAACTGTTCGAGGCTGCTCTCGAAGCCGGCGGAGACGACTCCGACGAAGAGGTGGCCGAAGTCGTCCTGCCGGGAAAAAAACGGGCCAAGAGCGCCGCTGACGAAGATTGGTGTACGCCCGAGGCTGCCGCCCACAGCGAATGGGCCGAGTTAAGCGTCTTGCGGCCCCAGTGGTCTCGCAATGGACCACGGCTGACCATCGCCTACGGCGGCGAAACGATGCGGGCGGAGCTGGAAGTTGGCGGCGAAGTGCTGTTCTCCGGGCCGTGGACTTCCGAGGTGATCTTCGACGGCAAGCTGCTCAGCCCGACGTGTGACTGGGAAGAGGTCTGTTGGATGTCGGACGAAGATGCCGACTATATCGAATTGGAAATCGAACTGACCGAAGGCTATCGCGTGCAGCGGCAGATCCTCATCGCCCGTGAAGACGAGTGCCTGTTTGTCGCCGACGTCGTGTTGGGCGAGCGGTCGGGCCGGTTGGAATATCGTACGACGTTACCGCTGGTCGAGGGCTGCCGCTTCGAGCCGGCCGAAGAGCATCGCGACGGATTTCTGGTCGGTAAGAAGCGCCGGGCGTTGGTGCTGCCGTTGGCTCTTCCGGAGTGGCGCAGCGACCGGCGAATCGGCGAATTGACGACGACCGAAACCGGCTTGCAATTGAGCCAAACGGCCGAGGCGGCTCGCACGTACGTCCCGCTGTTTTTCGACTTGCATCCGCGTCGGCTGACCAAGCCGTCGACCTGGCGACAGTTGACCGTTGCCGATCAGCGCGAGATCGTGCCCCGCGACGTGGCGGCGGGCTATCGCGTGCAGGTTGCCGACGAGCAATGGCTGTTTTATCGATCCTTGGCCGAGCGCGGAAATCGCACGCTGCTGGGTCATAACCTCAACGAAGAATTCCTGGCCGCCTGGTTCCACGAAACGGGCGAAGTCGAAGCGATGGTCGAAATCGGAGAGCCATGAGCAAAGCGAAAATCCTCATTCAACTGGACGGCGACGCGCAGGCCAGCGTGTTCGATGCGGTCGTGGCGGTCGATAGCGGCGTGGATCAACTGCTGCGGCACGACGGCGTTACGCCCGAGGGCGTGCGAGAATTGGTTCACGGCGCGATGTTCACGCGTGGCCCTAAGCATCTGCACCATACCGCGATCTTCATCGGTGGCAGCAACGTGGCCGCCGGCGAAGCGTTGCTCGAGGCGGTGGTCGCTTGCTTTTTCGGGCCGATGCGGGTTTCGGTGATGATGGACGCCAGCGGTGCGAATACCACGGCGGCGGCGGCCGTGTTGGCGGCGGCGCGCCACGTTGACTTGAGCGGCGCGAAGGTGACCGTGCTGGCCGCCACGGGGCCGGTCGGACGCCGCGCGGCACGCCTGCTGGCTCGCGAGGGCGCCGAAGTGCGGATTGGGTCTCGCTCGGGCGAGCGAGCCGGCCAGGTTTCCGAGGCAATTTCCGCACAGCTCGAAGGCGCCCGGCTAACCGCTTGCGAAACATCGACGCCGGAGCAAACCTTCGCGGCGGTCGAGGATGCCGAGGTCATCATCGCCGCCGGGGCCGCCGGCGTGGAGCTGCTTTCGGAGCAGGACCGACAGCGCTGCAAATCACTGCGGGTGGCCATCGATCTGAACGCCGTGCCGCCCGCCGGGCTGGGCGGCGTCGCGGTGACCGCAGCGGCCTTGGATCAGGGCGGCGTGATCTGCTACGGCGCCATCGGCGTCGGCGGCGACAAAATGAAAATCCATAAAGCAGCGATTCGCCGTCTCTATGAGTCCAACGATCAGGTGCTCGACGCCGAGCAAATTTTTCAGATCGGTCGCGATTTGGAAAAATAGTAACGCTTTAGCCACTTGGCTAAAGTGTTACGAAAAGTAGAAGCGGCGTCCCGCCGCTTTCACCCAAGAGAATTGGATGGCTGCGGATCTCTACAACACGGGGCCGATGATCCAGGGGACGAACTCTTCGTCGCCGATGCCGTGTTGTTCGCTTTTGGTTTTTTTTCCGCTGGCGACTTCCAGGATTTCGTCGAAGATTTGCCGGCCGACTTGTTCGACCGAGGTGCCTTCGAGAACGACGCCGGCGTTGAGGTCCATGTCGTCGGTCATCCGCTGGTACATCGGCGTGTTGCTGGCGATCTTGATCGAGGGGGTCGGTTTGCAGCCGTAACAACTGCCGCGGCCGGTGGTGAAGACGACAACATTGGCCCCGCCGGCGACCATGCCGGTCACGCTGGGCGGATCGAAGCCGGGCGTGTCCATCACGACGAGTCCTTTGGCGGTGACTTGCTCGGCGTATTGATAAACTTCCCGCAGCGCGGTCGAGCCGGCCTTGGCGATGGCCCCCAGCGACTTTTCGTAGATCGTCGTTAGCCCGCCTTCTTTGTTTCCGGCCGACGGGTTGTTGTCCAACTGGGCGCCGAAGACGCCGGCATACCACTCCCACCACTTGATCCGCTCGATCAGTTTGTCGGCCACTGCGGGCGTAACGGCCCGCCGGGTGAGCAGATGTTCGCCGCCGTAAATCTCCGGGGTCTCGGCCAGAATCGTCGTGCCGCCGGCGGCCACCAGCATGTCGCTGGCGATGCCCACGGCCGGGTTGGCGGTGATGCCGGAATTGCCGTCCGATCCGCCGCATTCGGTGGCCAGCACAATCTCGCTGGCCGGGGTGCTTTCGCGCCGCACGTCGTTGGCCCGCGGCAATAACCCGGCCACCAGACGGACGCCCTCTTCGACGGTCTTGACCGTTCCGCCCATGTCCTGCATTGAGAGCACCAGCGGCCGGCCATCGTTGTTGTTGTTGTCGCCGATTCCGTCGATCTGCACGAGCCGCGCATCGTCGATCAGCGAACCGATGGTGCCCTGTTCGCAGCCCAGCCCGATCAGCAGGTAGGCGGCGATGTTCGGGTGCTTTGCGATGCCGCCCATCACACGGTTCAGCATCTCGTGGGTCGTGCCGGCGTATTGCATTCCGCAGCCGCTGTGATGGGCGAAGGCCACCACGCCGTCGATGTTGGGGAAATCTCGCAGGGCTGCCGCGTCGAACCGTCGGGCCACGTACTTGCTGACCGAAGCCGAGCAGTTGACGTTGGAGATAATCGCCACGTAATTCCGTGTGCCGACCCGGCCGCCGGCGCGGCGATAGCCCATGAACGTGCGGCCCTCAAGCGGCGGCGGGTCGGGCGGAATCTCGCTGCACGGGGCGTAATCTCGCTCGAACGGCCGGGCCGTCAAATTATGCGTGTGGACATGCTGCCCCGCAGCGATCGACTCCGTGGCAAAGCCGATCGTCTGGCCGTATTTAACGACCGCCTCGTCCGAGGCAATCGGCCGCACGGCCATTTTGTGGCCCAGGCGGATCGGTTCGGTGAGACAAACGGAATGCTCGCCGGCCGTAATCTGCGATCCGGAATCAAGCGGCCTCGCGGCCACCGCAATGTTGTCGCGGACGTGAAGATAGACGACGTCGACAGGAGAAGAAGAGGGCATGGCACGCTGAGGGAGTGTGATCGCAAGATGAATTGGAAAGCCGCCAGCTTACCCTTGAATTGCGTGGTTCGCAATAAAGTAGACGCGGCATCTTGCCGCGTCATACGGGGATTTCGCGAAACGAAATCCCCGGGAAAGCGGCGAGACGCCGCTTCTACATTGTTTTGAGACAGAGCCTGGATCGAGGAATCACCGCCGGTCCAACGGCCGCCGCTCGCCGGGGCATCAATCACTAGATCCCGCCGTGGCGTCGTGCGCCTCGACCTGATCCAGATCGGGCAGCTCATCAACGTTAGCATCGGGGTCGATGATCAGATCGATCTCGCCGAAGAGCTGCTCCTGGCGGACGCGGACTTTGTAGTGACGGACGAGTTCCAGAATCGCCAGAAAGATGCCGATCAGCGCCGACTTATGCACGTCGGCCTCGAACAGACTGGTGAACTTAACCTCACCCGTCTCGCGCAGTTGCGAATAAATGCGCTGCATGTAAACGCGGATCGGCGTCTCGTCGTAAACGATGCTCGAGGGCCGCGTGGCGTCGGTCTCGCGCAAAATGCGCCCGAACGCGCTGACCAGATCCCACAGTTCGACTTCGTGGATCGGCTGGTCGGCCGGATCGGCGCTGCGCAGAGGCAGGTCGCTGGACAGCCGGGGAAAGCGATTTTGCCATTGCCGGTTACGCTCCTCCAACACGCTGGCAGCGTCTTTATAGCGTTTGTATTCCAGCAGCCTGCGCACCAACTCGTGCCGCGGATCGTCGATCTCCTCCTGCACCTCGCCGCCACGCGGCAGCACCATCCGCGACTTGATTTCGATTAGCGTGCTGGCCATCTCCAAAAAATCGCCCACCGAGTTGACATCCATCTGCTCCAGCACTGAGATATGCTGCAAAAATTGGTCGGTGATCGTCGCGATCGGAATTTCAACCACGTCGACCTCGTGCTTGCGCACCAGATAGAGCAGCAAATCGAGCGGCCCGCGGTAGGTCTCGAGATCGACGCGAAACTTCATGGCTCAGTGAAACAGTATAGTGAAACAGTATGTGGAACCTGCGGTCGCTGGCGGAACACCCATTTCCCAATCGCTCCATTCTAGCAGCTTGCCAGCCCTGCCGGGAGGGCGACCCGGCCGACGCTATTGTTCGATTTCGACCGGCAAGATAGAGTAACCCGCGTCATGATCGAAGTTTCCGTGTTGTCCGTGGTTCGCAGATCTTCCCCGGAAAGGAGTCAATCGTGCATCACGATCAAATCTGGGCGCCGTGGCGGCTGGCATATATCCGTGGCGATGCGTCGAAGCAAAATCCGCCCGAACGGGCACTAAAACTTCTGGACGACGCCAACGACGAGTGCTTTCTCTGTCACGGCGTGGCCGACTCCAACGACCGCGAAAACCTGGTCGTTCATCGCGGTGAGCACTGCCTGACCGTGCTCAATCGATATCCCTACAACAACGGTCACTTGCTGGTGGCTCCGCAACAGCACCAGGGGCAGCCCGACGAGTTAAGCGACGAGGAGACACTGGAACTGCAACAGACGATCCAGCGCATGATCGGCCTGACGCGTCAACTGCTGGGCGCCGACGGGTTCAACATCGGGCTGAATCTGGGCCGCGCAGCCGGCGCAGGGTTGCCCGGCCACCTGCACTGGCACATCGTTCCCCGCTGGAACGGCGACACCAACTTCATGCCGGTCATGGCCGGAGTCGACGTGATTTCGCAGTCGCTCGATGCGCTGTGGGAGGCGCTGGATGAGGCGATTCGCGGGGAGTGAGGGGGTGGGATTTGGGATTTGGGATTTGGGATTTGGATCTTTTGAAGGTCGGAGATATGTCAGCGTGAGACGAGATCATTGCCCGGAGACGACGCGCCGCCAATAATGTCGCGCAGCCACAGCCGCGAGCCTATGTAATTCCATTTTGATGCCCTTCTGCCAGGCGAATCCTGAACGCCCTCGATTCGAGCAGCGAAAAGCCGTCGGGGCCAGTTTCCCGTTTCGCCCCCCTAGTAAGGGTCGCGGCGGGCGCGATACACTGCGTGGTTTGACGTTTTTTGGTGGGCGGGCGCGGCTTGATCAAGTTATGATTATCATTCTTAAATCTGATGCGACGGATGAGCAAATCGACCATGTGATTAAGCGGGTCGAGTCGTTGGGGCACAAGGCGCATCTTAGCCGGGGGACGCACCGCACGATCGTCGGGGTGATTGGCGACGAGGCCGATTTGCAGGCCGAGTCGCTGTCGGCGATTCCGGGCGTGGCCCAGGTCATCCCCGTGCTGCCGCCTTACAAGCTGGCCAGCCGCGAGGCCCATCCGCAATCCAGCATCATCGACGTGGCGGGCGTGAAGATCGGCGGCGGACATCTGGCGATGATCGCTGGGCCGTGTGCGGTCGAAAACGCCGAGCGCATGGACCGCATCGCCGCGGCAATTTGCCAGGCTGGGGCGAATATCTTACGCGGTGGAGCCTTCAAGCCGCGGACCAGCCCCTACGCGAATCAAGGACTCGGCGAGCGAGGGCTGGAGATCCTGCGGAAAACGGGCGACAAGCACGGCATGCCGGTGGTCACCGAAGTAACCGACCCCGGGCGGGTCGAAATGGTCGACCAATACACCGATATGTTTCAGATCGGCGCCCGCAACATGCAGAATTTTGTGCTGCTCACCGAGGTCGGCAAGAAGACCAAGCCGGTGCTGCTGAAACGCGGCATGAGCGCGACGACCCAAGATCTGCTGATGTGTGCCGAATACATCTTGGCCCAGGGCAATCCGAACGTCGTGCTCTGTGAGCGGGGTATTAAGAGTTTCGACCCGGCGACGCGCAACCTGTTCGACGTGTCGGCCGTGCCGGTCTGTCAGGGGCTTTCGCATCTGCCGATCATCGTCGATCCCAGCCACGCCACCGGGCGGCCCGATTTGATTCCGCCCTGCGCGCTGGCGGGCGTGGCGGCCGGGGCCGACGGCGTTCACATCGAAGTCCACGATTGTCCTGAAGAAGCTCTCTCCGACGGGCCGCAGGCGCTGCTGCCGGAGCAATACACTGAATTGGCCGGGCAAATTGCCCGTCTGGCCGAATTGCTCGGAAAATCCATTTCACCCAGACCAGGAGCTTAGGCATGAGACGGCCGTTTGTGGCAGGCAATTGGAAGATGAACCTCAATCGGGCCGACGCCGTCGCGCTGGCCGCCGGCTTGGCCGCGCGGGCAACGCAGGACGGTGGTGTTGATCTGGCGGTCTGTCCGCCGAGTGTTTATCTCGACGCGGTCGCCGCCGCGCTGAACGGATCTCCCATCGCGCTAGGTGCCCAGAACATGTATCACGAGGCCGGCGGGGCCTTCACGGGCGAATTGAGCGCGGCGATGCTGCTCGACGTCGGCTGCAAATACGTGATCCTCGGCCACAGCGAGCGGCGGCACGTCATGGGCGAGACGAGCGAGGACGTCAATCGCAAGGTTCACGCCGCATTGGCCGCCGGGCTAACACCCATCGTCTGTGTCGGCGAATTGTTGGATCAGCGCGAGGCGGGCCGCACCGCCGAGGTGATCGCCGAGCAATTTACCGCCTCGCTGGCGGGTGTCTCGGCCGACGACATGGCCCGCACGGTCATGGCCTATGAGCCGGTTTGGGCCATTGGGACCGGTAAAGTGGCCACGCCCGACGAGGCGGAAGCGGTGCATCTCGACCTTCGCAAACTGATCGAAGATCGCTACAATGCCGAGGTGGCTGCGGCGGTCCGCATTCAATACGGCGGCAGCGTCAAGCCCGACAACGCCGCCGAGTTGCTCGCCCAGCCGAATATCGACGGAGCCCTGGTCGGCGGTGCTAGCTTGAAAGTCGACGACTTCCTGGGGATTGCCCGCGGGGCGCTGTCGTGATGATTGTCTGCTAAATCCTAAATCCTAAATCTAGGCGCGACCACTGGTCGCGGCTTTACAAATTTGATAACTGAAACCCCCTTCTACCCCCTTCAAGAGTCGCATGTCTAATTTCGTCCTGGTCGCGTCGTTTGTGGGAACCGTGTTGGGAGTCGTGCTGTGTGGAACGGCTATCTTTCTGATCCTCGTGGTGCTCGTGCAGCGCGGCCGCGGCGGAGGGCTGGCCGGAGCGCTGGGCGGCATGGGCGGGCAGAGCGCTTTCGGATCGAAGGCCGGCGATTTGTTCACCCGAATTACCATCGCGATCGCCTTCTTTTGGATCGTGCTCTGCGCGGTCTCGGTAAAGGTGCTCAACACCAGCAACAAGAGCAACATAAAAGAAGTGAGCAGCGAGAGCCCCGTGACGACCCCGGGCTTGGCGCCTCCGCCCAAAGGCGACGATTCTGATTCTGAATAGACGATTTGGGAATAAGGAGATGTCCGACCTTGTTACTCAGCATGACTGGTTTCGGCGAGGCGCGCGGGGAGCGGGACGGGCTGTCCGTCTCGATCGAGATCCGCGCGGTCAACGCCAAGGGCTTTAAGCTCAACCTGCGCTCGACCGATCGCTACGGCGCGCTGGAGCCGCAAATCGAGCGCTATCTGCGCAGCAAAATCAAACGCGGCACCGTGATGGTCGATTGCCGCATCAAACGCACCGCAGGGGCCGAACAGGGACGCATCAACGCCGAGGTGCTGTTGGGCTACGTCGGCCAGTTGTGGGAGATCAGCAAGCAGCAGAAGATTTGCGGCCCGATTCCGCCCGTCCGCATCGATCAACTGCTCGACCTGCCCGGCGTGGTTGACGAAGAAGCCGGAGATCAGGTCGACGCGACGGGTGACTGGCCGCTGATTCTCGAAACACTCGAAGCAGCGAACGATAGCCTGACCGTCATGCGGACCGAAGAAGGCCGCGCCATGGCCGACGACTTGGCCGTCAACTGCCAGACGATTGTCGACCATTTGGGCGAAATTGAAAAGCGCACGCCCGCGGTCGTCGAAGGTTATCGCGAGCGGCTGACCGAGCGGCTGAACAAAATATTGGTCGACTACGAAATCACGATCGAACTGTCCGACATTGTCCGCGAGGTCGGCATCTTCACCGAGCGTAGCGACATCGCCGAAGAAATCGTCCGCCTCAAGAGTCATCTCGATCAGTTCAAGGGTATCAAGAACCTGCCCGAGTCGTCCGGACGAAAACTCGAATTCGTCACCCAGGAAATGTTCCGCGAAATCAACACGATCGGCTCCAAGGGCAGCGACGCGGAGATTTCCAAGCACGTGGTCGAAGTCAAAGCGGCCATCGAGCGGATTCGAGAAATGGTGCAGAATGTGGAATAGGGGAAGAGTAAAGCACGAAATCCGAAGCTCGAAATCCTAAACAAATTCAAAGGACCGAAATTCGAAATCCAGGGCAGGAGGCTGCTTCGTGAAATTGGCAGTAATCAATTCAACACGGAGACACGGAGCGACACGGAGAGAAAGAATGGCCTCACGGGGACCAGAGGTTGCAAGACTCCCGCTGCCGTTGGCGCGGAATTATTGCCCGCTAATCACGCGAATAAACTTAGGATCTGCCCCGAGACCATCGAGTGCGACATCACGCTGAGTTGATTTCACTTTCACAGTCCACATTGCCCGATTCGCGTATATTCGCGTCGATTCGCGGGCAATCCTTTTTAGTGTGACGACGAATCCACCGCGCAACGCCCGCGTTTCGAGCCTTTGAATTTGTTTAGGATTTCGGATTTCGTGCGTCCGGTTCTCACGAGATTCCCAAACTTTACGGCGATGACCAAAAACCAAGGAAAACTGATTGCCTTTTCCGGTCCGGCGGGGGCCGGCAAGAGCACGGTGCTGCGGGAACTGTTCAAACAGTGTCCGCTGCCCCTGGAAATGAGCGTCTCGGCCACCACCCGCAGCCCGCGGCCGGGCGAGCAGGACGGGGTCGATTATCACTTTCTTACGCCCCAGGAGTTCGACCGACGACGCTCGGCGGGCGATTTTCTCGAATGCTTCGAGGTTTTCGGCCTCGGTTACTGGTACGGAACGCTGCTGAGCGAGGTTACCCCTAGATTAGAAAGCGGAAAATGGGTAGTCTTAGAGGTTGACGTGGACGGGACGATGGCCGTGCTGGAGCACTTTCCGGGCGCCATCACGATTTTCATACGACCTCCTTCGCTGGAAGAGGTCGAACGTCGGCTGCGGCGTCGTGGCACCGAGACGGAGGAAGTAATCCGCCGGCGTCTGGAAGTCGCCCGCCGCGAAATGAAACTCGCCTCACGTTACCAGCATCAAGTGACTAACGACGAAGTGGATCGTGCGGTCCGCGAAATCTGCGATATTCTCAATCCCAGTGACCCCAATAGTGCCCACGGAGTGTAACAACGATGCTCGATGAACTTCGCGAAGAAAAAATCGTCGAAAAGGTCGGCGGACGTTTCAAGCTCTCGACGCTGATCCAAAAGCGGCTCGTGCAGATCAACGCCGGCAGCCGGCCGCTGGTCGACATGGACACCGACAACATGATGGCGATCGTCGTGCAGGAGATCGTCCAGGACAAAATCTACCTCGACAACGCCCGCAAGGTGCAAACTCAGCCGGAAAGCGCCGCCGACGGCGGCCCGCCTATCTTGGATCTGGAGAATCTCTAACTATTCTGTAGGAGGCGTCTCCGACGGCGATCAGAGAAAAGAAAATCGCCGACGGAGTCGCCTCCTACAATAAACGGCGAAACGCACATGCAGGGCCGAGAAGTCCTTATCGGAGTCTGTGGCGGAATCGCCGCTTACAAAACCGCGGCGCTGGTCAGCCAACTCGTGCAGTCGGGCGTCGGCGTGCAGGTCATCATGACCGAGGCCGCCGGCAAGTTCATCGGACCCGCTACGTTCGAGGCGCTCAGCGGACGCCGCGTGATCCGTCGCATGTTCGACGAGCCGGGCTGTCCGCTGGGGCCGCATATCGAATTGGCCGAGCGGGCGGAGCTGTTGTGCATCGCCCCGGCGACCGCGAATTTCTTGGCCAAAGCCGCTTGCGGTTTAGCCGACGATTTGCTCAGCACGCTTTATTTGTCTTTTTCCGGCAAGGTGCTCTTAGCCCCCGCCATGAACTGCGACATGTGGGAGAAGCCGGCCGTGCAGCGCAACGTCGCAACGCTCCGCAACGATGGCGCGGCGATGGTCGGCCCGGAAGAAGGCTGGTTGAGTTGTCGCAAAAAAGGCTTCGGGCGAATGGCCGGCCCGGAGACGATTTTTTCGGCGATTGAAGCAGCGCTGGGCGGTCCGTAGGATGGGCACTGCCCACCAAAATCCTGAGAACGAACCGCTGATTCACGCTAATCGACGCTAATACGAGGGCGGAGAAACTTCACCATAGATCAGTGGGCCGGTACGAAAACTCCTTCCGGATCAACACCCATGGCCGCCAAAGAAACGAATCCAGATGAATTGTCCGACTGCGATCCGGCACAGCGTGTGCGCGGCTCGTATTCCGATTCGCTGAAACTCTCGGCCCTGATTCAGTTGCCGCTGTTCGTATTCGCCGCGTTGCTGCTGGACGGTGGCCAAATGCTGCGCTACGGCGAGATTGCGGCGGCCGGTTACTGGGTTGGTGCCGTTCTAATCATGGTTCGTCGCCCCAAGCACCCTACTCAAGTCGATCTCGATTTGGTCAAGTATGGTTTCGTTTTGACATGCGGCTGCGTTACTATCATTGCGGTTGCGGTGACCGTCACGCGAGCCATACTTGAAACGTAACTCGACCGTGACATCCGTGGTTTCTTAATACTACAGCACTAGGTTGTTAGCGCCTTTCAGGAATAGAAAACATGTTCGGATCCATCGTTTCCCAGGAATTAGGGGGCTAGACAAGTCGGAAGCAAATCTTCCCCAGTCCCCAGTCCCCAGTCCCCAGTCCCCAGCCCCCAGTCCCCAGTCCCCAAAAGCCGTACACGGCATCGAACTACGATATCAGTCATTCGCATTTGTTTCGGATTTAGCATTTCGTGCTTAGGATTTCCTCCCTTGTCTCGCATCCTCATCACTTCCGGCCCCACGCGGCAGTACCTCGACCCGGTGCGTTATTTGACCAACGCTTCGAGCGGGCGGATGGGCAAGGCGCTGGCCGAGGCGGCGATCGAAGCGGGGCACGAGGTGGTGATCGTCAGCGGCCCGGTCGACGTCGAGTATCCGCCCGCCGCCCGGGTGATCGACGTAATCTCGACCGAAGAGATGCTGGTCGCGGCCCGCGAGGCGTTCGACGAGTGCGACGGCCTGATCGGCGTGGCCGCCCCCTGCGATTACCGGCCTGTGAAGGTCGAGGTCAATAAGATTCCCAAAAACGGCGAGCCGCTGCGCCTCAATCTCATCGAAACCGACGACATCGTGGCCACGCTCGGCCGCGTGAAGGGCGATCGTTGGGCGGTCGGATTCGCCCTGGAGACGGAAGACCGCCGGCTGCGAGCCCTGGCCAAGCTGGAAAAGAAAAGCTGCGATCTGATGGTCCTCAACGGCCCCGAAGCCATGCACTCGCCCGACAATCGCGTCGAAGTGATCGACCCGACCGGCAGCGTGTTGCAAGCCATCTCCGGCCCCAAGGAGCACGTCGCGAGGGAAATTTTTAGAGTCATTCAAGAGCGGCTGATCGATTAAGGAGCGAGAGACCGTCTCCTGGCCCGCCCGGTTTTCAGGCCCGGTTGTCAAACGACGGGCGCGATCTTACGATGCACTGCGAGGACTGGCGGCGGCGATGCCGGCAAACGACACGATGACCTGTGCCCGATTGATCCTCTGGGAACGCACGACCTGTTGGGCCGGCGCGCTGCGCCGGGCCACCTCGGATCAGCCGATTCGCCTGGTCGAGACGCGCACCTGGACGGAATGTTTGGGGTATCTTGGCGAGGCGAGCCGCAGCGTGGTTGCTCTGGAACTCGCCCCGCAGGGAGCCGAAAAGGTGCTTGCGGCGCTAGAAGAATTGGATCGGCGGTTTCCCCTCGCCGTGCCTCTGGTGCTGGCGGATCGCAGCATGAAGGCGCACGGCCCATTGATGCGAGAGGCGGGCGCATTGCACTTTACCAGTTCGCCGCGCCGGCTGGACTTCGTCGGCCAACTGGTTCGTCGACACCTCGACCGGATGCCGGATCAAACCGACAACTTGCGAGACGCGGTTTGGGCGCGAATGCCCTGGGCCGGATAAACGGGAGATCAACATGACGCAAAACCAGATAGATCGCGGGGCCGTTGACGCGGCGCTCGCCGAATTCCAAGACCCCGAGACGGGCCGCAGTGTGGTCGAAGCGGGTCAAATTCGAGACGTAAAGCTCGCTGGCGGTAAACTCTCGCTGACCCTCGAGTTGACCACCCACTCCGCGCCGCTGTGGGACGAAACCATCGAGACCTTAGCCGCCAAGCTGCGCAGCGGCCTGGCCAATCTGCAGGACGTGCAGATCGAACGGGCCGAACATGTCCGCCCGCCAATGGCGTTGGGTCAGGTCGGCCTGAAAGCCAAGAGCGTCATCGCCATCGGCTCAGGCAAAGGCGGCGTGGGCAAAAGCACCATCGCCGCGTCAATCGCCTTTGGTCTGTCCGAGGCGGGTTGTACGGTCGGCCTGATGGATGCCGACGTCTACGGACCGAGCATTCCGCACCTACTCGGCGTGAGCGGCAAGCCCGAGATCGTCGATAATCGAATGCAGCCGATCGACGCCGGCGGGGTGAAGGTGATGTCGATGGGTTTTCTGATTCCCGCCGAACAGGCCGTGGTGTGGCGCGGCCCGATGTTGCACGGCGCGATCACGCAGTTTTTGCGCGACACCGATTGGGGCGAGTTGGATTATTTGATCATCGACATGCCGCCGGGAACCGGAGACATTGCGTTGACGCTTTCGCAGCTCTTGCCGTTGACCGGCGCCGTGGTGGTTTGCACGCCGCAAGAGGTCGCGCTGCTGGATGCGGTCAAAGCGATCTCGATGTTTCGCACGGTCAAGATCGCGCCGCTAGGGGTCGTCGAGAACATGAGTTACTTCGAATGTCCCGGTTGCCAAAAGCGCTACGACATTTTCGGAACGGACGGGGCCAAGCGCAAGGCGAAAGAGTGGGGCGTGCCGCTGCTGGGCGAAGTGCCGATTAACATTCAGATTCGCATCAACGGTGACGAAGGCAACACGGCGGCGAACCTGCACGACGAAGCGACGGGGCCGCACTTTCAAACCATCTGCACAAATCTGGCCAAGAGCGTGGCGAAAAACACGGGTCAGCAGCCGTCGCTGCCGTCGCTATCGGTGATTTAGCTGACTTGGCCCCCTCGATAGTCCCCATCAAGGGGCTCTGCTTCGAGTGCTAGCAGGCCGCGGGAATCGACAAAAATAGGGCCGCTGGAACCCGAAGGCTCCGGCGGCCCTTTCTCGTTATGGCTGAAACTCGGCCGCTGGGCCCTATTTTTTCTTCTTGCGATTGGCCTTTTTCTTCTTGGTGGCTTTTTTCTTCGTCTTCTTCTTGGCGACCTTCTTCTTTTTCTTAGCGGCCTTTTTCTTCTTCTTGGCGCCCTTCTTCTTGGCGCCCTTCTTCTTGGCGGCCTTCTTCTTCGTCTTCTTCTTGGCGGCCTTCTTCTTGGTTACCTTCTTCTTCGTTGCCTTCTTCTTCGCTGCCCGCTTCTTAGCGGTCTTCTTCTTCGCCTTCTTCTTTTTCTTGGCCACAGTTCGTCCTCCGTTCTAAAGCCTGTGGCGAGACTCGTCTCGGCGGCCTCCTGATTGCCGACCACTACGAGCAGGCCTCACCAAAAACAAAATACCCGAAGTTCCTTTTTGCGTCGCGACGAAGTTTCGGGTTCCAGGACTTCGACGACGTGTAGTTCCACGTTGGTTCATGGAACGGAATTAAGCGTAACTGTACGAAAACGAAAAATTCCTGCAACACGTATTTGACGTTTATGGGAATTTTTTTGCCGCCGCGTTACCGCCCGTGTGTCGTATCACGCCGTGTCGACAACGTGTGTTCATGATATCGAGACAAAAAAACGACCTCTCAACAGCGCCACGGGCGCCGTGTCGATGAGCACAACGCGTGCTGAGACGTTTCATCAAGAAACACCGCGAGTTGTATCACGCAAGTCGATTGTTTTCGCGCGTAGGTGCGGTTTTCTTCGGATAAAACGCCGTTTTTTGCATTCATGGCAACATCGCGCGGCGCGTCAAAATTCAATACAACGAGATCGATGTTCCATCGCGCAGCCGCCCCGACGGCTGATCGCAATGCTGACGGATGCCGAGCCAACGACGATGTTGGGGACGCAGGCGTCGCAGGTAAAACCACCGTCGAAGCGAGCCTTCCGCAGGCGAAGTTTTTTTTCCTGCGGGAGCCCAATCGGCCAAAATTTCGCCCCATGCGCTCGCCCAATGACACATTTTCACATGAATCGGATCAACGCCGTACCACGCAGCGCGAAAAAAACGCAGCTCACAACCGCGCGCAGCAGCCAACTCGCGTAACCGTTGATCCAACTCTCGGGCACGATGAAGAATCTCCGATGGCGCGAGTCGACAGCGCGGAAACAACACGCTTCGCATCAGCCGGACGCGCCTTTCGGGAACTTCCTCGATATTTTCCAAGGGCAGCGCGGTCATCACCACGCGGGCATCGACCGCCTTCAGCCGATCCAAACACTGCTCGACCCAGTTCGCGATCAATTCCGGACGGGCGCCGTAGAGAATGTCGTTGCCGACGTCGGTCAACAACGCCCAGGTCGGTCGCGGCGGCTCATCGGCCAGCGCTTTCCATAACCCGCAGCCAGTAATCCCCGGCAACGAACGGCCCAAGAGACGGCTTCGGGCACCGTAAGATCGGCCATGCCCATAGGCGGCCAAGAGGTCGATCGGCCCGCCAAGCACCAGCCGGGCCGTTTCGACCACCGTCGAGATTCCGCGGGCGATGTTACTGGCCCCCAGCACGACGACGCGGGGCCGGGGCGAGTTCGAGGCATTCGGCATTTCCGCGTCCGAACTCACCACCCTCTTCCCCCGCCGTAACCGCCACGCAAATAAGCTTGCAGGGTTTGATAGCTCGAATAGGCCAGAAAACCGAACATTAGGCCGACGTAAAGGCTCTCCATCAACATGAGCCCGAAAACTGCCGCAGCTCCGCTGGCAATCACCGACAGCCAAAGTGACTGAACGATTCCGCGGCGCGGGTTGAAGAGCATGAACAATTCCCGCGAGACCTGCCCGCCATCGAGCGGATAGACGGGCAGTAAATTGACGAGGCCCCAAAGGACATTCACGAACAGCATGTAACGTACCAGCAGGATCAACTGCGGGTTATCGAGATAAGGCCCCTGGCCGATCGTCGTGAAAAAGAAGTAGAAGCTCCGGTTGGTCGCGTAGATCGCCGCGACTACCAAACCGGCCAGCACAAAGCCCGCCGCCGGACCGGCCAGCGAAATTAGTATCTGGCTCCTGGGGCTGTTTTGTCCCTGCTGCATCGCCGAGTTTGATTCGTAGGCCGCCATCCCGCCGAAAGCGTAAAGCGTAATTCTGGCGTTCCAGCCGAAGTAACGCATCGCCAGCGCGTGCCCCAACTCGTGAACCAAGATGGAAACAAAAACGACTCCCACCCAAGTCAACAACTCCTGTGGGCCGCCTGAGCGAATGCCCATCAGAATCGACACACCCCAAAACCAGGGGCTGATGCGCACCGGAAACCCAAACAACGAAAAGTGCAGATCGGCCTGCGTCGGGGGTGGTTCAGACAAAAACACCATTCATCTCCGCCAGTTGTTCGTAGGGTGCATCCTGATGCACCGCATCAATCGTTCGACATACTCCGGTACATCGGAATGCACCCAACGCCTGAATTCTTGCGAATTGGGCTACCGGCGTTGTTCGCTGAAAACTTTCGACCCCGGCAGATAATGCGGCCGAGGCACCTGTAGCCGGGCGTCTTTCAAATGGGCCACGATGTAATCAGCCGCCATGCGGCTGGCCCCGCCGTGGGCAATCCGCTGCTTTAATTCGGCTAACTGACCGACCCGCCGCGCCCGCGCGTCCTCGTCGGTAAGCCACTCGACCACGTGGGCGGCGATCTGCTCCGTCTTGTCTTCACATGTCAGATATTCCGGAAACAACACTTTCTCGGCGTCGGGCTGGTTGGGATCGAACGGCGTGTTGTCGCCCGTATGCACCTGGTCGACGGAAAGCAAATTCACCAGCGTGATGTACTTCACTTTGCGGAAATACCTCTGCACAAAGTATGCGGTCCGCGTGATCCAGTACAGAATCACCGTCGGCTTGGTGTAATATAGCAGCTCCAATGAGACGCTGCCCGAGACCGCCATGCAGCAGTCGGACGCTTCGATCAATTCCGCCGTGCGTCCGCAAAAGACCTCGACCCGCAGATCCCGGCCGGCGATCATCCGCCGGGCCATTTCCGCCTGAATTGGCTTGAAACTGGCCACGGCGAATCGCACGCCGCTCACGCGGGCCTGAACCTTCTCGGCCGCGTCGAGAAACCACGGTAAGTTATGCGTTACTTCTTGTGTGCGCGAGCCCGGCAAAATCGCCACCAGCGGACCATCGTTGCGGCGTTGCTCGTCGAGAAACGCCCCGTCGAGTGCTTCTCGCTGGTGCATTTCGTCGAAATACGGATGGCCCACCAGCGTCGCGTTACAGCCGCGCTGGGCGTACCATTCTTGCTCGAAGGTCATGCTGCATAAAACGTGGTCAACGAACTTCCGCATCTTTCCGACCCGCCATCCGCCCCAGGCCCAAAGCTGCGGCGGCGCGTAATAGAACGTCGCGATGCCATGGGCCTTGGCCCGCCGGGCAATCCACCAATTGAAGCCGGGAAAATCGATCAGCACCACCGCGTCGGGCTTGTGATGGCGAAAATATCGATCGGCCCGCCACGCCAAGTACAAAAACTTGTGCAGATTCAACAGCGCCCGCAGAATCCACATCACGGCCAGCCGGGTCAGGTCTTCGTGCAGTCGGCAGCCAGCCTCGGCCATCTTCGGTCCGCCGTATCCGACCGCCTCGAAGTTAGGGTCGAGCCGCCGCAGTTGGCGAATCAGATTCGCCCCGTGCATGTCACCGCTAGGCTCTCCGGCCGAAAAGAAAATTTTCATACGACACCAACTCCGCGACAAAATGGAA
>JADFKK010000007.1 GCA_022564995.1 Planctomycetota bacterium | reverse complement strand
GCATCGTCGGCTTCGGATCGCGCGACGTATAGCGGTCCAGATATTCGCCGGCGAAGTCGTCCGTCAGATAGGCCGCAAGATCGCGGTTGACGAATTCTTCGCCGAGCAGATTGTAGCTGTTCTCACCCAGGGCCTTTCCGTAGGCGTCGTGGATGGCCGCTTCAATCGGACTGGCCGCCACCAACACGGCCAACTGTGGCATCGATTCGGTGAGGCCCGCTGCGGCGGTGATTTCGTCGGCGAACGGACGATAGGAAGCTGCCAAGTCATGCGTGATGTCGAGCGGATGGCCGCACTCGCCATAGCGCGACGCCTCGTCGACCAGCCGCCCGCCGAGGGCTTTCATGGCCGCCAACGATTGGGCCGTGCTGACCTGCCCGCTCGGCCAGGCCCACACATTGCCCACCGGCATCGACCCCAAGCCCGTTCCGCGTCTTCCGTCTCGAGTCTCGACATCCATCTCAACGTGAAACAGCATCGCTTCGTTGAGCACGCGTCCGCCGAATTTGATCGGCGTGCGAAAAACAACCTGCTCGGTGCGGCTGCGAACTTCGGTGATGCGAATGTCGGTCGGCTTGGTCATGGGGCGTATTGTTGAGGAGAAAAAGTGGGCGCCAAACGCGGCCCTTCGTCGCCCCCATCGTAGCCCACGCCGCCCCATGTTCGCAATAGGCACGTACGCTTCAGGATCGTCACACCCCAGCGATTGGAACTTCTCGCCGCGAGCGTCCGACAGGCTGAACATCCGCCGACATTGCGTACATTTCAGTGACTGGCGGTGACGGCCAGCCCCGCCGTGAACCGCGGCCTGGCAATGAGGGCAATGGACGGACGGCATGCGGTTCATCTTCAGTTACCATGCTTACCCGGTTTGAATCTGCCGCAAGACCCAAGTACGGCGGAGATCCACCGCTTCGGTCGTCTCCAGCCCGAATCTCCGACCAAACCGCACCGCCCGGTAGAGTGCGTACCACTTACGTTTGCTCGCCAGCGTCGCCTGTCGTCGTTTTCGCTTTCCATCCGGCATGATCGGGCCCTCCTATGGTAAAAACCGTCCGTCTTTACCATGGTTATCGCAGGCTGGGCCGAAAAGTTTCCTGAATTCTGACGAAACAGGGGCGATCGTCATTTCGGCATGGGCAAACGCCCGGCGGCGCCGGCCCGCTACCGGCCAAGCGGCACGGGTCGACGGAAAGCTTACTGGCGGTGGAACCGGGGCCGGAAGAAGTGGGTGTGGGTGCGTGGCTGTTGGACGAAGTAGGCTGGCGAAGCATCACGCGCGAGGAAGAGCACCTCTTGCCCCAGCCGCATCCCGGGGCCGCTGCCCGTTTTCCCCGTTGTCCGTGCCATAGCTACTCATAGTGGTGTATCGTCGAAGCGTGGGATTCCCCCAGTGTACGGAACCGGAAGTCCTTCGCTTCCTGGAACGGGTCATGGTAGCGAGAGAAGCCGGCTGGATGGTGGAGCGTTAGGCCACGCGGCGTCTCTTTCGTCGCCGGTAGAAGCTCAAGCCGGGCGTGGCGATCACGAGGAGCACGAACGTCGACGGCTCCGGCACGGCTTCGCTGCCCAAAGCCGCTTCCGGTGAACCAGCCGGTCCAGGTCCGGTCCAATCGGCGAGCAGCACGGTCAGATCCTCGAAGTTGACCGGCGTGGTGTCGGCGTTGACGAGGTTGCCCGCATCGGCCCCGACCTGCTTGTTCCAATTGGCCAGCAGGACGGTCAGGTCTTCGAAGTCGACGAAGCCGTTGCCGGTCAGATCGGCGGCGAGCGTAACGCCCATGTCGACAAGAAACGCCTCCTCCTCCCCGGCCGGATTGATGGCCGTGCCGACCATAAAACGTCCGTCGTCGGTCATGTCGTGGACGCCGGTTAACTGCCAGCCTTCGAGTGCTGCGCCGAGCCCGTATTCATCCGTGAGCAATTCCTGGAGCGGCAGCATCAGCCCCGTTTCCTCGGTCCAGAGGCCCGCTGTGAGGCCATCAAGGTCGTTGCTCCGGTAGATTCGCCCGCCGATGCGACTCCCATCGGCGGTTACGTCGAAGGCCGCGGTTCCCCAATCGAGATTGGTCGGCAACAACGGCTCCGGTGCTGAGAGGCCGTCCCAGCGAACGGCCTGCCGTTGCAGCCAAACGCCGTTACTGAACGCTCTGCCGACAGACCAGCGGCCATCGCTCGATACATTCAAGGCTGTTATGTAAGGCCTCGACGGCAGCCAGATTAACTCTTGAACGCCTGTTTCTTCGCTCCAGCGAAACGCGCCACCGTTCTGAGTTTGACCTACGACTACGTCCCCGCTCGCGGATAGACCATTGGCGGTTTGCAATCCACTAGGAAGCTCAAAAATTCCGTCATCAGTCCAGCGAACGATTCTCGAAGCGCCATCAGTAGGAAAACTCCTTCCAACCACCGTGCTACCGTCTTGTGATATTAGTCCTGACCCGTACGATCTGACATCTGGGCCGACAGGCAATATCTCGATAACACCATCGCTGATCTTGACAGCCTCTCTGTTACCAAATCGATCCACACGGACCGAAGCAACGACCGTAGAGGCGTCTCCCGACATGCTCGAATCAAATACCTCGAGTGCGGTTGGGTTAAGCGGGTCGAGTTCCGGGCCTAGGAGTTTCGGACCCGTTTCTCTCGTCCACCGAATAAGTCTAAATTCAAGTGACGTTCCGACGACGACGGAGCCATCTTCCGAGACAGTCACATGATTAGGCACAGGGGTGCCGCTGAAGGCAAATCCCAATGGATGGAACTCGGCTGCCTGGGCTTGGGCGGCGGTGAGGATGGCCAGAATAATTGCCAGCGAGATGCACGCCGTCGCAACGTCTCGGAGCCACCTAACAATACCGCCTGATGTTGTGTCGTCTCTCATGTCGAGTTGTCCTCCACCAGTACAATAGCCACCGAAGGCGGCCACCGTAAGCAAATCGCCAGGTCCGCTCCGTCCCTGCCCCGGAAACAGCCGGAAAGCCTTGGAAATACAAGCGGGAGTACAAGCTTGGTCTGCTGAAAACTTGGTCTTGATACGTCGTTTTGCTCCACGCAGATGGGCTGCTTTCTGTTGCGCATCCTCCTCGATTTTAGCTAGCCCAGGCATTTATGCCTGGGACCGCAGCTTGGCTGGCTGAGACGGGCGAGGAAAAACGGAAGGCGTAGGTTATGCTTCAGCATAACACCGCGACCGCGACGACGTGGAGTGGATGTTGTTATGCTAAAGCATAACCTACGGGCGCAGAAAAGCGGAAGTGCATGGGAATCGAACCCACCTGCGACGCGGTTAACACGCCGCACAACGGTTTTGAAGACCGCGGCCACCACCAGGTGTGCAAGCACTTCCGAACGCGTAGGGTGGGCACTGCCCACCGGAATCTTGTATTGTACGGCCGGGGCGCGAGACAGCCAAGCGGCGCCCGAGGGAAGAAATCCGAAATCCTAAATCCTAAACAAATACGAATATCGAAATCCGAAGGTCCGAAACAGACAGGCTCCGATCGTATCTTCCAGGATTTGGTCATTGGAACATTTGAATTTATTTAAGATTTCGTGCTTCGGATTTCGGATTTCCCTACTTCGCCGGCTCGTACCAATCGCCGCGGAGCCAATCGACGAGGAGTTCGATTTCTTTCTTGGTGAGTTTGTTCTGGTTGGGGTCGTTGGGGGCTTTGTGGAAGGCCGGCATGCGGTCGTTGGCGCCCTCGGAGTAGAAGCGTTCGTGGTTGGGGTTGCTGACGAAGTCGATCATCCATTGCCGCGAGCCGTAACCCGTCAAATCGGGTGCGGAGTCGCCGTCTTGACCATGAAAGCGGTGGCAATCGGTGCATGAAAAGTCGCCCAGCGCGGTGGACAGTATGGCCGCGTTCTGTTGCGCGTCGCCGATGATCTCGTCAGCGCGGGCCTGCTCGTCGGCCTCCCGCTGCGACCCCAGTCCCGCTTCGGCGGAAAGGACGGTGATGATTTTTTCCAAGGACTGCTGCTCCTCCTCGCCCAGGTTGGCAAGATGCGTTTTGACATACCAGGCCATGCCTTCGTCTTCCCGCATGACGCGGTGCCGTGTGTTGCCGAAGTACGGCGCGTCGCGAACCTGATAAGTGTCGGTGTCGATGGTGTGGGCCGCGATCTTCTGCGGATCGAGCAGACCCCGTAGCCACTCGCGGCTGGCGAAGCCGTAGAGATTCGGCGCGGCGTTGGGCAGGGGAATCTTGCTGCCATCGTCTGCGACCTTCAGCTTGCCACTCTCCTTGTCGACCTCGTACACCAACGGCCGAAGCAGGCTGATTCCTTTACCCTCCGCGTCGACGTGGTCGTGACAGCTCGCGCAGTGGCGGCGGAACAGCTTGGGGCCTTGCGTCTTGGGGTCGTTGTGGATCAGCGACAGCGCGCCGGCCGGCGGGATGCCTTGCCCGGCGAGCTCTTGGGCGCGGTGCCCGTTGCGCTCGGCCTCTTCAACCGCGGCGAGGTGTTCTTGCGATTTTTTGTAGGCCTTGTATTTTTCCAACCGGGCCAGGAAGTCGTCGAGTTCGTCTTCGATGCCCTGGGCCTTGAAGTAGATATCTAGTTGTTCGCGCTCGTTCTTTCCCCGATACGGATTCTCGGTGCGCTCGGCGCGATGTTTGCGTTTTTCGATTTCGATTGCGGTGAGCTTTCCTTCTACGCCGGAGAAAGCACCCTCGGCCGTGTATGCGGCCACGTTGTCTTCGTTCCAAGCCAGATAGGTCAGCAGCCCGGCACCAAGGATTACTACGCCCAGCACGCCGACGTTCAGCGCGTGGCCGATTTTCCATCGCCCGATGAGCGGCATCAAGAACAGAAATCCCATGACCAGGCCGGGAATAACAATCGCCCCGATGATCTCGCCCGTCTCGCCGTGGAAAAACTTGAGGAATTGAAACAGGAACAAAAAGTACCACTCGGGCCGCGCGGCGCCGTAAGCGTCGGACGGATCGGCCGGAGCGGTCAACTCGGCCGGCGCGAAGCGGGCCAGCAACAACACGGTCAGCAACACGGCAAAACAGGCGACGCCGTCCTTGAGCACCTGGTCGGGCCAAAAGTAGGCGGCCGGACGCTTCTCGGGCGAGCGGGCCTTGATGCCGTGCCGGCGAAACATGGCCACGTGCAGGACAATGAACACAATCATCAAGCCCGGCAACACGCCGGCGTGCAGGGCGAAAAACCGCGTGAGCGTGTGATGGCCGTAGTCGGACCCGCCGACGACGAGCTGCTGCATCCACGGACCGACGACAGGCACGATGCCGGCGATTTTGGTGGCGACTTGGGTGGCCCAATAACCTTTTTGATCCCACGGCAGCAGATAGCCGGTCAGCGCCAGGGCGAGCGTGATCTTCATCAGGATCAGCCCGATCCAAAAGTTGATCTCGCGCGGGGCCTTGTAGGCGCCGTCGATGACCACCTGCATCAGATGGATGGCGATCAGCACGACCATCAACTGGGCCGTGTAATGATGTACGCCCCGCAGCAGCGAGCCGCCGACCATTTGGTGCTCGATGTAATAGACGCTCTCCCAGGCGGTCTGCGCGCTGGGGCTGTAACCCATCCAGAGAAAGATGCCCGTGATCATCTGCACGCCGAACGTGAACATCAGCGTGCTGCCCCAGACATATCGCCAGCGGGCGCCGCCGGGGATGTTTTCGTAAAGGGCATCGCGGACGAAGCCCTTGTATCCGGTGCGATCGTCGAGCCACAGCAGCAGTTGATTCATCGGTTGATCCTACTCTGGTCCTACTCTGCGATTTTGGCTGCGATGCCGCTGCGGAATCGTCGATAGACGACCCACAACTCGTTGCCGTTGCGGATTTCGACGTCTTCCAACTCGTCGAGATCGCGCGGGGGCGGGGCGGTCTCCGGGTCGACCAGCGTGCCGTCTTTGGCGAAGGTGCCGTTGTGGCAAGGGCAGACGAACTGCTGGCGATCTTCCTTGTAATCGACGGAGCAGCCAAGATGCGGGCAAACCGAGGTGTAGACCTTCGGCAAGACCTTCGGGTCGTCGCTGTCGCGGCGCACGTAGACCGCGCCGATCGGCCCGGGCGGATGTTTGCTCCAGGCGTCGACGCGGATCGCGTTGACCTTGAAGCGATAGACTTTGCCGATCTCGATGTCATCGAGTGTGGCGATACGGACGGCTTCGTCTACCTCAATGTCGTCCTTGCTTCGCAGCAATGGATTGAGAAAATTCCGCAGGCCGACCAACAGCGGCACAAAGCCGACGATGCCGCCGATCACGATGGCCGAGGCCTGCACGAGAAACGTGCGACGCTCATCGGCGCCTGCCTTAGCCGGCGGGTCGTCAGTCGGGGTGTCTGGTGAGGATTTCGCCATGGCGGCAGTCTCCGCTTAGGTGGACAGCGCCACTTGGGGCGTGAACTTCGTCGTAAATGACCAATGACCAATGACAAATAACCAATAACAAATGGCGGCCAAATTTGGGGCGTCAAAACCCGGTGCGCCAGCAGTTCGACGTCGAATCTGTTCCCGAACCACGCCAGGGCTTGTAAATTTATTATTTGTCATTTGTCATTTGTCATTGGTCATTGGTCATTGGTCATTGGTCAACTTGCGTCGCGATTCAAAGTGGCCAGCCGCGGGCGTTAGTTCGGGGGTAATACACCTCCCTGGAGCAAAACTGAAATCGACCGACAAATCACCGTCGGCCTAACGGCCGACGCTCGCCGGATGCCGCGGCGCGGTAAAGCTACTTCTGGACAGATCGTAAGGCGGGATCGCACCGCGGGGGCGCGACGGGAGTTGGCTGGCGGGATCGGCGGCACATCCACACTGGCCCGACGCGCAAGCGAGGGTGACTTTCCCCTCACGAATTCCCTCGCTTGCGCGTCGGGCTGGTGTTTCGAGCCACTGGTGTATTATCGCATGGCCGCGCGGACCGCGTCAAGAACGGCGGATTTTACCGCGTCGCAGGGGCCTTCCATGAACGCGCCGGCCGCCGCTTTGTGTCCGCCTCCGCCGAATTTCTCCGCCAGAGCGCTGCAATCGACCTCGCCGCGGCTGCGAAAGCTGAGCTTGAATCCGCCGCTGGCCTGTTCGACGAAAATCACCGCCACCTCGACGCCGGCCACCGTGAGCGTGAGATTGATCACGTCCTCGGTGTCGGAGGGTAGCGCGCCGGTCGCCTCGAAGTCCTCGCGCAGCGCGGTCGTGTGGGCCAGCCGGCCGTCCAGCTCGGTCTCGGTGCGGGCGACGATCCGGCCACGCAGTTGCAGGCGGGCCAGCGTGTCTTGCTCGTAAAGTTCTTTGTAGATTTCGCTCGGCACGGCCCCGGCGTCGATCAGTCGGCCGGCCCGGCGATAGGTGTCGCCGTCGACGCTGTTAAAGCGATACCAACCGGTGTCGGTGGCGATGGCCGCGTACAAAGGCATGGCGATGTCCGGCGTCAGCTCGACGCCCAGGTGTGCGGCGGCCTCGGTGACCAGCGAGCCGGTCGAGTCGGCGGCGGGATCCTTGAACAACTCGGCCCCCAGGTCATCTTCGCCGACGTGATGATCGAGAATGATCTTGCGGGCCGTGGTGTTTTTCACCGTCTCGCGCATCGGGCCGATCTGTGCCCAGGCGCTGGTGTCGAGCACCATCAGCACGTCGATGTCGTCAAGCTCGTCGGCCGGCACGTCGACACCCAGTGTTTCGATCTTTCGCTGCGGGTCGATGAAGGCCAAATTCGGCGGGGTGGCCATGCCGTTGACGATGCGGACTTGCTTGCCCAGCCGCTCAAGAATCATCGCCATCGCCAGCTCGCTGCCCAGCGCGTCGCAATCGGGCCGGATGTGGCTGACCAGCAAGAACCGCTGGTTGGCGTTGATGATCTCGACAAAGGCGGGCCAGTTGATGGGCATTGAATTTGGGATATTGGGATTTGGGATTTGGGATTTGGGATTTGGCGAGCGTGGAAGGAAGCGATTATAACGCCAAGACGCCAAGACGCGAGGGCGCGAAGAGATGGGGGGGAAGGGACAGATACACGGTAAAGAGTCAGTTCATTCTTTCCGCGTGCGACCACATCCTACATCCCACCCCCTACTTCCCAAATTCTACTTCGCCCCGACCAGCATCGCTTTTTTCTTCGCTTCGATGACGTCTTCTTGGATGTTGGCGGGCACGCGGCGATAGCAGGCGAACTCCAAGGTGAAGGTGCCTTGGCCTTGCGACATGCTGCGCAGATCGGTGGCGTAGCCGAAGGTTTCGGCCAGCGGAACCTCGCCGCGAATGGTGGTCAGCGGGCCGCGGATCTCGGTGGCGGAGATGATCCCCCGGCGGCTCGACAGTTCGCCGACCACGGGGCCTTGGAATTCGCTGGGAACTTCGATCTCGATCTTCATCACCGGTTCCAGCAGCGCCGGCCGCATCTTCATGAAGTTCTCGCGCAGGCAGTTGCGGGCCGCCAGCCGGAAGGCCATCTCGCTGCTGTCGACCTCGTGGTGCGAGCCGTCTTCCAGCACGGCCCGCAAGCCGACGATGGGGAACTCGGCCAGCGGGCCCTTCTCCGTAATTTGAACAAACCCTTTTTCGACCGCGGGGATGTACTCTTTGGGAACCCGTCCGCCGGTGACCTTGTTCTCAAACTCGAACGGCTCTTCGGCATCTTCGGGGAGCGGCTCGAAGCGACCGACAATATGGGCATATTGGCCGCTGCCGCCGGTTTGTTTCTTGTGTTTGAAGTTGAACTCGACCGCTCGGGTCGGGGCTTCGCGATAGCTGACCTTCGGAGCGCCGATCTCGACCTCCACGCGATACTCGCGGCGGATTCGCTCGACGTAAACTTCCAGATGCAATTCACCCATGCCGGCGATGATCGTCTCGCCGGTTTCCTCATCGGTGGAAACACGGAAGGTGGGGTCTTCCTTGCGAAAACGGGCCAAGGCTTTGCCTAACTTGTCGCCGTCTTCGCTCATCATCGGACGGATGGCCTGACGGATGACCGGCTCGGCAATGAAGATGTTTTCCAGCGTGCAATACTTGGGCTTCGCGGCGTAGGTGTCGCCCGAGGCGCAGTCGATGCCCATCACCGCGACGATGTCGCCGGCGGTGGCCTCGTCGATATCTTCTCGCTTGTCGGCGTGCATCCGCAAGATGCGGCTGATGCGTTCCTTGCGGCTGGTGCGCTGATTGTAATACTGCCCGCCCTTGCGTAGTGTGCCTTGATAAACTCGCACGAACGTAAGCTGCCCGTAAGGGTCTTCGACAATCTTAAAGGCCATGCCGACGACCGGCATGTTGGGGTCGGGCTCTAGCTTGAATTTCTCCTCGACGCCGTCGGCGTTACTGTTCTGCGCGCTGCTGGCCAGCACGGTGCGATCGATCGGCGAAGGCAGATAACGGGTGACCGCGTCCAACAGCGGCTGCACGCCTTTGTTACGATAGGCCGAGCCGAGAAAAACGGGCGTGAAGTCCTGAGCCTGCACGGCGTCGCGAATCACCCGATGTGCCAACTCCTCGGGCACTTCCAACTCGGAGAGCAACAGTTCCATTAACTCGTCGCTGTACATCGAGAGACTTTCCAACATCGCCTGGCGGGCGGTGGCGGCCTCGTCGGCCATGTCGGCGGGAATCTCGTCCCGGCGGACTTTCTCGCCGGCGTTGCCGTCGAAGTAGATGGCCTGCATGGTGATCAAGTCGATCACGCCCTGGAATTCATCCTCGGCGCCGATCGGCAGTTGCATCAGCACGGCGTCGCAATCCATCTTCTCGGTGACTTGCTCGACGACGCTTGTTGGATTGGCCCCGATGCGGTCCATTTTGTTGATGAAGGCCAGCCGCGGGACGTGATAGCGTTTCATCTGGCGATCGACGGTGAGCGATTGCGACTGCACACCGCCGACGGCGCAGAGCACCAGAATGGCCCCGTCGAGCACCCTCAGGCTGCGTTCCACCTCAACCGTAAAGTCGACGTGGCCCGGCGTGTCGATGATGTTGATCGTGTGGTCACCCCAGTCGACGGTGGTGGCGGCGCTGGTGATCGTGATGCCGCGTTCCTGCTCCAGCTCCATGTGGTCCATGGTGGCCCCTTCGCCACGGACCTCCTTCATGGTGTGGATCTTCCCCGCATAAAACAAGATTCGCTCGGTGAGCGTGGTCTTGCCGGAGTCGATGTGGGCGGAGATGCCGATGTTACGAAGTTTGCTGAGGGACATGGGACCGGTTTACAGGGATCAACAGGAATCGATAAACGTCCGCGGGGCGCACACACGGCACCGACGGAAACAATCCAGGGGGAGCGACCGAGGTGGGAACGAACCAGCTTGGCCCGTCATCTTCCGGCGGCCAAAGAGCCAAGCACTGCTACTCAGCAGCGCAACAGTCCATAGTACGATGGTTTCGTCCCGCCGGAAAGGCCCAAATGACCCAAATACGACGACCGACCCGGATTTCGCAGATTTACCGCGGCAGATATTAAGGAAGCCCGTCCCACTGGGCAGTGTTTTACGCTGGCGCTATACTGGTGTTTTACGTTGGCGTCCGCTCCCATGCCCGGCTGATGGGTGTCATTTTGCCAACGTCGGATCGAGAGGGTAAAGCTCAACGTGGACTACGAACAACAAACGGCCCACTTCGCCGGCATCGTGCAGGGCGTGGGGTTTCGCTACACGGCCCAGCGTATCGCGCGCCAGTTTGAAGTGGCCGGATACGTTCGGAATCTGCCCGACGGTCGGGTGTTGCTGGTGGTCGAGGGCAGCGCGGGCCAAATCGAACAACTGCTCAATCAGATTCAGGTGGCCATGGACCGATACATCGAGCGGGTCGAAGTGACCCATCAAGAATGCACGGGCCAGTTCGAGGGCTTCGAGATTCGGTATTGATTGGGAAATGGGGTTTTGTAAAGCCGCGACCACTGGTCGCGCTAAAGTTGGGGGAGTGGAACAACGATGACTACACTGATCCATCAGATGTCGCTGTTGGCGATTGCCCCGTGGATTCAACCGCTGTGGATTGTGGCAGTCGCGGCGCTCGTTGCTTTGGCGTTGCTGCTGGGGACGTATTATGCGCTCGTGTTTGTCTTGCCCAAGGTCGCGGCCGTCGCCCGCACGACCGCCAAAGAGGCCGTATTGCAGCCGATCTTCTGGGTTTTGCTGCTCTTCGGCAGCGGGGCGATCGTGCTGTTCATCATCTTGCCCTACAACACGTTCGGCGAAGACATCAAGATGTTCAAGGACACCGGCCTGACACTGATCATGCTGCTGTCAATCATTTTGGCGTTATGGACCGCCAGCGTGTCGATCGCCGAAGAGATCGAGGGCCGCACGGCGCTAACGCTGCTCTCCAAGCCAATCAGCCGTCGTGAATTCGTGATCGGAAAGTTCCTCGGAATCCTCGGCCCGGTGACGCTGATGTTTATCATCTTGGGCACGGTGTTTCTCTGTAGCATCTCGGCCAAAGTGCCGTACGACGCTCGCGAAAACTCGCAACTCACTCCAGATGCTGTCCAGTGTACGTTAGAAATCCTCAGCGTTTTTCCGGGATTGGTGCTGGCCTGGCTGGAGGCGATCGTGTTTACCTCGATCGGCGTGGCGATCTCCACGCGCTTACAGATGCAGGCCAACCTGGTGATTTGTGTGACCGTCTACGCACTCGGACACCTGGGGCCGCTGCTGGTGCAGTCGACCGTTGGCGAGAACCCGATCGTCCGCTTCGTGGGGTCGCTGTTTGCCACGGTCCTGCCGGTGCTCGACCACTTCAACATTCAGGCGGCCGTCTCCGCCGGAGTGCCGGTGCCGCCGGAGTATCTGGCCTGGGCAGCACTCTATTGCCTGATCTATACCACGATCATGATGTTGATTGCGCTGGCGCTGTTTGAAAACCGCGATCTGGCGTAGTTCACAGCGCCAGGTCTCGAAGACCGATGCCGTGTAAGGCGTTCACGGGCTGGGGACTGGGGACTGGGGACTGGGGACTGGGGACTAGGGACTAGGGAAACATTGCTTCCGACCTGTCCAGCCCCCAGTCCCCTGCTTCTCGGAAAACGATCGGGCCAGGCGAGTTTTCTGTCCATCAAAGCCGCTGACGACCTGGCGCTGTAGCGGTAGTGGGCTTCCAAAAACATCTATAGGAGGCGACTCCTGTCGCCGATTTCAGCGTGATACAGGGGGAGTCGCCTCCTACATTATTCAACGCGACCGGCGTCGGGCGAGGCGGCGCGAGGGCAGCTCTTCTGGCAGGGATGAGATCGCCAAATCGACCGCCTCGGCGTGTCGTGCGGACAGCGCCCGGCGCCTCGATGGAGTCGAGTCGATCGACAACGAGCCGCCGGATCTGATAACGGCCGGCGACGCGCGACCAGCGGTGCGGCGATGGGCAACCTCGGTAGCGATCGCCGAGAACTCGTCGGGCTCGGATCGCGGCAGCGTGAACGCTCGCTGCGGTGAGGGACCGGGGCCGAGACGGACGAAGATGGCGTCGACGGCCACCGCCGCCGCGCCCGTTTCAAACGACGGCTCGCCCGAGGGCAAGCCGACACTTTGCCGCGATAACACCTCGCGCACGTCGCGCACGTCGATCTGCCCATCGGCGTTCACGTCGAGCCGCGGACTGTACCGCTCGTCGCTCGTGTCCAATCCGACTCTTCGGACCGTTGCCAGCAGGTCGCCGCGGGTCACTTTTCCATCTGCGTCGACATCACCGGCAACGACGTTGATGCGGAAACGGAAGGCGTCACCCGAATCGATCGCCCCGTTGCCCGAGGGGAATTGATCGACGCCGCTCGTCCAGTTTCCGTCGAGCGGCAGGCCCGAGGCGTCGACCACTGAATCGCTTAGCTCGAACAGCAGCCGCTCGGCGCGAAGCGGTGAAGCCAATGTCCAGGTGGCGATGAACCGCTGGGCGTCATACTCGAAGTCGACGATTTCGTGATTGCTGGCGTTGACTCCGACCAGCGACAGCGCGGCGGACGAGACCTCGACGTGTTCGCTGAACTGCAGGTGCAGTCGATCGACGTTGCTCCACGGCAGCGTGACGAATTGTGCCGCGCCGCCGGGAATCGAATACCCAACCTCGCCCAAGCCGGCAGCGGCCAGGGCATCAACGAACGTCTCGCTCCACTGCTGGCCGCTCAGCAACACGGCGGTGACTTGCGGAGGAATGATCAAATCGCCGGGGGTGCCGCGGTCCAAACTGGCGGCCCAGTTTTCCGCGTCGTTGCCATATTGATCCGGCTCGATGCGCTGTAGCGCCGGGCCGCCACCATCGGCCTCGACGGGCCAGGGAGCCTTGTCGTCGTAACGAACGCGATCGACGAGAATCTCCGGAAACATGCCGTTGGGCTGCTCGTCGCCCGGCCTGAACAGCCGCAGGCTCTCGCCCCCGTTGCTCAGCGAGCCGATGTACGGGCCAAAGATCGCGGCACCGGCCGGCACGTTTTGCGTGGCGAGAAACTCGGCCGGATCGAGCGGCGTCACCAACACCAACTCGTCGGCCCCGATTGTCGCGCCGGCGGGGAACTCGAAGCCGATTCCGGCGAAGCTCCAGCCGGCGAGCGAGACGGCCACGTCGCTGATGTTGCGCAGTTCAACAAATTCAGCCCCGTCTTCGCCGCTATCCCTGCTGGCCGGGTTGTACATGATCTCGTTAATGACCACGGGCCCGACCAGCGGCAGCGAATTGGCCGTGCCCAGCGACTGCGAAGCCATCGCCACGAAGTCGCTCGTGCCGTCGCTGGTAATGTGTTCACCGAAGCTGACGCCAAGCGCCGAGGGACCAAAGCTGCGCCGCTGGCGAAAGCCCAGCAGCCCCGTCGCGTCGGAAGCCGTGAGCGTGAGTTGCCCACCGAATTGGCTGAGGCTGAAAACTTCAGACGCGCCCGGGGCGTCGGGATTGCCGAACTGCTGCTCTTCGCGCAGCACGACAAATCCGTCGGCCTGAATCATGGTGCCGGGCGCGATTTCGTACTTTGCCGGAACAGCGGCGTCGTTCGACAAAAACCAGCCGCCGATGTTGATCGCCGCGCCGGAGCGATTGAACAATTCGATCGCATCACCGGCCACGTCGTTGTCGTTGACGCCGGTGCGTGTCAGCAATTCGTTGAAAATGATCGAGCCGGGCGCCGGCGCCTCGCCCGAATCGGCCGTGCCGGGCGATCCATGCAGCCGGCTGCTGGGCTGCCAGGCTGCCTTGATGTCGAGGTCGACCGCCGTGTCGTCGGGGCTTGTCTGGGAGAGCGAGAACCCGTCGCCATCGGTCAGGCTGTACCAGTTGTCCTTGTAGGAGAATACGGCGATCTCCTGGCCGAAAGTGTCGCGCAGCTCGATCTTTTCGCCGGAGTTGTCCAACTTGCTATCGAGTTGGAATTGGCCGGCGATGCGGATGGCGCCTGCGTCGTAGCGGTCCGAAAATGCCGAGAGATTTCTCACGACCACGGCGTACTCGCCTGCCGCGAGGCTGGTTACTTCGCTGCTGGCGAAGTCAAAATGTACGCCGCCGACAAATTGCACGCCGCTCAGGTCGGCCGTCTGATCGCCGTAGTTGTAGATTTCGATGAACTCAAACTCATCGTTGTCAAAGCCGCTGCCTGGTTTTCCGGCCGGATTGAACTGAATCTCGCTGACCGTAATCGTCGGCACCGGCACCAGAAAGGTGGCTTCGTTCAGCGCGCTCCACTGGCCGCTACGCAACACGCGGGACTTGACCTGCGAACTGATGTTGAGCGTCACCGCTCCGTCGTAGCGAGATGCCCCGGGAGCAACCGCGCCGCCTTGCACTCGCGGGTCGCTGCCGTCGGTCGTGTAATAGATCGTTCCACCGCCGGGCGCGGTCATTGAGAGCGGGAACCCGGACTCGATCTCTCCGCCGTGCTGACTGAACGTCGTCGCATCAACGCTGGGATACAGGTTGGTTTGCCGGAACAGGTTGAGCAGATCGCGCGAGCGGTTGGGGAACCAGGAAGTCAGCAGCCGGTTCAACTCGCTTTGCCACTCGGCATCGGGTGTGTAGGGCGTCGAGCGATGTTGGTCTCCCCAGCGAGCCGACTCGGCCACCAGTGAATCTCGCACCTCGTCGATCACGCTCATGTAGATCGCAGCGGGCACGTTGCGCTCCGGATGATCGGGATCCCACTGCCGATTGGCCGGGTCGACGTATAGCGCGCCGCCGTTGAACAGATGCTGATGAACTCGATCGGCGAATTGCAGCCGGAACTCCGCACTGGCCCGCAGGCTCTGAAACGGCGCCGCCACACCGCTGCCGTTGTTGATCAGACTCGCTCCGTTATTCGATCGCAGAAACAGCGACCACTCGGCGTCCCACATGAAAAACTTGAAGCCCGTGCTGTCCGGTCCGCTGTCGCGGCCGACGTAGTAGTTTTTCCGCGGCCAGTCGGCGTTGCCGCCGTAGTAGTTGACGATCAGGTAGTCGATCATGTTGTCGACGTCAAGATAGTCGGGAATACTCTCGTTCGGCGTGCCGTCGGGGTTATTCCCCTGGATGCGCTGAAAGGCGGCCGTGCGGGCGTCTTCATCGCGCGCGCCGGCCACCGCCGATGCCCGCGAGAGCAGCGTACCCCAGGCCGTCAGCGTGCGGTTGCGGCGGGCTGAATCGGTCGAGGCGTTGATTGCCTTGCCGGAGTTGATGCCGTCCCAGTCTTCTTTCGGCACGTCGAAGTACGAGGCTGCAAAGCCCGCGTCGGGCCGCTCGACCGGATTGTAAACGCCCCAGTAAATACCGTTGATGTAAAGATGGACGCGATTGCCGTGCGAGCTGGGTTGTCCCATCGCTAGCTGGACTCGCCGGCCGAACTCGTCACGCGCGTATTGCGGCTGGCCGCCCGCGGCAGACCATGACCAGCCGTCGTTTGCCTCGGGCCGCAGCGTGATCGTGTCGAACCTGTCTGTTGCGTCATCTCCGAACAAGGGAAACCGCAGCTTCGAGTCGCCGTAGATGTTCTTGAACAACAGCCTCAGACCGTGCTTCTTGGTCAGCCCGTCACCACGAAACGCTCCGCCTTGGATGCGAATGCCGGCGTCGATCTGAAACTCGCCGCCACCGTCGGGCTGAATCAACTCGACGCTGGTGGCCCGTTCCCAACTCGGTCCGCTGGAGGTGGCGTTTGTGTAGATGCCGCTCGATCCGAACATGTCGTCGATGTTCATCACCAGCGACAGCGTCGGAATCGAGGTCAGCGAATCGAAGATGCGATCGACGTAACGGCCGCCGAAGCGATCGTTCGGGCCGACGACGTCGGTGTCGATGCCGTAATCGGAACTGAAGCGGCCCCAACTGCTCGGGAAGCCGGCCGCAATCGTGCTGGCACGACTCTGCTTCACGACGTCGGCCAGGAAGAGATAAGTCTGCGTGTCGACGTTGGTCGATTCAAAGCCGGGCTTGAAGGCCATCGCCCGCAGCGTCGTCGTCTTGTTGATCGTGATCGGCCCGCTGTAGATGGTGCCGCGAGTTTCGCTGGGCGGGGTGCCGTCGAGCGTGTAGCGAATCGTCGCGTCGGGTGTTTTCGAGTTGATCTCGACCTCGAAGGCCGCGTCATAGAAGCCGCGGTCGACACTGAACGTCGTGTCGGCGACCAGATCGGTGAAGTTCGACGAGTTGGCCGCCCCGGGCGTCGGCGTGGCGAAATAACGGAACTGCCCGGTGTGAATGCCGTACGAGACGTCGGCGATTTGAAACGGAAACCCCGGTGCGTATTCGTGAATCACCGTGCCATCGCCCGAGGTCAGCGCCAGGTATTCACCGTCAACGTCGAGGCTGAAATTCGTGTGCAGAAAACCTTTTTCGTCCAACGCCGGATCGAGGATGTTCTGGCCCGAGGCGAAAACCACCAGCCGGCCACGGGCGGGAATGGTCGTGCCGGCCGGAAATCGCCATTGGGTCTCGTCGCCGCGATTGTTGGTCAGGTGGGTGCCGCCGATGTCGACCGCTTGAGAAGTAAGATTCTCAATCTCGATCCAGTCGGGCGTTTTCTGTTCGCCGCGGAACGCATCGCCCGCCGACGCACGGGTGCGGGTGGTGAGCGTCGAGTCGTTCTTGGCCATCAACTCGCTGATCTGAAGCAGCGGCGCGTCGATCGTGGTGAAGCTGCGCGACACGGCCGACCAGCTTTCGCCGGCGGCATTGGCAGCCAGCGCGCGAACGAAATACTGCGTCTCGGATCGCAGGCCGTCGACCGTGACCGAGAATTCGTCAACCCGCTCGCCGATACCGATGGCCGAGTCCCAGGCGAGTTTGTCGGTGCCGCCGTCGCTGGTGCCGAAAAAGATCGTCACGCTGGGCACATCGCCGCCCGTGTCGGTTACGCGGCCGGAAACTTCCGCGGCGAACGCGCCGATGGTCGAGATCGGCTCGGTGGCGATCGCCGGCAGCGTGAGCGGCAACGTGGTGAATGTCGCGGTGTTCGATGCCCAGGCGCTGCCCGCCGCGTTCGAGGCGAATGCCCGATAGTAATATTGGCGGTTATGCACGAGGTTACTCAGGCCGCTGACCAGCGCGCCGTCGCCCGTGCCGAGCGGAATCACGCCGTCCCAGGTGCCCGGATTCGTTCCGCCGGGGGCGTCGCCCCAGTAGATGAACACCTCCGGCTCGTCGCCGCCCGTGTCGATCACCTCGGCGCCGACCTGGGCGCCGAAGGCGCCGATGTTGCTGGCCGGTGTGTTGATCACCGTCGGCGCCGCGGGAATGATAAAGGTCGACGAAAACGGCAGCACCGCCGGGAGGCCGGCCTGCTGCGCTTCGATTACCCCCGCCGCGATCGCCAGCGTGTGCTCGCCGCCGCCGACGGCCGGCAAATCGAATTCGATGGTTTTCGCATCGATCAGACGAAAGCCCGTCGCGCTCTGGCCGTCGACGGTCAGATCGCCCGCATCGACCGTCGAAGGCTTATAGTCCAGGCCGAATTCGATCGTGGCCACCGCCGGCGAACTGCCGAGGATGGCGCCGTCTTCCGGGGTCGAGCCGACGACCGTCAGCCCGACGTCGCCGAAAAACTCGATTTCGTTGACCTGAAAAAAACCTCCGCCGACCGCGCCCGTAGCGAGGGTTTTCATGCGGAGGTGCGTGTAGGCGGCGGCCTGCACGGGAAAATCATCGCCGGCGTCGAAGCGGATGACCTGATTGTGTGCGTTCCAGACCGGCGCGTTGGGATTGTTTTGCGAGAAAATCGTCGTCCAGTTTTCGCCGTCATTCGATCCGTCGATGGTCCACACCCGGGGGCGTCGGGCTGCCGTGTCGTTTCCCGAGGCGACGGTAAAATGGGTCAGCAGCACGGCCTGCGAAAACTCAGCTCCGACGATCTGCGGAAAGCTGCTGCCGCAGCACCATTTGTCGTTTCCGCCGCCGACGGCATTGTCGAACACGTTGAAGGCAGATTCCCCGCCACCGAAGCCCGGCTCGTCGCTGGAAAAGAAGCGGGCGTCGAAACCACCGAAATTGCCCGGCGGACTATAGGCGCCCTCGTTGTGAACGTCGTCGACGTCGGTCAGGTCGCGACCCAACAGCGCGGCGCTGCCAGTGCCCAACACCGTGGCCAGCAATTGCCGCGATTCGAGCGATTCCAGCGAGCTGGTCCATGAACGCGCGCGACGATCCGCCGACATCTTGCTGCGACGAAGACGAGAGCGGTGCGACAGAGTGCGAGTGATGCTTTTCCAGATGTTGTGATCCAATGCAACCTCCAGCCTCGGTTGGGAGTAAAATCTGTAGAATCGCCCTCAATGCCCGGCATTCCCCTCGCCCAGTATACCCGAAACGTCGCAAACTGCGTAAAGTTTGACGGATTTTCCACCGGCGTGCAAGTAACATGTCGGCGTGATTACCGGCCGCCGATGTTGAAATGGCTCGCCGAGGAAACTTTTCGGCCACCAAACGCGACCAACCTGCACCGGCCGCCAAGCGGCTTTGCTTGACCCGATGCCCCTCGGGCGAGTCTAATGGCGATTCGTGGCCGATCGTAATGTGAATCCAAATCATCGCTTGCGGTTTAGCCCCCGCACCAGGCGCATACGAGGAGTGACATGATACGCATATCGAATCGATGGAAGCTGGCTATCCTCCTGCTCATCGCCGGCGCTATGCTCTTCGATCGCCCCCACGCCGACGTCAGCGCCGACGAATTGGCGGCCCGTCGCGCGGCGCCGTTCGCGGGTGTGTCGGTCGCCAGGCCGCTCCCCTCGCTCAGGCGACGAGGAAGCCCGAAACCGTGGAGCTTTCAGGAGACGACGAAGGCGTCGAAAGCCGCCATCAGAAACGGCAATAAGTTTCTGCTCAAAACAATCAACCGCGACGGCGGCTGCGGGGTCGACGTCGGCGTCGACCAACCCTCGGACGTCGGCGTCTCGTCGATTGTCGGGTTATCGTTGATGGTGCAGGGCAACACGCTGCTGGAAGGGCCGCGCAGTCGAGAGCTGCGCAGGATTTCAGAATACATCATAAAGCAGGTCCGCAAGATGTCGGGCACCTCGGACGTTAGCCGGCAAACCAACACCCAACTGCAGCGCAAGATCGGCTATTATGCCCATAGTTTTTTTGCCGCGTTGTTTCTCAGCCAGGTGGTCGGCGAAGATGCCAACAATCGAGACGCCCGACAGGCGCTAGTCAAGCTGGTCAACACGATTAGCAAAGCGCAGCAGTCCGATGGTTCTTGGGGTCGCGGTTCGTGGGCACCAACGCTGGGAACGGTGATGGGCTGGGTCAGCCTGCGAGGCTCCTACTCGGCCGGCTTCAAAGTCAAGGCGGCGGCCGACAAGACCGCCAAGCACCTGGTCAGTCAGATGAACAGCCAGCGTAACTCGGGAAGCTGGATGCACACGCTGTACAAGCAAGCCACCGGGATTCGCGTGCTTTACTCATTGGGAAAGAAGGACGACCCGGTGACCAAAAAGGCCGTGGAAAACGTGCTGACCCTGATCACGCGAGACAACCGGGCCTTCGCCCAGGCCGGCGGCGAGGAGTTTTTGGCCTTTCATCTAATCACCGACACCATGCTGCAGTCGGGCGGCAAAGACTGGAAACGCTGGTATCCGCTCGTGCGAGATCGCATCGTCAAGGTGCAAAACGCCGACGGCAGTTGGACCGGCCATCACTGCATCACCAGCCGCACCTTTTGCACGGCCGCCGCCCTACTGGTGCTTTCGGCTCCCAATCGCATGATGCCGATTTCACAGGAATAACCTCGGCAGCGACGCTGCAATGGCCCATTTCGCCGCGCCGACCCTGCGGATACTTTGAACCGAGCTAGCCATCCGTCGTGCTGAAGCGTAGAATGAAGTCGCATAGGGGGCCAACCCGTCGCGAGCGGAATCGTCGCTTGCGGCTCAACACCGCATCACGCGCAGACGAGGTGTGACATGACGCGAATTCCCAGTCGATGGAAGCTGACTATTCTTCTGGTAATCGTCGGCGGTTTGCTCTTCGACCGCCCCGACGCCGGCATCAATGCCGAAGAATTGGTTGCCCGCGGCACGATTCTGGCGGCGAGCAAGACCGACTCACAGCGGCTGCCCGCATTAAAACGGCGACGCCACCGAAGGTGGAGTTTTCAGGAAACGACCACCGCATCGAAGGCGGCCGTGCGAAAAGGCAACAAGTTTCTGCTGACGGCGAAGAACCGCGACGGTGGCTACGGAAACGACATTGGCCAGCCTTCGGACGTGGGCATTTCGTCGTTTGTCGGATTGGCGTTCATGGCCCAGGGCAACACGCTGACCGAAGGGCCACGCAACCGCGAATTGCGCCAAATCGTGACCTATGTCGTCAAGCATGTCCGCAAGATGAGCCGCGGAGCCGACGTGAGCGGGAAAACCCGCACTCAATTGCAGAGCGAGTTCGGCTATTACGCCCCCAGTTTTTTCGCCGCGCTGTTTCTCAGCCAGGTGGTCGGCGAAACCGCCAACGACCACGAAGCCCGGCGTTCGCTGGTCAAGCTGATCGACACCATCAGCAGAGCCCAACAGTCCGACGGTTCCTGGGGCCAAGACTCGTATGTGCCGACGCTGGGCACCGTGATGGGCTGGGTTTGTCTGCGGGGCTCATACTCGGCCGGCTTTGAGGTGCAGGGGTCGGCCAACAAGACCGCCGAACACTTGATGAATCAGATGGACGGCGCGCGTGATTCGCGAAACTGGATGCAAATGCTGTATCGAGACGCTGCCGGCATCCGTGTGCTTTACGCGATGGGAAAGAAGTACGAACCGGTGACCAGAAAAGCTGTGGAAAATGCGCTGAATCTGATCAAACACGACAACCGGGCCTTCGCCCAGGCGGGCGGCGAGGATTATTTGGCCCATTTTCTGATCACCGACACGATGCTCCAGTCGGGCGGCGAGGACTGGAAACGTTGGTATCCGCTCGTGCGAGATCGCACCGTTGGTGTGCAAAACAGCGACGGCAGTTGGACCGGACATCACTGCATGACCAGCCGCGTCTTCTGCACCGCCGCGGCCGTGCTGATTCTGTCGGCTCCCAATCGCATGTTGCCCATTTCGCAGGAGTAGAGTACGAGACGATTGCTGTCAGTCACGTGTCGTCAATGACAAAATACCAATGACATATGACGTTCATCGCCGTGGGGACACGGCGGCTCCGCAATGACAAATTCGTCTCTTCGGCTTGGAATGATCCTTCTCTTCCCGGCCGTCGCCGTGCTTCTTCTGGCAACTCAACACGGCTGCGAAGCGCCGCGGCGCGAGGAGAAAGAGCCGGTTGTCCGCGCTGTCGACGAGCCAGCTGATGACGGGCCAGCTGATGACGGGCCGGTTGATGACAAGAAGCAACCACAAAACCCAGTCGGCCCGCTTGCCGCCGGCGTCAAATTCCTGCTCGCCGCCCAAGATGACGACGGCGCCTGGCGATCAAAAACCTACGGACAGCTCAAGGGCGGGGCCGCCACCACGGCGCTGGTGCTGTACGCACTGAGTCACTTAAACACGCCGCGCGGCGAGAATGTTGACGCGGCGGCGGGCCGGGCGGTGGGCTTTCTGCAGCCGGGAATCGAAAAGTACGGCTACGTCTGTGACCCCGACGGCACACCGGCCTATCCGACCTACGGCGGCGCGATGCTGCTGATTGCGGTCGATCGGATAAGGCTGCCTTTGCCGAGGGCGCTGCGAGAGAAGCTGATCGATGACCTCATTCGAGATCAATTGACCGAGCGGCAGAACTGGCAGCCCGACAGCATTCACTACGGCGGTTGGGATGTGGTTCGCGCCGAGCACGCCACGCCGCCGATTACCTCGGGCACGAACATTTCAGTCTCGGCGATGGCGCTCGAGGCGCTGCATGGATGCCAGCACAACGAGAAACCCGCCGCATTGACACGAGCCCGACAATGGGCCCAGCGATGTCAAAACTTTCCCCAAGACGGCGGCTTCTTCTTCTCGCCCGACGCGAACAGGACCGCGAATAAGGCCGGCACGAGCGATGCCGAAACACCACAGCCGCGGAGCTATGGAACGGCCACCTGCGATGGATTGCGGGCGATCGTCTATTGCGGCGCGGCGGCCGAAGATCCGCGATTCAAGGCCGCCGTCGCCTGGCTCGTCCGCCACAAGCGGGTCGACGAGGTGCCCGGCTTCAAGCCCTCGAAAGCGTCCAGCCGCTGGAGCGCGGGGCTAGTGTATTATCACTGCGCCATGCTGTCCAAGGTGTTGGTGCATTTACCGCCGGAAGAGAGAAACTCTCGCGGTAAGCGAATCAGAGATTTCCTCGCCAAGGGTCAGCAAGAAGACGGTCACTGGGCGAGCGACGTAGCCAGAATGCGCGAAGACGATCCGCTGATTGCCACAGCCTTCGCAGTGATTGCCCTGGCAGAAACAAAGTAGCTTCCGCCTGCCGGGCGGATGCTTGGGCCGCGAAACCCCGGCCTGCCGGCCAGGGCTGGGGGTTTTCGGAACAAAAGAAGTTGGAGAATAAGCAGTAGAAGCAGGGCAACCGTAATGTCTTGCGATGATGCGGGCCAGGGAAGATGCCGCTTCTATTTGGTGGCCGCTTTTTCGACTTTGATGCGGATGTTGTAGGTGCCGGGGAATTGGTTACCGGAGTCCGAAAAACCTTGCTGCATGGCGATGGCGAATTGCAACACTCCGCTGGTCGGGGCCACGAAGCGATGCTCGGTGCCGATCTTGAATTCACTGCCGCTGCCGATCTTGGCGATCAGCGTGCCGCCGAGGATTCCGTTCTTGTAGGTGCCGTAACGCGACCCGCCGGCGGGCGTCGACATGTAACGGCTGCCCCTTCCCCAAGGCGTCATGGCGAGCGTGCCGTCGGCGGAAATCGTGATTTTGTCGCCCTTTTCGACTCGAATGCCGGAATTCTTGTAGCCGCGTTGCACCAGGTTTTTCTGGTCGATGCTGATCAGCCGGCGGATCACTTGCGGCACGCCGAAGTCGCGCGTGGCGGTGAGAATGTCGCCCAATTTCACGGTCAACAGGCCGTACTTGCTCTGGACCTGAAACGATTTGGGCGAAATGCTTCCGTAGACGGTGAATTTGGTGGTCTCGACCGTGTCGCGCTCGATCCAAGTCGCCGCGCTGGGGGCGAACTCTTCGTCCTGCTCGGCGGCAATTTCTGCGAGCGCCGTGAGCAGCTTCTTCAAACGACGCTGGCGTTCCTCGTTGCTGCCGCCCAGACGACGTTTTAGGGCGTCGCGAACCGGCAGCCCGAAGCCCAACAATTCCTTTTCGGACGTTTCACGATCGGCGAATACGTTGCTGCCCAACTTTTCGATCAAGCCGTTGACTTGGTTGCCTAACTGGCTGTTGCTGCCCAGGCCGGGGGTGATGCTTTTGATTTTGGCGATCGGAATCTTCAGCGTGCCGAACTGCGTTTCCATGGTGATGTGCTTGATGGTCAGACGGCCGCTAATGGTCGAGCCGTTTTGAAGATGAAATTTTACAAGCTGCGGATCGACCGGCGGCTTGGTCGGGGCCGGCTGCTGGTCGGCCTTGTCGTCTGGGGCCTTCTTTTTCGACTCCGCCGGCGGCTTGACCTCTTTGCCGAACGGATCGCCCGCGCTGCCGTCGCTGGCGGCCGCGCCGTCCGCTGCCGCCGCTTTCGTCTTGCTCTCGGCCACAATCGCCTTCGCCTTCAACTCCGCCGCTTGCCGGGCCTTGATCTGTTGCAAGGCCCGCCGAGTCTGCTCTTCCGCCACGGCTTTCCCCCGCTCGGCCGCCTCTTGGGCTCTTGCGGCGGGAACCAGCAAAACAACAAACAGCAACGTCCAAATCGCCCTGGAAATAGTCATCGGAACCCACCCTTTTTCTAATGGCTAACAGCTAATCGCCAACAGCTAAAACAGCTAACGAAAACCTACCGCGCGGCCGAACGAGTATCGTTCTCTCATTGTTTAACCGGCGTAACCTTCGTTTTCACCTTGTACGACCCCGGGAACGCCGACGAGGCTTGGCCGCTGCTCATGGCGATGCCGAAGTAGATCGTGCCCGACTTCTTGGCCTTGAACTTCAGATTCGAGCCGACCCGAAACGGCTTGCCGTTGTTGCCGATCTTGGCCACCAAACAGCCGGCCGGAAAACCCTGGTACTGGCCCCAATTGTTCGAACCGTCGGGCGTGCTGCGGGTGCTGCTGCCCCAAGGCGACATGGTGATCTGGCCGCTGGCGGTCACGCTGACCTGATCGCCTTGCTGCACCTGAATCGTCGATTTTTTATAGCCGCGCTGCATCAGGTGCTGGCCGCTTACGTCGACGATCTTGGTGAATTCCTCGCGGCCCTGGCCGGCGCGGACCGCGTGATCGATCTTGGCCAAAGCGACCGTCAGCGTGCCGTATTGGGTGTTGATCTGAAACGTGGTTGGCGAGATCTTGCCGACGACCGTAAAGTCGGTCGTCACCACCGTATCCTCGCGAACCCAAACCTGGGTGACACCCTCGCCAAGTTGCTCGGCAGCGGTCTGTTTCTTCTCGAACTCCGAGAGCAGTGTGGATATGTGTTTTGCCCGATCGGCATTGGCGTCGCCCTTGTTTCTTCGCAGTTCACCTTCCACCTTATGGCCGTCATCGTCGCCCAAGGCAGCCAAATCCTTGTGGGCCCGATCTCGCTCGGCGCTGTCATCCGAGCCGAGCTTGGCGATCAAGTCCTCGATTTCTTTGAGTAATTCCGGCCGGCTGCTAAGCCCCGGCACAAAGCTGCGAATCTGCGAGGTGGGAATTGTCAGCGTGCCGAATTCGGTGGCCACGGTAATCTGCTTGGCCAACATTTTCCCCACCAATACGTCGCCGCCGGGCATGTGAAATTGAATGGTGTCGGAAAGCTTCCGCGAGGCCGTGGGCACCGCGACCGGCGTAGCGCCGCCGGTTTTCGTGGTCGAGTCGTCTGCCTTGACCGCGACCTTCTCTGCGATTTTGTCCTTGAATTGTAGGGCGAATTTCTGCTCGGCGTTGATCGGCGGAAGCAGCAGGGCTGCGGCTACCGAGACGCTCAGCGACGCGGCGAACACGGGGTAAAAGCGTTTCATGGAATTCCCCTCTTTGGGCCTCGAGATGAGAGCTGTGGATGTAAGCTGCTGGAACTGACGCTCTGCGACACAGGATGCCGCCGATCCTCGCAACCTGTAGACGCGCGCAGCACCCCCGCGGTTCCGCGCTCGCGAAACCGGCGGCTGCCACTAGGTTACCTGATCGCTCTATTTTGTTCTACGAAACGGCCCGTGTAAAGTCCGGCCACCTCGGCCAGACGGAGGGTTGCCGTAGGACCGCCTCAAAAACAGCTTCGGAATTATACCGCCCCTGGCGAGCGGCGGCCGTAAGGCCGCTGGTAATTCCGCCTATGATAGTCTGTAGGAGGCCGTCGGGACCGTCGTTCCAGCGGCGCTGGGGCTCGACGTCGGGTGTTTGGGCCGTTATTACCCCCCAGGTGAGCATCTTGGTCGATCGTCTCCAAGCGGTATCAATCCTATTGCCCGGATATGTTACGCAGATTTTACATTCGGGTTGTTTGAACTAAACCTCGGCCCAAAGCGTCCAACCGTTGGCCAATAGCGCTGCCGCTCAAACGTGAGACCAGCGGTATTGCTGTTTGGCGTCATGTTTGGCGGCGGGGCTGTTGCGTCTGGTAATGGTGATAACTTGGTGTATAATGGCGGTTTATGGCGATTGCACGGACTTATAAGTTGCTTTGTCCGAACCGTCTGCGTGGCGATAAGTCTGAATGGTTCGTCCCTGTATCGCACACCGCCGGACAGGTGCCCTGCCTGTCGGCCCGTACGAAGGAGAAATATGGATGCGGATGCCAATCTCCCTGAAACGCCCCGTCGGTTCGCTGCGTATCAAACCAACATTAACAACGGCCTGCCTGCTCTTGCTGCTGGCCGCGGCGCCCTCGTTCGCCTTGGCTCAAGCGGAGGGCCCCAAGCTCTCTGTGCCCAAGCGTAACCTCGGGCGGCCCCACATGGTCACCGCTGAGGTCGAGACGGCGGTCAAGCGAGGCTTGGCCTACCTGGCCCGCACGCAGGAGCGTGCGGACGGATCTTGGCGAAGCGGACGCGGCTACGGCGGTGGATATCCAACGGCCATGACGGCCCTGGCGGGCTTGGCGTTCTTGTCGGCGGGCAATACACCCGTCGAGGGCAAGTACTCGTCGAATGTGAGCCGCGCCCGGGATTTTCTGCTCAAGACGGCCAAGCGCAATCGCAACGGGCTGATCGCCAATGTCGGGGAAGAGCGCAGCGTCATGCACGGCCACGGCTTCGCCATGTTGTTTCTGGCCGAGGTTTACGGGATGGAGCGCGATACGTCCAAGCAAAAGGAGATCAAGAGGGTGTTGGAGAAGGCCATCGTCCTGACGACTAAGAGTCAATCGGCCGCCGGCGGCTGGTATTATCAGCCGACCGCGCACAGCGACGAAGGCTCGGTCACCGTGACACAGATTCACGGCCTGAAGGCCTGTCGCAACGCGGGCATCAGGGTGCCGTCGTCCGTTCGCAAACGGGCGATGGACTATATCGACAAGAGTTCGAATTCCGACGGTGGCATCAGCTATCGTGTCGGATCTGGCGGGAGCCGGCCGGCCATCACGGCGGCGGCCGTGGCCACGATGTACAATGCCGGACAGCCCGACCATCCGGTCGCCAAGAAGGCGCTCAAGTACATGGTCAAGATGATCCGCTCCAGCGGGACGAGCCTCGGCGGGGGGCATCGCTATTACGCGCTCTTTTATGCTTCCCAGGGGATGTATCTCAGCAGCACCAAGGAGAACAAGAACTGGGAATTGTTTTATCCCATGCTGCGAAAAGACCTGCTCGCGTTGCAGGACAAGTCGCAGGGGCAAACCGCCGGCAGTTGGAACGGCGACGGCGTCGGTCCTTCTTACGGAACCGCGATCGCCATCGTTAGCTTGCAGCTCCCCTACGGCTTTCTGCCCGTTTTTCAGCGGTAGACATGCATCACGAACCACCGTCATCCCCGTAAATCATCACCCTAGAGTTTATTAACCCCGCGAGGTTTGAATGTCTGAGAATGAACCGATCGCCGCGCAGCTAAGTGACGCCGATATGCAGGCCCTGGGCGAATTCAAGGAAGCCATGGCCACGATTCGGGGAGAAATGGCCAAGGTGATCATCGGCCAAGACGAAGTCGTCGAGCAGCTTCTGTTGGCGATATTTTCCAACGGCCATTGCCTGCTGGAGGGCGTGCCGGGACTCGCCAAAACGCTGATGGTCAGCACGCTGGCCAAATGCCTCGACCTGTCATTTAACCGCATCCAATTCACGCCCGACCTGATGCCCTCGGACATCACCGGCACCGAGGTCATCCAGGAAGACAAGCTGACCGGCGAGCGAGCCTTTAAGTTCCTCGGTGGGCCGGTCTTTGCCAACATCATACTGGCCGACGAAATCAACCGCACGCCGCCCAAGACCCAGGCCGCGCTGCTCGAAGCCATGCAGGAGAAGCAAGTCACCATCGGCGGCGAGCGGCATCCGCTGCCCCGCCCGTTCTTCGTGCTGGCGACCCAGAATCCGATCGAACAGGAAGGCACCTACACCTTGCCCGAGGCACAGCAAGACCGCTTCATGTTCAAGGTCTTCGTGAACTATCCCGGCTATGACGAAGAGTATCGCATCGCCGAGACGACCACGTCTCCGTTCACCGCCGAGGTCTCCTCGGTGCTGTCGGCCGAGAAGATACTCCAGTTTCAAGATCTGGCGCGGCGCGTGCCGGTCGCCCCGCACGTAGTTCACTACGCCCTGCGATTGGTACGGGCGACGCGGGTTCACGAAAGCGACGCGCCCGATTTCATCAAGGAGTGGCTGAGTTGGGGTGCCGGTCCGCGTGGCGTGCAGAATCTGCTGTTGGGCGGCAAGGCCCTCGCGGTGCTCGAAGGCCGGTATTTTGTCACCACCAACGACATCAAGGCGGTGGCGCATCCCGTGTTGCGGCATCGCATCATCACCAACTTTACGGCCGAGTCGGAGGGCGTGACGCCCGATCGCGTGATCGACCAGTTACTGGCCACAGTGGCCGAAAAGGCCAGCGAAGGCGACGTCGCCGCGGAAGTTGCGCCGGCGTTTAATAAGTAGCCAGCGGGCAGCATCCGGCGCGACCACTGGTCGCGGCTTTACAATCCCAAATCATCAATCACCAATCATAAATCCCAACTTCCCACATGGTCGCGACCGAAGGAAAAAACTATCTCGATCCGCTGGTCTTGGACAAGATCAAGAAGCTCGACGTGCGCGCTCGGCTGGTGGTCGAGGGGTTTATGACCGGGCAACATCGCAGCCCGTATCATGGCTTTGCGGTGGAATTTGCCACGCATCGGGAATACTCGCCGGGCGATGAGCTGCGGCATCTGGACTGGAAAGTTTGGTCGAAGACCGACCGGCTGTACATTAAGCAATACGAGGAAGAGACGAATCTGAAGTGTACGATGCTGCTCGACTGCAGCAAGTCGATGCGCTACGGCAGCGGCGTCGACCGGCCGGGCATGAGCAAGTTCGATTACGGCGCCACGCTGGCGGCCTGCATGGCCCACTTCATGCAGCAGCAGCAAGACGCGGTGGGGCTGGTGACGTTTAACACGCAGATTCAGCGTAACTTGCCGGCCAGCACGCATCCCAGCCATCGCAAGCTGATCATGCACGAGCTGCAGCAAACCGAGCCGGATGACAAGACCGACGTGGGTAACGTGTTTCGCGATCTGATCCAGCAAATCGGCAAGCGCGGCATGGTGATGTTGATTTCGGATCTGTTCGTCGACCTGCCGACGCTGGAGAAGTCTTTGCAGAATTTTCGCCACGCGCGGCACGAGGTGGTTGTGTTTCACGTCATGCACGACGACGAGTTGACCTTTCCGTTTCAGGACAACACGCTGTTTCGTGGGCTGGAGATGGACATCGATCTGCACATCGAGCCGCGGGCACTGCGCAAGAGCTACCTGGAGACGGTCGATCGTTTTCGCCAGGCGGTGCGCAAGGCCTGCTCGGTCAACGGAATCGATTACGTGCTGCTAAACACCAAGGAACCGCTGGACGCGGCGCTGTCGAGTTATTTGGCGTTTCGCCAGCGCACATCAAGGATGAAACACCGCTTTTAGGTTTTCAAGACGACGTGCTGCCGTCAAGCTCGGTGGGCAAGACCGGGGACAGAAACTGACCCAGTGAGGACGACCGCGAGATGCTCCAGTTCTTTAGCGGCTTTATGACGAATCCCGGGCTGTTCCTTGCCGGGGCGGCGGCGATTTCGGTGCCGATCATCATTCATCTGCTCAATCGGCGAAAGTTCAAAATCGTCGACTGGGCCGCGATGGAGTTTCTGCTCGAGGCGAATCGTCGCAACCGCCGGCGCATTCTGCTGGAAAACCTGCTGCTGCTGATGATGCGCTGTCTGGCGATTTTGCTGCTGGGGCTGCTGCTGGCCCGGCCTTTTATGAACAGCGACAGCCTATCGAGAATAGGAATGGATTCCGTTCGCGTTCATCGCATCGTGGTGATTGACGATTCGCCCAGCATGCGCGTGCAAGCCGCCGGGACCACGAAAACAGGTCTCGAAGTTGCCAAGAGTGCCGTGATCGAGCTGGCCACGCGCTCCGCGGCCAAGGCGTCTGACGATTATCTCACGATCCGCCTGACCTCCGATCCCGAGCACAAATTATACGACGGCCCGATGACCGAAGAGAGCCTCGGCGACATCGAACAGCGTGTCAACGGCATCACGCCGTCCGACACCAGGGCCAAGCTGGACGCGACGCTCCAAGCCATCGAGAAATCGCTGCTGGGCAAGGGCGATGCGACGAACTATGCCGTCTACGTCATCACCGATCTGCGCGAGGGAGATTGGGTTTCGCCCGAACAGGTCGATGAGGAAGAGAAAATCTCCAGCGTCGTCAAAAGGCTCGCAGAAAAGATCTCGCACGAAGGTGACAAGACCCCGCGCGTGGCCGTGTTGGACATCGGCGGCGACGAAGTCGAAAACCTGATCATCACCTCCATCAAACCGACCAACAATACCGTGATCGTGGGAGTCGAAGCGGAGTTTGAGGTCACCGTGTTCAACGCCGGCGAGCGACCAGTCGACGAGGTCGAGATCGAGTTAGTCATTGGCGACGGCACCACGCTCAAAGAAACCATCGGACACATCGACCCCCAAACGAGCGAAACGAAGACGTTCCGTTACGTCTTCCAAGACCCCGGCCCTGTCCGTGTCGAGGCCGCGCTCTCCGGGGCTGACCGCCTGCCGATCGACAACCGCCGGCATTATGCCGCCCGCGTAAGTGTCGGACGGCGAATCCTTATCGTCGACGGCGACCCATCGCCGGACGAAGAGCAGACGGAAAGTTATTTCGTTGAGCGCGCCTTGGCTCCCCCCGGCGATTACCCGTCGGGAAACGTGATCGAGGTGATGGCCGAGAGCGAATTTGACACGCTCGTCTTGGACGATTACGCCGTCGTGCTGTTGTGCAACGTCTACAAATTAACGGAACACCGGATTGAATCGCTCGAAGCGTGGGTTGCCGAGGGTGGCGGGCTGTTCGTCGCACTGGGCGATCAGGTCGACAAGGATTCGTATAACGATCTGTTATACAAGGACGGTGCGGGGCTGCTGCCGGCCAAGCTCGAAGCACGCCAAGGCGACGAAACGCACAAGGTCTGGGCCAATCCGACGCCCGCCAGCTTGAACCACCCGGTTATGAAGATATTCTCCGGTGATTTGGGGATCGTGACTCAATTTGTCAAAATCTTTCGCTGGTGGAGCGTGTCGCTGTCGGAAGACGGCACGATTCCCGAGGGCGTCTCGGTGGTCAACCACTGGACCGACGCGGACCAATCTCCGGCGCTGGTGGAAAAATCTTTTGGCAAGGGACGCGTGCTGATGCTGACCACGACCGTCGACCGCGGCTGGAGTGACTGGCCGCTCGACCAGAGCTACGTGTTCATGTTTCAGGACATGATTCACTATATGTCGCGCCGCGATTCGGACGACGGCAACGCAATCGTGGGACTGCCGATCGAGATTCAGATGGATTCGTCGAAATACAAAGACGAGGTCGAGATCACCGATCCTGCGAATGAAAAGGAAGTGGTGTTGTCTGATCCGGACTCCAGCGGGCGGACGCTCGAGTTGATCTACTCCAAGACCCAGCGCCACGGTTTTTATCAGTTGAAGTTATCGCGGATAGCGGATTCAACGAAAGACGTCAAGCTGTTCGCCGCAAACATCGACCCGCACGAGGGACGGTTGGTGCGGGTCAGCCGAGAAAAACTAACCGACTCGATCGGAGAAGAACACGTGTCGATTCAGCAGGGCGTCGACTCGCTGGCAAAAGGCGATGAAAGCGGCTGGTCCGAGCTTTGGAAATGGATTCTCGCAGCGGCCGTGCTGGTGCTCTGCGGCGAGCAACTCATGGCCTGGGCATTTGGCCGGCGAAGGTAGGAAATCCTAACCCGAAGCGTAAGCGAGGAAAATAGTTTAGTTTAATTAGCTCACGCCCCAGGCTATTTGATGCCGCCGCTCCGCGGCTGATTTGCGCAACTTAAAAACTTACGCATCGGGTTACGATTTCACAATTTCGGACAATTTCACACAAAAGAGATCAACCATGACCACGCAAAACGCCAAGGATCGTCGCGCTGGTGCGAGTTGGATCATTGTCACTGGACGGGCTTCGGCGGCGGCGGTCGTCGTCGCTGCGCTGTGGGGCCTTGCGTTGCCCGACGCCTCGGCCCAATTAGCCACGTTTGGTCGCGCGCAAGTTGCCGACACGACGGATGATGATGACGGGCCGTTTCCCAAAGGCCCCTCGCTGTCGACCGACAGCGACGTCGACCGGTTGCTTCGCCGCGCCAGCGAATACATCGCCGATGATCGATTCGACCTCGCCACCTTGGCCCTGCAGCAGGCCCTCGACGATCAGTATCAGGTTGCTCGCCGTGAAGGGCTGCGCGAAGGTGAAGGCGAGCGAACCATGGCCCTGATGAAGCTTCCCGACGATCAGTGGACCCCCCTGATCGATGACTGGCGGCCCGGCACGGGAAGCCGACCGTTCCAGCCCTATCGGTCGGTGGCCCACGAGGTCGAGCGATTGATCCGCAAGCTTCCGCCCGAAGGCATGGAAATCTACCGCCTTTCGGCCGATGGCAAGGCCCAGGGCCTGCTGGAAAAAGCTCGGGGCGGCGACGCCGAACAGGCGCTGTCCGAGGCGGTGTGGAAATATTTCAACAGCGCCCACGGTGACGAAGCGGCGTTTCAACTCGGCTGCCTGCTGATGGAGCGTCGCGATTTCGTCGGCGCCAATCGATACTTTGAAAAAATTCTCCGCGAACATCCCGATCTGTCGGTTCCGCGGCAGCAGGTGCTGCTGCGTCTGGCCGTGGTCAACGCCCGGCTGGGAGACAGCGAGGCGGCCGAAGCCGCCTTGGCTCAGCTCAACCGTTTGGGCCGCGGCGGCGTTTCAGAGTTGGCGCTGCGACTGGTCACGACCGACGTCGCCGAGCATAAGATTTCCGCGGGTGCGGTGCTGGCCGCCAGCAAAACATGGCCCATGCGTCTCGGCTCGCCCGCTCGCAACGGCCTAATGCTGGGGCCCGGCTTTCCGGCGAAGACAGAGCGGATGCAATTGCACGACACCTGGCGCAGCAGCGAACTGTTCCAGCCTTCGCCGTCCAGTGGGACCGCAACCGCCAAACCGCAGCCGCCCGTGCAAATCGGTCGTGGGCGGTTTGTCGATCCGGCGGCCACGAAACCTGGCGTGAGCGTCGAGGATCTCATCAAGAATTGGCGGTCGAAAAAATGGACTCCCACCAGCCGGATGCTGATGGAAGACGGCCGTATCTACGTGAAAAGTTACCACTATCCGCCGAAAGATGAATTCGTAAACAAGAAGAAGCCCCGCGTGCTATTGATGTGTTACGACGCGGTCAGCGGCGAGCGAAAATGGTGGAAAAGTTGGATCTTTGAAGATCAACAAACCCAGCAGCCAACCAACCCCAACCTGCGATACTATCGGGCCGCTCCTCAGGTGTCTGGTGACAAGCCCAGCACGAGGCAAGAAGTGGCGTTGTTCGGAGACCACATCTCCCATGCCATGTCGATGGTCGACGGCGTGCTGTATACGCTCGAGGGCGATCCCGGCAGGCAGACTTCGGTCGACCAGTTTCAGCGCTTTCGCTCGACGACCTTTGGCGTCGTCAGCAACCGGCTGTTCGCTTGGGAGCCAAAAACAAAAAGAGACGCCGACGGCAAACTGATCGCCCGCGAGGGGCTGATTCGCTGGCATCGTGGCGGCGACCGCGACCCGGAAACGGGCGATGAACTGCCGGTGGTGTTTTGCGCCGCGCCGATTCCCTTCGGTTCGCGGCTGATCGTCCCGGTTCGCGACGCCGGTTCGCTGTGGCTGTATGCCATCGAGCCGAAGCAGATCGACGACGAGACATGGGAGGCCCCCACCGTCTGGAAAACGCTGCTCTGCGACGAGCCGCCCGGCGGGGTCAAATCGTTTGCCACGGTCGGCGTCGCCGCGCGCGGTAGCGACGTCTACGTCGGCAGCGGCGCCGGGGTCGTATTCGCCGTCGACGGAGCCACCGGCGTGATTCGCTGGGCCACGCGTTACCAGCGCACCGGCGTGCAGGGCGGCACCGGAGTCAATGTGCCCGGCCGCACCAGCGGCATGAATATCGAGGGATTCGACGTCGATACGGTGATTCCCTTCGAGGGAAAACTGATCGTGTTGCCTTCGGACCACAAGCGTATTTTCGCCTTGGATCGGCGCACCGGAGAGCCCGAGTACGACCCGCCTTCTGATGGATTCAGGCACGTTTTGGGCACGGCCGGTCGTTGGCTGGTGCTTGGCGGCGCCGATAAGATCATGGGCTTCGACATGAAGACGGGCAAGCGCGAGTGGACCATGGCGCAGGCTGACAGCGAAGTTGTTCTGGGACGTGGCTGCGTTACGGCCGAGGGTGTCTTCGTACCGTTCAGCGACATGATCGTGCGGATCGATTTGACGAGCGGTCGCCGCATCAGTGAAATGCACGTCCCCGAAACGGGCGACGCCCCGCTGGGTAACTTGTACAGCAACGGCCAGCGGCTGTTCGCCCTGGGAATCGACCGCATCTTGGCGCTCAGTTCGATCGAGCAGCTAATCGCCCAGTTGAACAAGCAAGTCACCGCCGGTGACCCGGCCACACAACTGGCCGCCCGCAGCGAGCGGATGTGGCTGCTGGCCAAGATGGGCAGTACGGACGCGGCGATCGCCGATCTGAGATTCTTGGTTGCCGCCGAGGCGAAAAAAACGAATCCGGCAGCGGGCCTCGAACTGCTCGTCCGCCAGATCGGCGTTATGCAACTGACGTCCAAGGCCGGCCTCGACAGTTTCGACTTACTGATGAGCACCCCGGGTAGCTGGTCGGAGATTTCGCCCGACGGGCGCCAGCAGCGACTGGCCATCATCGAGGCCGGGCTGCGAGCCATCGGCACCAGCGAAAACAGCGACACCAAGAGCGACGCCAGGCAGCACCGGCGAGAGATTTCGCTGCTGCTGAAGCTGATCGCTCAAGACCCTCCGCGGCATCTGCTTGTCGCCGCCCAAAGGGTGCTGCGCAGCACGATTCGCCCTGACGACGCGAGCGTTATTAAGGAAGCGCTGAAGAGCGAAAACGTCTCGCTCCGCGTCAGCGTCGTCGGTGCGTTGGTCACACTGGACGGCGCCAAGGCGGCAGACACACTCGTCGCAGCGCTGGGCGACAACAGCGACCGAGTACGAATCGAAGCCTCCCGCGGATTGGCCGACGTGGGCGATCGTCGCTCGCTGGCAGCGTTTGTCGAATTGCTTTCCAGCGATGACGCGATCGTGCGGGGTAAAGCGGTTGCGTCGCTACGCGCCGTCTCTTCGCAACAATTTGGCTTCGTTCCTTACGCCAAGCCCGAGGCCCGCAAGCCGTCGGTCGACAAGTGGCGCGTGTGGGTCGAAAAAGAAGGCCCGCAGGCAAAGCTTGAGCGGTCGCGTGACGCGATTGCCGTCGAACTGGGACGCCTGTTGATCGCCATCGATGGCCACGACCAACTCATGGAACTGGCCGATGACGGAACCCAAACATTTCTGGCCGACGACATCCGCGGCGCCTCGGCCTGTCAAGGGCTGCCCAACGGATATCGCCTGGTCGCCTCGCGCAAGGGAAGGCTTATCAAGGTATTTGACGAAACGGATCGCCTGATTCTCAACGCCTCGGTTCCGGGCGGTCCGACGAGTATCGAGCGTTTGAAGAACGAGCACATCTTGGTGGCCTGTGGAACGCAAGTGGTCGAAGTCGATCCGGCCGGCAGGATCATTCCCGTTCCCATGCCGAAAGGCACTTTCCTCGACGCCCGACGTGTCGGCGAGGGCCGCACGTTGGTGGCGATGCTCGCGGATGGCAAGGGCCTGATCGCGGAAATCGATCGGTCGGGAGAAATCGTGCGTAAGCTCGCCCAAGCCCAGCGTCCGGTGGCGGTTCGGCGGCTGCCCAACGGCAACACGCTGGTGGTCGACGAAGAGGCATCCGAGGATGGCAAAGGGGACGCCGCTCAAGTGGTCGAGTACGACCCCGAGGGTGAAGTCGTGTGGAGCAAGAGCGGGCTGACGAGTCCGCACGACGTGCAGCGTTTGCCCAACGGAAACACGCTGATCGTCGACAACGTGGGAATCAAGGAGTTTGATCCCGCGGGTAAGTTGGTTTGGCATCGAGACATCAAGATGGTGCGAAGTGCCCATCGGTATTAGGCGATAGTCGTGGTTCGCTCCGCGAACCAAACGTCACGTTCGCGGAGCGAACGACGACTATCCACTTCCGCGATGGGCGTTACCAGAGGAGTATCCTGTGAGTCGTGAATTCCAATTACAAATCCTCGATTTTCTCGGGGTTGATACGAGCAACATTCCCGCCAATGCGGAAATCAAGTTCGGTCTGCTGAACGCACCCCAGTCTTGGCAAGTCTTTATCTTTCTCGGGATCGCCGCGATCATTCTCTACGGCACCGTGCATCTCTACCTGCGCGAATTGAATACCTGCCCCAAGCGTGTGGCCATTGCCCTGGCGGTCACGCGGGTGAGCGTGCTGTCGCTGCTGCTGTTCGCCATCTTTCTCGACCCCGCGGTGGCCCATTCGCGAAAACGCGTAATTGAGCCGTACGTGCTCGTGCTGATCGACAACTCGGCATCGATGGGGCATCGCGATTACTATTTGAACGATCGCTTTATCGACACGGTGTGCAAGGCCACCGGTCGCAGCATCGAACAGATACGCGAAAACGGCATAACACGGGCGGAGTTGGTCAACGAATTGCTTGGGCGCGACGATGGCAAGTTTCTCAAAGACCTGAAAGCCAAAGGCAAGCTCAAGGTCATCATGCTCCACCAACCCAAGTCGGAAGACGATCTTTCGGCGAAGGAAGATCCAGACGCCGAGGAGCCTTTGGCCGACGAGCCACCCGCGGCCGACGAGTCGGATCGGGTGGCGATAGACACGGGCCTGGGGAAAATGGGCAAGCGAACGCATCTGGCCAGGGCGATTCGCGAGGCGATCGCCAGCGTGGCCGGAAGCCCCATCGCCGGGATTGTCTTGATCACCGACGGACAGGACAACTCCGCGGGAGACGATCCGCTGGCCGCCGCGCTGTTTGCCGCGGAGCGGACGAAAAAGAAGGGCGGAGTCCAGATATTTCCGCTCGCCGTGGGCGACGCCAGCCCGCCGCGCAATCTTCAAGTCGTCGAAGTCGGCGCTGAGGACTACGTTTGGCAGGGCGATCCGTTTGACGTTCAGGCAACGATTTCGGCCAACGGCCTCGGAGATCAAACCGTTCAGGTCGAGCTTTACGAGCGGCTGATCGAGCGCGAGGGTGGACAGCCCGGCAACGATCAGAAAAGGCTCGTCGGATCGATGTCGGTTTCGCTTCGGGCCGACGGCACCCCGAGCACCGTCATCTTTAAGCACGAACAAAAAACTCTCGGCCGCTACGCCTACCATGTGCGCGTCAAATCCGTCGAGCACGAATCTCGCGAAGACGACAACGAGCGCCAAATCCAGGTTCACGTCCGCAACAAGAAGGCCCGCGTGCTGTTGATTGCCGGCGGCCCCCAGTGGGATTACCGCTTGTTACAGGCGATGCTCACGCGCCACGATCAGTTCGACTTGTCGGTATGGCTTCAGTCGATGGACGTCAACATGCCGCAGCGAGGAAACACGTTGATCACGAAGATGCCGTATCAAAAGAAGGATCTGGAACAATACGACGTGATTCTGATGATCGACCCCGATCCGTCGGGCTTTACCACGCAATGGTTCGATATCCTCCAGGATCACGTCGACGAAGGCGGCGGGCTGCTGTATATGACCGGCCCCAAGTTTTCCAACAAGTTTCTGACCAACCCGCGCACCCGCGGCATTCGCAGCCTGCTGCCGGTCCGTTTCGGCGAAATCGCCCGCGAGAGCATCAAGCGGGGCTTGGCTCGTTTTACCGAGGCCAAGCCGCTGGGAATCATTCCGGAGAATCTCGACCGACCGATCATGCGATTCGATACCGACGCCCAACTCAACGCGGAGATCTGGAAGCACATGCCGGGCGTCTACTGGAGCTTTCCGGCCGTCAAGGCGTACGAGGGTGCCCGCGTATTGATCGAACACACCGGCAACCGTCTGCAGAGCGCCAGCGGCCAATCGAATCGCCCGCTGCTGGTGACGGGCGAGCCCGGCGCGGGCCGCGTGGTTTATGTCGGATTCAATACGTGGCGTTGGCGTCAGCTCGGTGACAACGCCGAGTATTACGATGCCTTTTGGATTCAGACCGTGCGGTTTTTGGTCGAAGGACGTGTCAGCAAGAGCCGCCGCCGCGGCATCATCGACACGGGCGCTCGCCGGTTTGACGTCGGCGATAAGATCACCGTGCGGGCAACGCTCCGCGACCGAGATCGCAAGAAGCTTACGGTGCCTGAGGTGGTCGCCAAGCTCAAGGGGCCAGGCGCCTCGCCCTCGATACAAGACGTCAAGCTCGTCGCGGTCGAGAACCGGCCCGGCGAATACGTCGGGACCGTAATCGCCACCATGGTGGGCCTAAACCAAATCGCGATCGAACTCGACGGAGACCAATCAAACGAGATCGTGCGCGTTTCGCACGATTTCAGCGTCACCAAGTCACAGGTTGAAATGCGCGATCTGAGGCTCAATCGTGCCTTGCTGGAGCGCATGGCCAAGATCTCCGCCGGCGATGATCAGGAGGCCCGCGACAAGGCACGGGTTTACGATGTCCACGAACTGGACGAGATCGTCGAGGCCCTGCCCGATCGAACGAAGACGATCGTCACGATCAGCCCCTGGACAGAACTTTGGGACAACCGCTTCACGCTGATCTTGCTGATCGGCCTGTTGGGGGTCGAATGGGCCGTGCGAAAACACTACAAGTTGATGTAATTTCACGTTAGGTTAACCATGTCGCAAGCTACGCTGCCCACGCGCCTGTCGGAAACGCTCTCAGGCCCCGAACCGATTGTCTCCCGGCTGCGGACGCTACGCCGCGCCGTAGGGCTCTGGCTGTGGGCCCGCGGACTGGCCCGTGCGCTGCTGCTGCTGCTGGCCGTGGTGGCGATTGACCTGCTGCTGGATCGCTTCCTCAAGATGGATCGGATTCAGCGCGGCGGCTGCCTGATCTTGGCCGTGATGCTGTTGGCGTTTTACACCTACCGCTTTTTGATCGCCCCGCTGCGTCACTCAATCGACGACGACAATCTTGTGCTGCGGGTCGAGCACCGTCACGAAGAGCTGGGACAGAGCCTGATCAGCGCACTGCAGTTTTCGCGAATGACGGGATTTGAGGAGCTTGGGGTCTCTACGGCAATGGTGCGGGCGACGATCGACCACGGCACCAATGCGGCCGAGGGCCTCAATTTCGGCGATGTGCTGAACGATTCGGTGTTGCGGCGCAACTTACTCTTAGTGGCTGCGGTCGTGGCCGTTTTCGTGGGTGCGTTTGCCCTGCCGGCGACGCAGCCGACGATGCTGGTTTGGCTGAACCGAAATATCTTGCTGGGCGACGAACTATGGCCGCAGAAATCGCACCTCGTGGTGCAGGGAGCGATCGACGGCCGCGTCATGCGCGCCCGAGGAGATGACTGGACCGCGGTGGTAACGGTAAAGAAAGGTTGGGAAGAAATGCCGAGCGAGGTTGTTTTTGAATCCCGCCCGCTCGACCTGCCGTTTTGGCGCGGCTCGCGGACCGCGCCCATGGACAAGCTCGGCGACCAAGACGGCCACTTTGAACTGCCGTTCAGCAACGTCCTCGAACCCTTCAAATTTCGCATCAAAAGCGATCACGAAACAACCCGCTGGTATTTTCTTGATCTGGTCGATCGTCCGTCCGTAGAAAAGCTGACGTTGATGTTGACACCGCCGCCCTACACCAATGAAGCATCGCGGGAGTTGCCGGTCGGTAAAGGGCCGCACGTCGCTTACGAGGGGAGCCGGCTGGCGATTTCCGGCACGGCGAATAAGACGCTCTCCTCGGCCGTGCTAAGCAACGGCGATTGGTCGATCAACTTGGATTGCACGGAAAACGAATTCTCCGGCAACATTCCGAAGAACGAACTCATCGGCGGGGCCTACTCGATCACGCTCACCGACGACGAACGGTCGAAGTTAGAGTCGAGCCATCCAACCAAGTTTGCCATCAAGCTCAAGGCCGATCGTGCGCCGGCGGTGCGAGCAACGCCCAAAGGTATCAGCGGGATCATCGTGGCCGGCGCGCGCGTGCCCGTCGAATGCAAAATTCGCGACGAGTTTGGCATCGCCAGCGCCCGGCTAGATTACCAACTGCACGCGGCCGACTCCGCATCTGCTCCGGCGGCCGACGACGGTCAGGCGGCCCCCGCGCCGAAGACCGTGTCGATTCCCTTCGACGACGCCCTGGGCGATCAATACGGCAAGAGCAAAATCGAGTACAGCTACCTCTTCGATGTCGAGAAGCTTAATCTCGACGTCGGCACGCGGCTCGTTTTCTGGATCAGGGCGACCGATGCAAACGATGTTTCCGGCCCCAAGACGGGCGAGTCGGACAAGCTGTACCTGCGGATCGTGACCCGCGTCGAACTGATCAACGACTTGGCGCGGCGCGAAACCGAGCAAGGCCAGACGTTCATGCGGCTGCTGAAAGATCAAGAGGATATGCTCAACGAAACCGAGGTGATTTTGGCCATCGTGGCCGGAAAATCGACCATGCCCGACAAGCAGCGCCGGGATCTGATTCGCATTCACCGCCGCGAGAACCTCGTCAGCGATCGCTGCGATCGGATCGCCAGCCAGTTGGAGAAGCTGGTTGCCGAGATGCGTAACAACCGGCTGAACGTGCCGGGCTTGGTAAAAAAACTCACCGAGCTTGTGATCGACCCACTGCGAAAATTGGCTAAGGATTCCGACCGCCAGGATAAGGGGCTCGTGCCCCAGGCAACGCGGTTTCTCGACGACGCACGCCGCGCTGCCAGCCATCCCGCCAGTCGCGACGCGGCTCTGGTCCGGGCGCGCGACACGCAGCGACAAATCGTCCGCGAGATGAAAAAAATCAGCAAGAACATGCGCACCGCCGAAGGTTACTCGGACATTGTCAACAGATTCTACGAGATCCTCAAGGCCCAAGCCGATCTCAATACTGCGACCCAGGAGGAAAAAGACCGGGAACTCGATCGAATTTTTGAAGGTGGTTTCGACAAGCCTGAGCCGAAGAAAACCGACACCCCATGATGCAGGCGACGTCTGAGAGAGAGAGTGAGTGAGAGTTGATCGGTTTTTTTTCAGCAACTAAACACCGCGGCGCCACGTCGGCGCTTCACACGGCAATTCATGGGAGCCAAATCATGAAACATTTACGTCACGTCTCGATGCTCGTCGTCGTGCTCGCCCTGGCCGGCCTGGTGGTCGCCCAAGACGCAACCCCCAAGCCAGCAGCCCCCGCAGCCAAGGCCAAAGCCGAACAGGGCAAAGCCAAACAGGGCCGCTCGCCGCTCGCCGTGCGCCAACAACGCGTCACGCGATTGGTGCAGGAACTGAAGGAGCGGCTGGAGAAGCTGGCCCAGGAATTGATCAAGGAAGACCCCGAGCAGGCCAAGCGGTTGACCGCGGCCTTCAAACGGTCCAACGCGCTGCGGATCGAGGAGCGAATGCGGGAAATCGCCGAGTTGATGGAAAAAAGCACGCCGGAAAACAGCAAGCTGGAAGACGTGCGGGCTCGCGAGGAACTGGTCATCCAGCATCTCCAAGAGCTGATTGAAATTCTGCTCAAAGACGAGAGCGAGTACGACCGCCTCAAAGAGGAAGAAGAGCGGCTCAAGGCGCAGCGCGAGCAAATCGAAAAGATCATCAAGGAAGAGATCAAGTTGAAAATCGACAGCGATCGAATCAAGGATCGCGAAGCGGCGCTGGATAAGCTCGACCAGCAAATTGCCCGGTTGCAAGACATCATCAAGGAACAGAAGGAGGTGGTCGACGAAACCGGAAATGCCAAAGGCGCTCAAAGCCTCGGTCGAATCGCTGACAAACAACACGAAGTTCGCAAGGATACCGAGAAACTCGCCGACGAAATCAACCGCGATAATTCAGGAGACCTAGGTGACGGCAAAGACGGCAAGCAAGGTGACGGAAAAGACGGCAAGCAAGGCGACGGCAAAGACGGCAAGCAGGGTGACGGGAAAGATGGCAAGCAGGGTGACGGGAAAGATGGCAAGCAAGGTGACGGAAAAGATGGCAAGCAAGGCGATGGCAAAGACGGAGACGGTAAAGGTGGCGAAGGCAAAGGTGGCGAAGGTAAAGGTGGCGAAGGTAAAGGTGGAGAAGGCAAAGGCGGAGAAGGCAAAGGCGGTGAAGGTAAAGGCGGTGAAGGTAAAGGCGGTGAGGGAAAAGGCGGTGAAGGCAAAGGCGGCAAACAGGGTGGGAAGCAAGACGGCGGCAAGAAAGGTCCGCTAGGAGAGGCTGCGAAGTCGCAAAAATCCGCCGAGGACAATCTCGGCAAGGGCAAGGGCAAAGACGCCGAGCGCGACGAGAAGGAAGCGGTCGCCAAGCTAGAGGATGCGCTCGACAAACTCAAGCAAGAGCGGCGACGCATCGCCACGCTTCAGCCGGAGACGGCCGGGAAGGCACAAGAAAAAACCGCCGACAAGACCAAAAAACTCGAAGACCAAATCGCCAAGGGCGGCAAAGGTGGTCAGGGTGGCGAGGGAGGAGAAGGCGGCGAGGGAGGTGAAGGCGGTGAGGGCGGCGAGCAGCAGCCCGGCCAGAAGCAGGTCCAGAAGGCCCAGCAAAATATGAAGGGTGCTGCGAAGGATCTCAAGAACAAGAAGCCCGGCCAGGCCTCGCCCAAGCAGAAGCAAGCCGTCAAGGATCTTCAGAAGGCCATCGAGGAAATCGAAGAGCGGCTGGCCCAACTGCGCGAAGAGATGCAACTGGAGCGGCTGGCCGCCCTCGAAGCTCGCTTCCGTAATATCCTCGACCGGCAGATTCCGGTCACCAAGAGCACCGCAGACATCAACCGCCGCGCGCTGGAAGGAAACCCCAAGGGCCAGGATCGTCTCGACATTCCGAAAAACGCCAAGGAAGAGACCGTGCTGTCTGAGCTGACTCAGCAGGCCCTTGAGATCATCATCGAAGACGGCACCAGCGTCGTCTTTCCGCGCATCGTCGAAGGCTTGCGAGACGACTTCCAGAGCGTGGCCGCCCTGCTGCAAAAGCGCAGAACGGACAAGTACACGCAAGAGTTGCAGAAAGAAATCGAGGCCACCCTCAGAGAATTGATCGAGGCCCTGGAAAAGGCTCAGAAACAACAGCAGAGCCAGCCCAAACCGCCGCAGCCGGGCCAGCCGGGCCAGCCCCCGGAGCCGCCGCTGCTGCCCAGTTCGGCCGAATTGAAGCTGCTCAAGGCGGCCCAAATGCGGGTGAATCGTCGCACCTCGTCGTTCGACGCGACGCGCGTCGGGATCGAAGGCGGCTTGCCTGCGGTGTTGGCCAAGGAAGTCAGAAAGATCGCCTACCGCCAGGACCAGATCGCCGAGATGACGGAAAAGATGATCGACGGAACCTAACTTAGCGCCCAGTTACGGTAGATTTGCGAAGTTGGAGAGCGTGTCTGAATTGATCGTTTAGCAGGGGGCTGCCGGCTCTCCTCGCGCTGCGTGGAGGGCCGTTGGGTGTATAATGGAGAAGCCGTTTCTTGGGCGAATGCCGAACTGCTTTTCAGTCAGGTTTTGATATGTTGTTGCCACTGAATTTTCCCGCACGGCGGTCTATCGCCTTGGGCCGCTTTTTCGGTGCCGGACGCACGCGCTGTGGATCGCTTGGCGCGTTGGTCTGTCTGCTGCTCGCGATTACCGTGGCCCGGCCGCTCGCCGCAGATGATCTTCTCGTGCTTGTTGACGGCAGCGAGCGGAAGGGCACGATCACGGCCATCTCTTCTGAAGGGTGGATCACCCTGGATGGCGTTGCCGAGGCGATCGAATTGCAGCAGCTTCGCGGCGTCAGTCGGACCGTAGAGAAGCTCAAGAATTCTAAAGCGACGGCCCACGTTCATACGATCGGCGGCGGGCGGATTCTCGCCACCAGCGTCACTCTGGGCAGCGACGGCTGCGAGTTTTCCTGGGCTCTGTCCAAAGGCGACGAAAAGCTGAAATTGCCGCTGGAGGTCGTGCGGGCAATTTGCTTTGCCCCGAACGACACGAGCAAGCCGGCGGGCGAGGCGCTGCAAAAGGCGCTGGGCAACATCGCCGGAGTGCAGGACCGGCTGCTCGTCAAATCGGGCGACAACGTGCAGGCGCTCGACGGGCTGTTCATCTCAGTCGACGACCAAGAGATCAAGTTCGAGTGGAAGAACAAAACGCGGACTCTGCCCCGCAGCCGCGCCTATGCGGTCGTGCTGGCCGGAGTTGCCGCGGCCAAGCCCAAGGACGGACAATGCCTGATCTCGCTGCGCGACGGCTCGACGCTGCTGGGCACACTCGAATCGCTCGCCGACGGTCAGTTGAAGCTGCGTCCCGCCGACCAAGTCAGCTTTTCGCTACCGTGGACGGATATTGTGGGGTTTTCGGTCCGCAGCAATCGGATACGTTATATTTCGGAGATGACGCCGAAGAAGGTTGTCGAGCAGACGATCGTCGGTCTCAAGCGACCCTGGCGCCGCAACCAAAGCGTCGACGGCCGACCGCTGACCCTGGGTAAGAAGAAGTTCAACAGCGGTTTGGGGGTTCATTCCTACTGCTCGCTGGCCTATGATGTTCCGGCCGGTTTCAATTTACTGACCGCGACGATCGGTATCGACGACGAAGCTACCGGCGGAGATTGCCTGTTCATCGTGCTGGCCGACGGAAAAGAGAAATTCCGGCGGCGAGTCCGCCGGTCCGACAAGCCGTTTGAGATGCGGGTGGACGTGTCCGGGGCCAAGCAGGTTTCACTCGTCGTCGAGCCGGGTGCGGACCTCGATTTTTCAGATCACGCCGACTGGTGCGACGCGCGGCTGATTAAGGCCACGCCGAAAAAAACCAAGCGGTGAATTGCCAGGGAGGTTTCCGTCGATGCGATCGATCAACACATTGCCGCCGCTGATCACACTCGCGGCCTGCTGCGTCGTGTGCCTCGGTTTCATTTCAGCGGCGCCGGCGGCCGAGAAAACCGCTGAGCCAATCGCCGAAACGATCACGGCCGAGGAATTATCGAAAGTCAAGGCCGCCGAGGCCGCGCGCATCGCGACCATCAACAAAGTTTACGGGTCGGTCGTGGCGGTCTACGGGAACAAACGCCAGGGCGGCGGCTCGGGCGTCATCTTCGACGAAGAGGGTTACGCCCTGACCAACTTTCACGTCGTCAACGGCGCCGGCGTCGAGGGCTGGGGCGGACTGGCCGACGGCAAACTCTACCGCTGGAAACTCGTCGGCATGGACCCGGGCGGAGACATCGCCATCATCAAGCTGACCGGCAAAGATAAATTTCCGTATTCCAAACTGGGCGATTCGGACAAGGTACGGGTCGGCGACTGGGTGATGGCGATGGGCAATCCGTTCACCCTCGCCGAAGACCAAAAGCCCACGGTCACGCTTGGCGTGGTCAGCGGAATCAAGCGCTATCAGCCCGGGGCCGGTAAAAACATGCTGGTCTATGGCAATTGCATTCAGGTCGACAGCTCGATCAACCCGGGCAATTCCGGCGGGCCGCTGTTCAATCTGCGCGGCGAAGTGGTCGGCATCAACGGGCGCGGATCGTTCAAGGAGCGGGGCCGCGTGAACGTCGGCGTCGGCTACGCCATCTCGAGCAACCAAATCAAGACCTTCATTCCCGATCTGCTGGCCACCAAAGTCGCCCAACACGGCACGCTCGACGCCGTGTTCAGCGATCGCTCGGGCGGGGTGATCTGTCACCAGATTAACCTCGATTCAAAGATTGCGTTGCTGGGCCTCGACATTGGCGATCGTCTGATCGCTTTCGACGGCATCGAGATCGACAATGCCAACTTGCTGACCAACCACATCAGCACGCTGCCGGCTGGCTGGCCGGTCCAAGTGGTCTTTGAGCATAACGGTCGCCGGCGCAGCGTTTGGGTTCGTCTCGACGCTCTGCCCTACGGCCAGCCCAAGGCGAACGCAAAACCGCAACCCAAGCCACAGCCGAAACCGAAGGAGGGTGGCAAGCCGAAGCAGGCGCCGATCAAAATCAAGCTACAACTCAAGACCCCCGGTGTGGTCCGCGACGCCAAGATGAATAAGCGGGAGTGCGGGCGGATTTTGAAAGCCTGGGCCGCGTTCGCCGCCGGCGGCAAGGCTGCGGAAAAAATCAAGGCGCTGCGATTTGAGGAAGACATCATCGAAGACGGGAAAAAGATCGGCAGCCAGACGGTCGTGCGCGCCCTCGACGGACGATTCCGGCTGGAGCGCGCGGCCGACAAATCCGGCAGCAAGACCGTCGCGGTTTGGGACGGCAAAGTTTACTGGACCCTCGACGGCGATGCCAAGCTGAAAGAACGTAAGCCGACCAATGTGCCGCTTGAGGAGCACGTCGGCCAAGGTGCCGCGCTGGGGCGGCTGCTGGCGAAAAACGCCGTCGACGATATGGCCCAGATCGAACTTGAAGGGTCCGATCGCACGCAAAACCGGCGGACCTATCGCATCAGGACCGAAGATAATTTTGGCAACCTGCTCTATCTGTGGTTTAGCCTTTATGATGACGAGGGCAATCCCCAAGTTCGGCTGCTCAAGGTGTCCCGCAGTACCGACGGGCTCGCCAGCGATCGCGCACAGACGCTTTCCGACTATCGAGAAGTCGCCGGCCTGCAAGTTCCCCACCTGCGTCGTCACGTGTCGGGGCTCGTGGAGCGAACCGTGACGCGCTACGTGGTCACCAAGTGCGAGCCGCTGAGTGAATTGCCCGACGACGTTTTTCGGAGACCCAAAAATGCGGACAAAAAAGACAACTAGTTGGCTGCCGGCGCTGGCCTGGCTGCTCGCTGTGCTCGCCGTGACCGTAAGCGCGGCCGGCGCTCCGGCGCAAGAAGCCGCCGCCGATGCCGAGTCCCACGAATCTGACAATGTATTTGCCAAGGCGATTGCCCACGCACAAAAGCGCTGCGTGAAAATCTACGGCGCTCGAATCGGCCGCGTCGAAGGCTTCGCCACGGGCGTGATCGTCTCGGACGACGGATTGATCCTCACCGGGCAAGGCGTCTTTCTGAGCGGAACCAGCATCGACGTCGTGCTACCCGACGGCAGCCGGCACGTCGCGGTGGTCGAACGTCGCAGCCCGGCCCTGCAGGTGGCGCTGCTGCGAATTCGAGTGCAAACGCCAAACTTCTTCAAGGTGCCCGAGAAGTCCGTGGTCCGCAAAGGTGACTGGGTTGTGGCGGTCACCAATTTGTTCCAGGTGGCCGAAGGGGCCGAGGAATTGTCGGTGAACCTGGGCATCGTCTCTTTGCGAACCCGACTCGATGCCAAACGTGGCACGCAGGACGTACCGTACCGGGGCGAGGCGCTGCTGGTTGATGCGATTACGAGTAACCCTGGCGCCGAGGGCGGCGCGCTGGTGACCATCGACGGAAAGCTCGCCGGCATGGTCGGAAAAATCATCGAGAGCAAAAGCACCAACACCCGGCTTAACTACGCGGTGCCTTCGGATTTGCTATACAAGTTCATGGCCGGTAAGCTGATCGAGCCCGCGGCGATAGCGACCGCAGGCGGCGGCAAGACGGAATTGGGTATCCGGCTGTTCAAGCTCGGCGGCAAGCGCGCCCCGGCCTACGTCGACCGCGTCGTCCCCGGCAGCCCGGCGGCCGAGGCCGGCTTCAAGAAAGACGATTTGGTGCTCACGATCAATGGCGAGGTGGTTAAGAACGTCCGCGAATGCAAAAAGATGCTCGACAAATTGCCCGCCGGAGAGGAAGTTGTAATACTCGTCAAACGCAAGAATGAAATCCTACGCGCCGCGCTGGTTCCCGCAGAGGTGAAAAGCGATGAAAAATAATACTCTCGGCAAAGTAGACGCGGTATCTTGCCGCGTACTGTGTGATTCTGCCAATTCTGTCGACGGGAAAACGGCCGGACGCCGCTTCTACTTTGTTTTCAAACAAAGCCTTGTTTTGTTTCTCGTCTTCACCTGCGTCCGCGGTGCGGGAGCCGGCGAAAAGGAGCGGGCGGGATACATTTTGACGTCGAAGGCGTTTCGAGTTGCGGCCGAAAAGGTGCTCCCCTCGATTGTCACGATTGAAACTTACGGCGCCAGCGCGCGACCCAAAAGCAGCGGTCGTAGGCGCCGACGCAGCAGCGGCGGAATCAGCCGGCCCGGCGACGGCCCGACGACCGGCGTGATCGTCTCGTCCGACGGTTACATCGTCACCAGCACGTTTAACTTCGCCACGAACCCGCGGATTATCACGATCATTCTCCGCGACGGCAGTAGGTACGTCGCCAAGCTGCTGGGCCGCGACGAAACCCGCAAGATCTGCGTGCTCAAGATCGAAGGTGTCAGCGATCTGCCGGTCCCCGAGATGGTCGACCGCAACGAGCTCAAGGTCGGCCAGTGGGCCATTTCGGTTGGCGTCGGCTACGGCGACGACGACCCGGCGATTTCCTACGGCATCATCAGCGCCACCAGCCGCATCTCGGGCAAGGCGGTGCAGACCGACGCCAATATCTCGCCGGCCAACTACGGCGGGCCGCTGATCGACATCGAGGGACGCATGATCGGCCTCTGTACGCCGCTTTCACCGCGGTCGAACGAGGTTACTGCGGGCGTGGCATGGTACGACTCAGGGATCGGCTTCGCGGTGCCGCTGCACGGGGCCGACCGGCTGCTGGCGATCATGAAAGAGGGCAAGGTGGTCTATCCGGGTCGGATCGGCATCATTCCCAAGCCAGCCTCGCCCCAGGGTGGCGGCGTAGCCATCGCAACGGTTGCCCCGGGCACGCCGGCGAAAAAGGCAAAACTCAAAAAGGAAGACGTCATCTTGTCGATCGACGGCGAGAAGATCATTGATGTACTGCACTTGCGCATCGTTCTGGGGCGTTACGTGGCCGGCGACAAGATCACGTTGCGGATCAAGAGCGGCAAAGAAGAGCGCGACGTCGAGTTGACGCTCACCAAGGGTGTCGAGCCGACCAAGAAACCCCCGGTCCGCAAGCTGCCGGGAAAGCCGAAGGGCAAGCCCGACAAGAAACCGGCCGCCTGATCCTCCAGCGCTAGGTCACCGACGATTGAAAGCATGTTCGGATCGACCGATTCTCAGGAGACCGGAGGTTGGGGGCTGGGGGTTGGAGGTTGGGGGCTGGGGGCTGGAGGTTGGAGGCTGGAAAAATCGAACGTGAGGTTTCCCTAGTCCCTAGTCCCCAGATCCCAGTTCCCAGTCCCCAGTCCCCAGTCCCCAGTCCCCAGTCCCCAGTCCCCAATCCCCAGTCCCCAGATCCCAGATCCCAGATCCCAGATCCCAAACGCCTTACACGGCATCAGTCTTCACGACCCAACGCCGTAGTACTAGTCGCCCGTCAGTCCAGTCGCACGATCTGGCCCCTGATCCCGAAGTCCGGTGGCTCCACCAGCACGGATTCTTTTCCGTTGTGCATGTATGATTGATTGCGTCCGTTTCGCTTGGCGGCCCGCAATGTTTTCTCGGCGCGGGTAAACAGCGTCGTGGTCGTGTCGTCGCTGAGAACCTCGACAATGGCCGCGCTAACGGTCAGTTCGATTTCGTGGCCGCCGTATTGGAACGTCGACGCACCGATCGTCTGTCGCATGCGTTCGACGGTGCTGGTAGCAGCCCGCGGTCCTGTGTCGCCGAAGATAATCAAGAAGCGCTGGCCAGAGTACCGGCTCACGACGTCGAGGCTGCGCTCGTCTCGCACCATGTCGCCCAACAGGTTGCCCGTCGCTGAGAGGATGTTGTCCCCCAGCGGCACGCCGTATTCTTCGTTGATCTGGGCGAAACGATCGATGTCGAGCAGGCCGACGCTGATCTGGCGAATCCGATTCGGATCGTCCAGCCACAACTCGTGAATCACGCGTTCCAGCCCGCTGCGGTTGTAAAGCTTGCTCGTTCCGTCGAATTGCAGCCGCTTGTCCAATTCTCCGAGCGTGTCTTCCGACTTCATGATTTCGATCATCGACTCATGCATGCGATCGCGTAGCGTGTGAGCCATGTCGAGCAGTTTGCGGGTTTCGGTAATCAGCCGCCGACACCCAGCCTGTAGGTCGGTCTGGAAGTCGAGCATGTCGATGTTGCTGCAGGTGGTTTCGATCTGCGCCGCCTGATCGAGCAAGACGTCTTCCAGCCCACTGCCGACCGCCTCAAAATCACCAAGATTTCCTTGTCGAGCCTCCAGATGGGTCACGGCGTTCTGCTGCTGTGCGAGCCAGTCTTCGTTGGTCAGCTTGAGATCGGCCAGGCACTCGGTCAGCACGGCATCGTCCGGATCGTCGATACATTGGCGAACGCGTGCGTCAATTTCGATCATCTTGGCGCGATACTTGCCGACTTCCAGCCGCAACACTTCGACGGCGGCCTCGATAAACGTCTCGGCTTTTTTCGAGTTACCGGCCAGCGCGTCGAGCCAATCCGTGGGCACGTCGTGCAGGCTTGCGTCGGGCGGCGGTGGCTCGTACACCACAACCTTGACTTCCGGTTTCGGAGCCTGTTCCTCCTGCGCTTCCGTCGGCAGCGCCAGATCGATCGGCCGTTCGCTACGAGCAACCGGCGCGCGACCGGCGTACACGGCATACGCGAAGCCGAGTGCGAAATTCAGCACACCGATGATGAGGACTGCGGTAACCATGTCAGGATACCCCGCGCGAATGGTCAACGTGAGCGTGTCTCGTCCGGCAGGTACTTTTCCACCAGAACGAATGCCAGCGGCCAATCAATTGTAGGTCGGATTATTCATCAGCCGCGGGGCGCTAGCCCTCGGTTCTTACCGCGAGCCGCACGAACCGGGGGCTAACGCCCCGCGGCTGATTGACGGACTGTTTTTCGCGTCATCGACGCAACGCTAAAACCTGAAACGAGTTAGCAAGCATCTTCCGGCGATCGGCCCTGCGCCTGGTAGCGATTACAGCGAATGCGCCGATCGAGCGAGGCGGCGTCACCGTTCGCTTTCGTCCTTGACTTGTGTCGTGACGAGAAGGCCGGTTATCCTGTTGAAGACGCGCTGGTTACCGGTCTGAATCCGCGTGACGGCTCGCCAGCGAACCGACGTTAAGTCGTCGGCCATGTCTCCGAAATACGACTTTCCGAGCGATACGTTTTTGAAATGTGCCGCGACCTCCGCGGGAGTCAAGGCGAAATCGTAAAGCGCCACCTCGTCGATGACGCCGTCAAACGGCTCTCGCTGACGGAAGTTGCCGATTTCCGCAGCCTCTGGACCGCCGCTGATGATCAGTGATCCACGAGGAAACTGGTGCTGAAAACAGAGACGCCCGTCGATATAGATTGCCTTGTTCCCGGTAAAACTATCGTAGCTAGCGACGAGGTGGTGCAGTTTTCCGTCCGTCAGGTCGCCGACCGTCGGGCGTCCATCGTGTCCGTCCAGAGGCATGTCAAGCTCGCTATAGCCGTGTTGTTTGTTCGAGCAGCGTCTCAAGTTGCCCGGCTTCTTCGGCCGAGGCCGTGCCGTCGATGGTTTTGTCGGCCAAGGACAACAGGCGATCGCGGTCCAGTGGTTGTGGATCTTTACTCATGGTTACGGATTCTCCCTGGCAAGCCGGCTCTCGACACATTCCAGCAATGGATCGTCGCATTACTTTGAGGGCTTTGTAAACCGCGTGTACCGAGCGATTCCATACCTGGGCGATCGACGTGGCGGACTGGTTCTCACCATAGAACCGATGAATCAAATCCCGTTGTCGCTGATTCAGAAGACGGACGCATTGTTCCAGCGCATGCTGCCGCGGTCCAATTTCGCCCGCCAGACCAATCGCCTCGTCGGACAATTCGCTGATCAGTTCGTAGCTGAAAACGTGTCGTTCGCGGCTAATCGAGCGCCAATGCTTACGCACCTGATTGCGGGCGATCCCCAGCGCCCAGGGCAAAAACTCCAACTCGCGGTCATACGACTCAAATCGTCGCCACAGCACGAAGCTGGTTTCCTGAAACACATCGCCGGCGGCGGCGTAATCGTGAATTAGCGAACGTATGTAGGCCATCACGCGGAGTTGGTCTCGCGAGAACAGACGCAGGAACTGTTCGTATTGGTCGGCCTCGCCCGGTGGTTCCCTGTCCATGTCTGTGTATTGCGCGCTGGGGCGAAAATTGATACCTGGGAATTGTTTCTAATTAAACCGGTTGACCAAACTCGTTGCAACAGCACGGCTTAGGGACCATTCCGCCTGACGATCGTGGCGAATTCAAGAATTTCAGGTATCAAAACGCCGCTTCGCGGGAAATAACCCTTTACGAAGCACATGTGCGGCACATGTGTCACATTCGGAAAGACTCTCGCAATCGCATCGGCCTCAAGATAGCACCGTTTTCTCGAAAAGTGGAGGATCTCACGAGCCCGCCAGATCAGATGATTTTCAACTCAGGTGACTTTCAACTCAGGTGACTTTCAACCCACGGGAGAAGCATGATGAGCACGCAAAAGAACTTTCTCGCTATCTTGTTGGCGGCCGGCGTGGTGTGTTTTGCGACGACGATACCTGTGTCCGCGGAGCCGGTCCCGGTTTCCTACTGGAATTTTGACGGGTCGGCCATCGGCACCGGCACGGCATTCGACCAGATCGACGGCAACGACGGAACCTTCGGAGGCACGGTCACCCGCACGCCCGGATTGGTCGGTGTCGGCGCGGCGCAATTCAGCCACAGCAATGGCATCAACGTCGGGTCGGGGACGGGTGGCAATTTCTCCGTGACGGACGGCCTCACGATCGAGATGCTGATCATGCCCGGCGCCAATTTGGGCGACAATAGATTTGAAGAGGTTTTCCGCAAGGAAGACGGCGGCAACCGCATTTTATTCTCGTTCCAGGAACATTCCACCATCTTGTCGTTGGGGTTGAACATCGGGGGATATGGTGAACTCGACATGCGGATTGACAACGGTACGAACAACGGCGCGCACAAAGTTTACCTCGATGACCCGGGCGGCTTGGGGCCCGACGATGTTGTCCTCCGCGACGGCAATATGCACCATATCGTCGATACCTACGACAAGGCCTCCGGTTTGAAGGCGATCTACGTGGACGGGTTCCTCGCCCACAGCCAGAACCTTGCACCGGGAACCGCCGTCGTTAGCGGCGGCGGAACTAATGCGTATATCGGCGCCACAAATCCCGGGGGAGAGCCGTTTGACGGGACCATTGACGAGGTGGCCTTCTACAACGCGGCCCTTTCCGGCAGCGAAGTGGCCGCTCATTTTGCCAACGTCCAGGCCGGGCAGAACTACTTTACGGCGATACCTGAACCATCGTCCGCCGCGCTGATCTGTTTGGGAATGATATCCCTGATGCTATCTCGCCGACGCCGACGCCAACGCTAGTTGACTCGGGTTCGAGGCCGTTATCCTCGTGTGGCGCGCCCGCGCCGCTGCGTTTTTCGGGATTCCGACGAGCTATCTGGCCAACGAAATCACCGAAGATCGCTCGACGGTGGAGCGTCTTTTCGGGTAAAATAAAGTGTGCTGGCAGCTCGTTGAAAAAAACGTGATCCTAGCCCGAAGCGTGAGTTTTGAAGTTGCGCAAACCAGCCGCGGAGCGGCGGCATCAAATAGCCTGGGGCGTGAGCCCCAGGAAGTCGTGGTCGAATCAAATTATCCCTGGGGCTGACGCCCCAGGCTATTCGATGCCGTCCCTCCGGGACTGAAACATGCGCAACTTCAAAGGCGTGAGCGAGGAACAGAAATGCTCGTCTGACGCTTCACGCTGGGATCGGCGACAGGAGTCGCCTGCAGACTTTTTCAATAGGCTGTTAGGGAGTCTGCGACAGGAACGCGACCGCCAACAGACAAGGACCGCGACGTAAATCGCGACGCGCAGCCATGATACGGCTCTTTCTCTTTCTGATGATCGCAGGACTGCTGGCGGCGGCGTCGCCGACATCGCAGGCCAGCGATGATCTGTTTTCTACACAGGTCGCGCCACTGCTCGAGCGCCGCTGCCTCATGTGCCACGACGCGAAAAAACATAAGGGCGATCTTTCGCTGGCCTCCGCCAAAGCGGCCCGCGCCGGAGGCGAAAGCGGCGAGGTGATTGTGCCCGGTGAGCCGGACGAGAGCCTGCTGATCGAATACGTCTCGGGCGATGAGCCGGAAATGCCCCAGGACGAGGCGCCGCTGTCGAAGGAAGAGGTTGCACTGCTGCGACGTTGGATCGCCGAGGGTGCCCACTGGCCGGCCGACGTATCGCTGAAGGATACGAGTCTGGCCGATTTGGACTGGTGGTCGCTCAAGCCTCTAAAGCAGCCCGCGCCGCCGAAGCTCAACGAGGCCGACGCCCGTTGGGCACGCACGCCCATCGACGCATTCCTCGTCGCGAAAATGCGGTCCAAGGGCCTCGGCCCATCGCCACAGGCCGACCGACGCACGCTGATTCGGCGTTTGTACTTCGATCTGCTCGGCCTGCCGCCGACGCCCGACGAGGTGGACGCCTTCGCCAGAGATTCCGATCCGCGGGCGTATGAAAAACTCGTCGACCGGCTGCTCGGCTCGAAACACTACGGCGAGCGTTGGGCTCGGCACTGGCTCGACGTGGTTCACTACGGAGACACGCACGGCTACGACAAAGACAAACTGCGGCCGAATGCCTGGCCGTATCGCGACTATGTGATTCGTGCCTTCAACGACGACAAGCCGTATCGCCGCTTCGTCCTGGAGCAACTGGCCGGCGACGTGCTCTATCCGAACACCAGCGACGGAATCATCGCGACCGGATTCATCGCGGCCGGTCCTTGGGATTTCGTCGGACACGCGGAGGTGCCCGAGTCGAAAATTGACGGCAAGATCGCCCGGCTGTTGGATCGCGACGACATGGTCTCGGCCACGATGAACACGTTCGTCAGCATGACGGTGCAATGTGCCCGCTGTCACAATCACAAGTTCGATCCGGTGACGCAGGAAGATTATTACGCCCTGCAGGCGGTGTTCGCGGCGATCGATCGGGCGGATCGACCGTTCGACGTAAGCCCCGAGATCGCCCGGCGGCGGGTGGAGTTGGGCCAGCGGCGTAAAAAGCTTGCGGCGGACCAAGTCGCATTGGACGCCGAAATCAAGAAGCTCGCCGGACCACAGCTCGTCGAGCTTGACGCGAAGATCGCCGCGCTGGGCCAGCAGGCGAAGATCGCTCCCAAAGCCGCCTTTGGATATCACAGCGCGATCGTCGGCACCGATAACGTCTCGAAATGGGTGCAGGTCGACCTCGGCAAATCGATCGCTATGGATCACATTGTCATCGTCGGCTGTAACGACAGCTTCGCCGGCATCGGGGCCGGCTTCGGTTTTCCGGTGCGTTACAAGATCGAGATTTCGGACGATCCGGCGTTCAAGAAAGGTGTGGCGATCGTCGATGACCGCACGAAGGTCGACGTTCCGAATCCCGCGGTCAAGCCGCAGAGTATTGCTGTCGGCGGAAAAAAGTCCCGCTATGTGCGAGTTACAGCCACCAAGCTGGCCCTGCGGCAAAACGACTACATCTTTGCCCTGGCCGAATTGAGTGTGCTGGTGCCCGGCGGCGGGAACGCGGCCCGTGGTGTGAAGGTCACCTCGCTCGATTCAATCCAAGCTCCGATCCGCTGGGCCCGCAAGAATCTGGTCGATGGGTACTATTTCGGCCGCACCAAAGCCGATGTGCTGCCGCAGGTTGCCAAGTTGTCAGACGAAAGACGGAAGATCATCGACGCGGTAATGACCGACGCGCTGCGAAAGCGCGCCGGCGATCTCGACGCGGCGCTGAAAAAAACCGACCGGCAATTGGCCCGCTTGCCCGCCAAGGGCATGGTCTACGCCGGCACGGTCCACAAGGGCAGCGGGTCGTTTCGCGGACGCGCGGGGCTGGGGCCGCGTGAGATTTATGTGCTTGCTCGCGGAGACGTGCGCAATCCGGGGGCATTGGCCGTTCCCGGAACCGTGCCGATCATCCCGGGCGTCGATGTTCGGTTTCAGCTTGCCAAGAACCACACCGAAGGCGACCGCCGCGCCGCACTGGCCCGCTGGATCGTCGATCGCCGCAATCCGCTCACCTGGCGATCGATCGTCAATCGCATCTGGCTCTATCACACAGGCCGCGGTATCGTCGACTCGCCGGGCGATTTGGGCCGCATGGGGCAATTGCCGAGCCATCCGCGGCTGCTCGATTGGCTGGCGGTCGAATTTCGCGACGGCGGCCAATCGATGAAGAAGCTGCACCGGCTGATCGTCACCAGCAGTTTTTATCGGCAGTCGTCCAGCTCGCGATCGGCGGCGGCGAAGATCGACGGCGGCAATCAGTATCTGTGGCGGATGAATCGTCGCCGGCTCGATGCCGAATCGATCCGCGATACGGTGCTGCTCGTCGCCGGCAAGCTCGACAAAAAGATGTACGGCCCCGGCTTTCGCGACTTCGTGCTGGAGCATCCCCAGCACTCGCCGCACTACGAATATCAGAAGCACGACCCGGACGATCCGAAGTCACATCGCCGGAGTGTGTATCGCTTTCTCGTCCGCTCGCAGCAGCAGCCGTTCATGCAGGTGCTCGACTGCGCCGATCCGTCGCAATTGGTCGACAAGCGCGGCGAGACGCTCACGCCGCTGGGAGCCCTGGCCCTGCTCAACAACCGCTTCATGACGCGAATGGCCGAGCATTTCGCGGAGCGGCTGGCGCGGGAGCACGACGGGCTGGACGCACAAATCGAGGCCGGCTGTCGATTGGCGCTCTCGCGCCGCCCGACCGCCGATGAAAAAGCACAATTGGTGGCCTACGCCAGGCAGCACGGGTTGGCGAATACGACCAGGGTGATTCTGAATTTGAACGAGTTTTTGTTTGTGGATTAAACATCATGGAACCAAAATCACTAGACCAGCACATCGAGATCACCCCGGGAATCTGTGGCGGAAAACCGCGGATCGCCGGCCATCGAATCACGGTTCGCCAGATTGTCGTTTGGCACGAACGTCTGGGCAGAAACGCCGACGAAATCGCAACGGAGTACGATCTGCAACTGTCCGACGTATACGCGGCGCTGGCGTACTATTTCGATCACCGGGAGGAAATCGACCAGGATCTGGAAGACTCCGCAAGTTGGATCGCCGAATTGAAACAGAATACTCCGTCGTTGCTAAGGCGAAAGCTTCAGCAGGATCCCGAAGATGGCTGAGAGGATTCGATATTACACGGACGAGCACGTTGCCAAGGCCGTCTCCCGTGGCCTTCGCCAACGCGGTGTTGATGTTCTTACGGTGCCCGAGGCTAACATGCTTGGTGCAGCCGATAAAGAACATTTGCGGATGGCGGCGGAACAGGGGCGAGTCATCTTTACACAGGATGACGACTACCTCCGCTTGCACGCGCAGGGTGTTCGGCATTGCGGGATTGTTTATGCTCCACAACACACACCCATTGGTACGATTGTTTCTGGATTGATGTTGCTCTCTCAGGTGGCGACGCCCGAAGAGATGCACGACCGAATCGAGTTCCTCTAATAGCGTTTTGACATTGCAAAAAACTGCCATGAACATATTTACGCCCGATCACGTCGCCGAGTCACAACGACTGAGCCGCCGCCAACTCCTCTGCCAGGCCGCCGGCGGGCTGGGCGGGATTGCGCTGGCTAGCATGTTGGCTGCGGATGGCGCGCTGGCTGCCGATCCAAGCACGACCGGCGCCGAACCAACCCACGGCGGGCTGCATCACGCACCGAAGGCCAAACGCGTTGTCCAACTCTTCATGTCCGGGGCCGCCAGCCACCTCGACACGTTCGATTACAAGCCGCTGCTGATTCGCGAAAACGGCAAGCCGTGGGATCCGGGCGAGAAGGTCGAGCTGTTTCAAAGCGGATTGGGCAAGACAATGGCCTCGCCCTGGAAGTGGAAGCAATACGGCCAGTGCGGCAAGCATCTGAGCGAAATCGTCGCCCCCTTCGGCGAGTGCATCGACGAGATGGCCTTCATCCACAACATGGTCGGCAAGGCCGGCGTTCACAGCACCGCCACGCTGTTGCAGGGCACCGGCTTCCAAACACCCGGCTTCCCGGCGATGGGTTCTTGGATCAGTTACGGCCTGGGCAGCATGAACGAAAACCTGCCGACCTTCGTGGTCATGCCCGACCGCCGCGGATTTGCCTCGAACGGCACAAAAAACTGGAGTTCGGCCTTTCTGCCGGCGCAGCATCAGGGCACGATGTTTCGTCCCGGTACAGAAACACCGATCGCCGATCTGCAGCCCGTCGGCGCGAAGTACATCACGCCCCAGAGCGACGCGGCGGCGCTCGAATTGCTAAAGCGGCTAAACCGCAAGCATGAAAAGGCGCGAGCGGGCGATTCGCGGCTGAACGCCCGCATTCGCAGCTACGAGCTGGCCGCGAAGATGCAGCTCAGCGCCCCCGAGGCGCTCGACCTGTCGAAAGAGCCCAAGTCGATCCTCAAGATGTACGGGCTCGACCACGGCAAGAGCATGTGGCCCAAGCAGATCAACCCGTTGGAAGAAACCGACTACTTCGGCCGCAAGTGTTTGGTCGCCCGGCGGCTGCTGGAGCGGGGCGTGCGGTTTGTGCAGATTTGGTCGGGTAACGACAACGGCTTCCCGCGCCGCAACTGGGACTCGCACGAGAACATCAAGCGCGATCACGGCCCGCTGGCCATCGGCATGGCCCACGGCGCGGCGGCGTTGGTCAAAGACCTCAAGCGGCTGGGAATGCTCGACGACACGATCATCCTCTGGACCACCGAGTTCGGGCGAATGCCGTGCGCCCAAGGTTCAACGGGCCGCGACCACAATCCGTTCAGCTTCACCAACTGGCTGGCCGGCGGCGGCGTCAAGGGCGGCGTTACGCACGGGCCGAGCGACGAGTGGGGTTACAAACCGCAGGACCGCAATCGGCCGACACAGGTGTACGACGTGCATGCCACGATTCTGCACCTGCTGGGCATCGACCACACCCGCCTGACCTTCCGCAACAACGGCATCGACCGCCGGCTGACCAACGTGTTTGGGCATGTGATTGAGGAGATATTGGGGTAGGGCTGCGCGGCGATGCTGAGGGGGTAATGGCTCTTCAACCACTTCGTTAGGCGGTATAGAATGGAAGTGGTGACGATTTCGTCGTTATGCGTTTTCGCAAGGAGCCCTGGAAATGTCAGATACCGAGTATTCTCCTGAAGAGGTGGCTGCGCGCGGAGAGGAAATCTACGCGGCGGAAATCCGGCCCGAGGTCGAACAAGAGTGCCACGGTCGATATCTGGTGTTAGACATTGAAAGCGGAGATTACGAAATCGCTGAGGAAGATTTAACCGCGACCAAGCGGCTCATGGCGAAACGACCGGATGCCGTGATATACGGATTGCGAATCGGTTACCCAGCGGCGTATCGGATAGGCGGATTCTCGAAGGTGCGATAACCGATGATCACGGGAACCGTTACGGCCGATCGGGAAATCGTGATCTCGTTGGAAGCCATCGGAACCGACCAGTCGCCCGTTTTTCTGTCGGCGGTTCTCGATACGGGATTCAACGGGTTCTTAACCCTTCCGATCGATATGCTGAATGCGCTTCAAGCGTCGTCGGCCGGTACTCGCCGCGCGGAATTGGGCGATGGCAACCTCGTTGAATTGGACGTATACCTTGTAAAGATCAATTGGCGGGACGAGGAGCACGAAGTATTGGCACTTCGTGCGGATGCAACACCTCTTGTCGGTATGTCGCTGCTGTGGGGAAGTCGCGTCAAGTTCGAGGCACAAGATGGAGGAAAAGTCACGATTGATCGGATCAAGTAGTTACGGAGAGTGCCTGGCTCCTGTGAAAAGCGAAGTCCCAGCCGTCATTGTGTCGGAGGTTGCAAACTCGTTCACACCTGACGCGACCACTGGTCGCGGCTTTACAACGATGAAACATTTCGCACTCACACTACTGCTCGGATCGCTCGCCCTTGAAGTGCCGTGTGCCGCCGTCGCCGAGCAGCCGAAACTCAAACCCGCCCAGCGCGAATTCTTCGAGAACCGCATCCGCCCGCTGCTCGCTCAGCGTTGTCTGAAGTGTCACGGGTCGAAGAAACAGGAGAGCGATCTGCGGCTCGATTCGCGCGGGGCGCTGTTGGCCGGCGGAGACAGCGGGGCAGCGGCTGTGGCGGGAAATCCGGCGGAGAGTTTGTTGATTGGGGCCGTGCGTCGAATGGGCGACTTGAAGATGCCGCCCGACAAGCCGCTGGCGAAGACGGAAATCGAGGCGCTGGCCGCTTGGGTCAAGATGGGGCTGCCCTGGCCGGCGTCTGATGTCAAATCGCCCGAGGTGCTTAGCAACCTGGAGCGGCTGCAATATGCCCGACGCACCCATTGGGCGTTTCAGCCGGTGCGATTGCCGACGCCGCCGGACGTGAAAGACACCGCTTGGTGCGAGACGCCGCTCGACCGCTTCGTGCTGGCCCGGCTGGAAGACGCCAAGCTTTCGCCCTCGCCGCGGGCCGCTCGCCGCACACTGATTCGCCGAGCCACGTTCGATCTGCTCGGCCTGCCGCCAACGCCGCAAGAAGTGGACCATTTCATCAGTGACACATCGCCCGACGCCTTCGCCCGGCTGATCGATCGCCTGCTCGCCTCGCCCCATTATGGCGAGCGCTGGGGCCGTCACTGGCTGGACGTGGCCCGTTACTCCGACACCCGCGGGTATTCGTTCGGCCGCGAGCGCCGCTTTCCGTATGCCTACACCTACCGCGACTACGTGATCGGGGCGTTCAACCGCGACCTGCCTTACGATCGCTTCGTCACCGAGCAACTGGCGGCCGATCGATTGGCGGGTGACGAGCGGCCGGCGTATCTGGCGGCGATGGGCTTCTTGACGGTAGGGCGGAAATACTCGAACAAACACG
>JADFKK010000427.1 GCA_022564995.1 Planctomycetota bacterium | reverse complement strand
GACCGCGTGATTCAGGTCTACGAAGGTTTGATCTACATGGACTTTGCCGCCGAAGCTTCGCACGAGGTTTGCGGCCTGACGTGCAGCCGGTACGAACCGCTCGAGGTCTCGTTGCTACCGCCGCTGTACCTGGCCTATCGCACCGGCGCCAGCGAGCCGACCGAGATCGTGCATAGCGACCTGCGGGCGCGCTATCAACAGGGCGACGCGGCGTTGCACGCGGCGATGCGGAAATTCGCCGAGTTGACCGAGCAAGCCCGCACGGCGATTCTCGACGGCGACGGCCCGCGGCTGGGCGAGTTGATCGACGCCAACTACGATCTGCGGCGGTCGATTTGCCGGATCGCCCCCTGGCAAGCCGAGATGGTCGAGCAAGCCCGAGCGGCCGGCGCGACCGCCAAGTTCGCCGGCTCCGGCGGCGCCATCATCGGCACCTACGCCGACGAGGCGGGTTATCGGCATCTGCAAGAGAAGCTCGCGGAAATCGGCTGCTTGGTGATTAAGCCCGGGTAACGGCGTTTGCCGCTTGCGGCGAAGCAATCCAGCCCGCAAGCTGCTCAGCCAGTCGACACCGCCCCCGGAAAAAAACCAACTCACGTGAAGCAAAGCTCGCCTTCGACCATCGTCTCTCGCGAAACTTCAATCAACTTCTGGTACGTCAGCGTCGCCAAATCATCGGGGTCGAGTTCCTTCGACCACATGCGGGCTAGGAAAATGTGTCGCAGGTTGATCGGGCCGTCGTGTATCTCGATCTTGAAGCCGGGCATTCTGCTGAGTGTCTCGCGGCAGAACTGAGAGACGCCTTTGATGAACGAGCCGACCACTTCGTCGGTATCTTGGCTGTAATAGACGCTCACCAGATCGTCGATTCGTTCGACGTAAAACGCACCGGGTTTGGCCAGAAACTCGATACAGTCGCCGTCCGGATCGTATGTCGCGGTCGGCTTGAACTGCTCGGCCGAACCCGCCAACAACGTCATCCGCTTGGCGAAATCACTATTGGAAGTGACGGTCATAGCAACCTTTTCTTGAATCGTGATTCGTGGTCCCGAGGAAGTCGTGGATCGTCGGGATCGGCCTTTTCCCATCGCCAATTATACGCTACCCGCTCGTCGTTGACAAAAACGAGGTACACTCGGTCTGGATAGGCACGTATTTCGGTGCCGTCGAAATGATAGGCGTGCTCGGGAACTCCGCAATAGCACCGCCAGCCATATCCTTGCCGATCCTCGTCCTCGTCTTGTCGGAGCCCTTCAAAAACAGCGGACGGCTGTTGCAGAATCATCGGCACGATGATGCCGCATTCCTTAGCGTGACCCATGCTCCGCCGGCCAACCGCCTGCATCCGATCGAAGGAAACGAGCACCTCCCCCGCTGTTCCATCGACGGGGTTCACTGCTTCCAGCGTAAGGTACTTTCGTCGGGAATCTTCCGTGTCGGCCATGATACACGCAGGCTAGACGATTTTCCACGGCTCGACAAGATGACAAGATATCGAAGTCTCGGGGGCGCCCTACCGAGACACCTTTCTTCCCCTGCAACAATTCCAAAAGCTGCTCCACACATGCGTCTACCGGCAAATTGTCGGTTTCCAGGCCCAAGCCCCGCCCCTCGGGCAGGACCGACTTTTGAGTTGACTAGCCCCCGGTCGACACATTACAGTGTAGGCAGGCGTGTTAATGCGGTTTAACGTCGCATTGCCCACCTTTGCACGCCCCATGCACGATAACGCCGACACACATTCGCACGGCTTCTTTCTTGACAACGGGAGTTGAATGATGCGCCCCAGCCAGATGCTCGCCTCGGTTGGTTTTCTTGTCGGTCTGCTGGGCATGACGGCCGCGGCCGCCGCCGAAGAGCCGATCGACTTCAACCGCGACATCCGCCCGATTCTGTCTGACAATTGCTTCGCCTGTCATGGGCCGAACATGAAGGACCGCGAAGCGGAGCTGCGGCTCGACGTCGAGCAGGACGCCTTCGCCCAGCGCGACGAACTGCCGGCAATCACGCCGGGTGACTTAACCAAGAGCGCCGTGTGGCTGCGGATCACGTCCGACGACGAAGACGAGCGCATGCCGCCCAAGAAGTGCGGTGAGCGACTCTCGCGCGCCTACATATTGCGTCTTTGAATAATCGTAACTGTCGCCGTGGATTTTCCGCGCCGCTGCGATAAACTTGTCCGTGTTTTTCTTGTGATATTGCCCGGCATTTTTGAATCCGCAGAGCTTACACCCGTTACCTGACAAATGCTGGCTGGGCGTTTGCATGAACTCGCCGTGTTCGGCGCATATTATCGTGACCTTGTCGTGACCGCGCGTATACTCCGTCTTGGAGTAGTCATATCTATCTCCATGAACCTCTCTAGCGCGACGAATGAAGTCCTCGGTGCTTCCACGTCTGCTGAGTGATTTCTGCACCAACCCACATTGAGGACAACCGGTACCCTTCAAATGATCGTGGGGCTTTTGCCGAACTTCTCCGTGCTCGGGACAAACGACGACTAATGGGGTCGCAGAGTTTCGGTATTCCGTCTTTGAGTAGTCATACTTGTCGCCGTGGATTTCACGCGCCCGATTGATGAACTCCTCCGATGTGAGTTGTTTTCGCCCACCACAACCTGGACAACCGTTACCTGCCAAATGTGAAGAAGCGGACTGCTGCCATGGCCCGTGTATCGGGCAAATGATTATTAGCTTTTCCCTCGCACCGACGTACTCAGACTGACTGTAGTCGTATCTGTCGCCGTGCTTCTCCCGGGCGCGTCGGATAAAATCGCCAGTTGTGATCTTTCTAATCATAAGTAATTTTGGCACATTGAATTTTTTTCTTCCACCCTCACTTGGCCGTGTTCCTTTGTGTCCGGATTTGGCTCAGGCTGTGTGAAAACGTGAGATCTGATATGATTCTCCCATAGTTTTTGCTGGAGAGTTTCATGAAGCGTTTTGTTGAAGGCGAGGACCGTAGCCAGGGCACTTTGTTTCCGGAGCGACTGGATGACTGGATTTGCCAAGACAACCCGGTGCGAGTGATCGATGTTTTTGTGGATGAGCTCGATCTTGGTGGCCTGGGCTTTGGCCGGGTTGAGCCACGGGCGACCGGCAGGCCGGGCTATCATCCTGCGGTTTTGCTGAAGCTCTATATCTACGGCTACCTCAACCGGGTTCAGTCGAGCCGCCGCCTTGAACGCGAAGCCGGGCGCAACGTCGAGGTCATGTGGCTGACCGGCCGCCTGGCGCCGGATCACAAGACGATCGCCGATTTCCGTAAAGACAATGGCCGCGCGATCCGCAAAGTCTGTGCCCGGTTCGTCGCCCTATGCCGCCGGCTTGAGCTGTTCGCCGATGCCAGCGTGGCGATCGATGGCAGCAAGTTCAAGGCGGTCAACACCCGGGACAGGAACTTCACGCGGGCGAAGATGAAACGCCGCATGGAGCAGATCGAGGAGAGTGTCGAGCGCTATCTGCACCAGCTGGACAGCGCCGACCGGCAAGAGCCGTCGGGGGCGCGGACGACCAAGACGGCGCGGCTGAAAGACAAGATCGCCACCCTGAAGGAGGAGATGCGGCGCCTGGAAAAGCTTGAGGCCCGGATGCTTGCAACGCCGGACCAGCAGGTCTCGCTGACCGATCCCGATGCCCGCTCCATGGCCACGAGTGGCCGGGGAAGCGGCATGGTGGGCTATAATGTGCAGGCGGCGGTGGACACCAAACATCACCTGATCGTCGCCCACGAAGTGACCAATGTCGGCACCGACCGCTCTCAACTCTCACGCATGGCCAAGCAGACGAAGGCTGCCCTTGAGACCGACCGGCTGGATGTCGTTGCCGACCGTGGCTACTTCAACAGCGCAGAGATCCTGGCCTGCGGTGAGGCCGGGATCACGGTCACGCTGCCCAAACCGCTCACTTCGGGCAGCAAGGCCAAGGGCCGGTTTGGAAAGCAGGACTTTGTCTATCTGGCCGCGGACGATGTCTATCTTTGCCCTGCCGGCGAGCGCTTGGTCTACCACTATACAAACGAGGAGAGGGGGCTGACCTTGCGCCGCTACTGGACCACTGCCTGCCAGGGATGCGCCATCAAGGATCGCTGCACCACGGGCAAGGAGCGCCGGATTACCCGCTGGGAGCACGAACACATCCTTGAGGCCGTACAGCGACGGCTCGACGAGCACCCGGAGAAGATGCGCCAGCGGCGTGAAACCGTTGAGCATCCCTTTGGAACCATCAAGTCCTGGATGGGATCGACGCACTTCCAGATGAAGACGCTCAAACGGGTCGGCACCGAAATGGCCTTGCACGTGCTGGCCTACAATCTCAAGCGCGTCATCAACATCATGGGCATCACCCCGCTGATCGCAGCAATGAGCACGGCATAGGCGCTCGTCGGCTTCAATTCGCGCCCGTATCCGGCCAATCGGCGCACGGAACCGCAAAATCCGGCCGATAACCCCGCTCCAGCCGCACATATCCAAAAAACCGGAAAACCCGTCTCAACAGATCACCCAAATCCACAGGCGTGTCACACAGAAAAAACAGCAAGCGTTTTCACACAGCCTGGACCCTTAGCGGACATTCGGTGGATTGTGCGGTTCAGTAAAAGGGTACGAAAACCAGTGTTTCCCGTACCCGGTTGGCGCGCCGCAATCGGGGCAGGTGATGACGGAGACTTCCCGAATTACGGTCA
>JADFKK010000136.1 GCA_022564995.1 Planctomycetota bacterium | reverse complement strand
AGAAACCGATTTGGCATTCAGATGAACTGTATAAGAACCTGCTGCCAACGCTTGGCCCACGGGTTATCGGACCGATGGTTGAGCGAATTCGGCTCGCCGTTGGTGTGGACGAAGAAGTCGAGAGCGGGCCCTGGCCATTTGCTCGATTCTTGTCGGACGCCGTTGTTCAAATCGGCAGGCAGCATCCAATTGATGTCGCGGAATGGGGTCGTCGCATGATTGAAGATGAGTGCGCTACGATCCGCCGAGCGGGCCTGCACGTTTTGAAGCACTTCCCGAATGTTGCAGTGCTAAACAAGCTCTGGGAGTTGCACAAAGTCAATTACGATGTGTATCTGCGAAAGGAAGGCGAGCGCTGGTGGGCTGGGTACAAACGATCTTTCGCCGCTTTGAAGTCGTGTACTCGCTTAAAACCAGAATGGCTCGAACGACGAATTCTCGATTCCAAAGATGGCAGCGAACCTTTCACCGAACTGGCGTACCTCGTCGCGAATCTCCAGGGCTCGACTGGAAAAGAACTGTGGCACAGAGTCAAGAGCGCGTTGTTCAACAAGGTTCCGTCGGATAGGCCCCGCTGCCTGGTAACGTGTATCCGTCAACATGGCGACAGCAAGGAGATATCGCGTCTGGAATCGTGGCTTTCGCAAGAGGGTGATTCGACGCGCGAGTCTGCGTTCCAAGCTCTTGTGTATCTCGCCCCAGAAAAAGCGATTAGTTCGCTGCGCCGCCTTGACACGCTTGAACTTTACGCGACTCGAAAGTGGTGGCGGCCTGGGTTGTTATTGCGATTTCCCGATGAGACGAGGAATCAGATTCGTGAAATCGTCGAAGATTCTACAGATGCTCGTTGGCACGGTGCGAACATCTACCAGGACGACCCGAATCAGATGGACGAAGCAACTCTCGATCTGCTGTTGGACAAATTGGAGAAACTTGTCCCATATGCTCTCGATCCGTTAAAGAAGCTGGAGCTCTTTTCCCCACTCCGTTTGCTAGCGGATGTGACACGACTGGACCTGCTTTGGCGATTCGAGGAACGAGCCGGGACGCCGCTCGAACGGCTCCTGACCGACCTCACGTGCAGTTGGGTTGACCGGATGAAAGTCGACTTCGATCATGAGCTTGAACCCGCCATTCAGATTCTCATCAAGACTGCCGGCGTTGGATTAACGAAGCTCGTTAACAAGCAATTGGCGTCTGAGAGTAAGTACGCTCGCCTTAAGGGCATTCAACTTTCCTTGATTCGCCCCGACAGTGAAACACGAAGGCTTCTTGCAAACATCACGCAGACGGCTGGTTTTTGGGATGACGAACAATCCTTTCCATTGCTTCAGGCAGATGCGACCGTCGCGCTTGCTGCACTGGGTGAGAATCGCGCGGTTGTCGACGCGATCTTGCGTTGGGGCGTTGTTCTAAGTGACTTGCCGGGCATGCGCGAGGGACAGCCTCCGATGACCGATGCCGACTTGGCCGAAGCGATTGAAGCATTGGGGAGTTCCGATACAAATACTGCAACGAACGCAGTTCTTGCGTTGAGTGTGAGTGGGCGAGCCGACTTCGCGCCACAGATTCGCCAGATACTCAAAGATGCCGATCCAGAATCCGAACTTGCGCGAGTTGCCGTGGTCGCCCTGGATCACTTTGGAGACACGCACCCCGAGACCCTCACGCTTTTGGAGGCACAACTTAAAGTCCGACAACATGCCCACGCGGCCTCACTGGCGTTGCTGCGAAATGGAAAAAGAGAGTCACTCGCGGTCGTTGAGCGAGAGTTTCGTCGCGCTGGATCAACACGTGGGAAATTGGCCAATGATTTTCTTGCGGTAAGCCTAGCAATGCGACAGGAGTCCCGAAAGACTGTAGCTGAAGTGTTGTGGAAAAGGATTCAAGAACATCGCGAATTGTATGGCGTGATACCAGGCCTCGACTGTTTGGCGGAGATCGATTCGCCACAGGTCCGGGAATTCCTAGTTGAGGAGGCACATGCCGCGGAGGGAGTGTTAGGTAACAACGGGCGCAAAGTCGCTGCAATCCACGCTCTTGCAAAAATCGATCGTGACTCGGCCTTCCGAGCCGCCGAAGCGGCGTTGCGAGGCGACCAAAGGCATCTCGAACTTTACCCGGACGCGCTTATCGAGATTGATGAGGCGAGAGCGATCTCAATTCTCTTTGACATCTATTCACTCGACCAACCGACCCTGGTTAGATGGGCGATTGGTCGGGCATTACGACGTGCCAGCGATCAAACGATCATTCATTCAACACTTGGCGAGATGTTGCAGGCCGAATCGACGGATACTTGCATCATCGGCCTCGAAATCAGCGATTGGCAATCGCCAAGCGTCGCCGAAAATCAGATTCGGCAAATCGCCATCACAAATCCGGTTAGCGAAGTGCGCCGCGCAGCGGAGCAGACCGTCGGATCGATCGAACGGCAAGGTTTCGCCCTGAAGCTGATCGAGGAAATTGGAAAGACTCATGGCGCCCGCTGTTGGAGCTACCTAGACGCAGTCGTCAGTTTGAGCGATCCCTGGTTGCTAACGAGACGAAGTGATCCACTTTACCTTTGGGGTCCGCTGTCGAGAAAACTACCGGGCCTCGGCAACCGCGCGCTGGAGTTGATAAAGAGGCGACAAGAAAAGTTGAAGAGCGAAGCTGAAAAAGCGGATCGTGATAGGAATCGCTGAGAACCAACGCTTCGCGGAGGAGACAGAGAAGCCCTCTCCCCGGGCCTGGGAGCCCGACCTCTCCGGCAAGCGGAAGAGGTGACCCATGTGGCGAGCTTGGATTGGGGAGCGAGGAGGGCGCCGCGGCAAGCCGGCGGCCGACGCGGGGACGGGCTGGCAAGCAGCCCGTGGCACCCGACCCATGGCGCGCAAAAAAAACCCCGTCGATCGTGAATCGACCAACGGGGGCGGTGTAAAATGGCGGCAATGCCGGAGGCTCCGGTGGCCGATATAATAGAAGTGCTTAAAGAAACGGCCAAACATCCGACGGGCAAGCGGCCCGACAACCGCTGGGGATTTGGCGTGATTCGCCCGGCCGAGGCACTCAAGGCTCTGCAGTCGTAGTCGGGCGGCGGGCAGAATGGGTGACATGACGAAAAACGACGACAATTCGACTGGGGTGAAGATCAGCCCGCCGTTTCGGGCTCGGTTGCGCAAGCTGGCGCCGACGGAGAAAATCCAGGCCATCGTGCTGATTCGCACGCCGCAGAAGACCCGTGGCGCGGGCCGCCGGCAGTCGCGAGAGCAGCGCCGGGCGACGATTGCGGCTATCCAATCGGCCGCCGAGTCGGCCTACGAGGAGTTGGACCGGATTCTTGCGGGGCACAACGGCCAGCGACTCGCCGAAAGCGAAACGCCCAATGCCCTGGGGTGCATCCCCATCGAAGCGACCGCCCAAGGCGTTTTGGCGGTCGCCGAATCGGAACTGGTTAAGGCCGTGTTGGAAGATCAACCGATTTCGCTGCTGAAATAGGGGCGTTGTAAAATTCCGGCAATACCTACTTTCGCACTTGCGGTACTATCATCGGCTCTGAAAGCTTGACGGCCGTGTTCGATATGGGAACGGGTATTTCCTTTCAGATCTGGTCACCGGAAAAAAGACCGCGCGGCGGCTTGATGCCGCGGTTGAGCGACGCGTTATACGGTTGACGCCCACACCAAGAAGCCGGAGTTCGGACGCTTCGGCCCGCCGCCTTAGAGACAAACCCAACAACCGCCGCACGAATCGTCGACGAGGCCCTCCGATCCATCGTCATCCAGCGAGCCAAGCTCGGCGTGCACGAATCCCAGTGGCTCGGGCGGTTGCGAGACCGCGGTGCCCAGAGACTTCCGCGTGACATTCGGCTTGTTGGGCAAGAGCCGGAGTTGGATCGGCGACGGCAAAACGGTCGACGCCTGGGGAGAGCGTAACGGGCGCCACTCGGGGCCCATTCAAACGCAGAGACCCCGCAAGCATCAGTCCAGGCCCCCTTCGTCGTCGAACCCACCAACTTCGGCTCGCTGCTGTTCTGCTCCGCCCACAAAATGCTCCACGCCGGCCAAATCGACCTGCTGCGAAGATTGCTGGGCAAGGAGCCGATTCGGTAGGCCGGGTGATTCACCAGCCGCGGCGAGCTAGTCCGATGGCACTCACCGTGAGCGGCACGGCGCTAGCCGCCGGTAAATCTACGCCACGTTTTCCCGCACAAAACCCGCGGCTAGCGCCTCGCGGCTCACCCTGACGGCGGACAAGGTAAACAGCGTTGGGCACTACGAACCGAGAGCTAGCGGCTTCCGAAGCCGAAATCAAAAGTGGTGCCAAGTGTGAATGACAATTCACTTCGCCGAATCACGACGATACTTCCCGCGCAGCTCATCGCACCGCGCTCGCATCTGCTTGAGCGCTGCGCGGTACGCTTTATCTCCGGCGAGATTTTTCAACTGATCCGGGTCTTCTTTTAGATCGTGCAGGAACTCGTACACCGGCTGCTGCTCGAAGTAGCGGGCGTAGACGTAGCGGCTGCCGCGGACGCCTTCGTACTTGGGGATTTTGGCGTTGTTCATGAGGTGTTCGCAGAAAAAATCTTTGCGCCAATTCTTGGGCGATTCGCCTTTGAGCAGGCCGGTCAGGCTGCGGCCTTGGTAGGCGGCGGGCACTTTTACGCCGGCCAAGTCGAGAAAGGTGGCGGGTAGGTCAACATTCAACGCCATGTGCGTGTCGAGCTTGCCGCGCTGGGCTTTGGCCGCTCGGGGATCGAAGACGATTAGCGGCACACGCAGCGACTGCTCGTAGTGAGACCATTTGCCGGCGAAACCGCGGTCGCCCATGTAGTAGCCGTTGTCTCCGTGGTAGACGACGACCGTATTGTCGGCGAGGCCAGCCTTCTTCAGCCCGGCCAACACACGGCCGATCACGCCGTCGACGCCGCTGAGCATGCGGAAGTAGGCCCGCATGTTGGTGTCGTATTTCTCCGGCGTGTCCCAGCGCCAGAAATAACGATCGCGGTTCATCGAGTTCCTGAGAAACTCGGGCTGGCTCTTGAAGATTGCCGGATCGCCGAGCCGCGGCGCGGGGATCTTCACGTCGCGATACATCCCCTCGACCGCCTTGGGCCAGGGGTAATGTCCGCGGCCGGGTGACTTGTTCCCGTCGACGGCATGGACCGCGTGAAAGCTGATCGACAGACAGAACGGTTTATCCTTCGGCTGGGCATCGAAAAACTCAATCGCCCGATCGCCCATCACCTCACTGCTGTGTCGCAGCGTGCCGTCCTTTTGCTTGATGTATCGCGGGCCGCCGGGCGTGTTGAAATAGTCGAACATCGCGTCGATGCTCTTGCGGCCACCTTCGAGCCGAACCCCGAACTTGCCGATGAATCCGGTGCGATAACCGGCCGCGCGCAACTGCACGGGATAGCTATTCTGCACGTCACCCTGGCGAATCGGCGGCTTGCCGAAGGTGTATCCGTGCGTGCGTTCGTATAGCCCCGTGAAAATCGTCGCCCGGCTGGCGGCGCAGATCGACGTGGTGACGAACGCGTTCTCAAATCGCACTCCCTCGCGAGCCAGCCGGTCGACGTTCGGCGTCTTGACGATCGGGTGACCCGCACAGCCGAGCGTGTCGTTGCGCTGGTCGTCGACCAGAAAGAACAAGATGTTTGGTTGCTTGGCGTCGGCGGCCATTGTCGCGGTTGTGATTGCGGCGGCGAGAAACAGGGCGATTGCGATCGGCGGTAAGTTGCGAAGCGGCATGTCGGCGTCCTTCGTATGGCAAGGGGAATCGGAGCAATGGTTGCCGTGTATGATACGCCACGCGACGTATGCCGTCACTTCCCGTAGAATTCCGGTAGTGATACCCGATTTCCGCTCCCAATCCCTTCCCCTCCCCCGCCCCGGACAGTACAACGGGGGGAAAGGACGAAACACACTTGCCGACACGGTGTCGGCGAAAAAACCGTTGGCAGTTCGGAGGTCCAGATATGATACCTAATCACTTACCGCTGGTCGTGCTGTTGGTCGTCATCCCCTGCGCTACTGTTTGCGCGGACGATTCCAAGTCTCCGAAACCGTCCGAACTGGTCATGCAGTTGTCATGGAAATCGCTTGAGGGCAACTGTATGGGTGGCCTTCTTTGTTTTCGCCCTGGCGGAGAAGAGGCCGAAAAGTTGGTTAAGATGGGCAAGGCCGCGAACGAGGCTCTCTTGTCGGTGTTAGAAGACCCAAAGAAGGGTGCCGCTGCGCATTTAATTCTTTCAGTGATCCATGATCGTAAAAAACTACCGAACATCAATCAGTTCTTTTTACCAAGCGTCGAGTACCATTACAAAGGTGACGATGTGGTTGGCTGGACGTACACGTTTAACGGATTGTCATGGTCGTGGTCGTCAGACTCTGGTGACTCAGTCGACAAAGCAGCATTGGCGAAAAACGCAGAAACCTGGCGAAAACGCCTCGCTCAGAAATGATTCCGCACAGGTTGCCAACCAGACACGGCCGCAGAGCCCGGTCTTCCAAGTTTCTCCTCATTCCCGCCGTTTCTCTCTGACGACGGATCAAATGTTATCGCTACCCAGAAGATTTGAAGATCTTACGCCGAGACGGGCGGCATCCCACGTTGCGTCGATGATGCGAAATACAGCCTGTCAATCAGCCGCGGGGCGCCAGCCCCGGTTCGTACGGATTGCGGCAAGAACCGGGGGCTAGCGCCCCGCGGCTGATGAATAATCCGGGCTACTTCTCGACCAGCGGCGTCAACATGCCGATGCGCCATTGAAATTGGCCGTAGCCCTTGCCGGCTTTGTCCTTGTTGAGCATGCCCTGGAAAACAAACCGCAAGTTCTGCGGATCGACGGTGAGCGTCTGATCGTTGCCGGCGCGGATCAATTCGCCGTGGCTGATGTTGTCGGTCCACGTCTCGACGCCCGGGGCGGGGCGGACGTTCTTCCAGCCGGCGAACGGTCGCTCGGCTGTGTCGGCCAGGGGTGTCCACGGCCCGTCGAGGCGGTCGGCCAGATAAGCCTTGTAATAGCGCCGGCCGTTTTCTTCCACGACCGTCAGGAATTGATCGCTGCCCTTGAGCCGGTACGTGTGGCTGGCCTCGAATATCTTGGCCTGCAGCGCAATCTCGCAGTGGTCGAATCCCTTGGGGAAGTCGGCCAGCTTCGTCCACAACCGCCACATCTTGCCGTTCAGGCTCGTATAGAACAGGTAGGCCCGCCGCTCGTCGCAGATGATCCAGTAGTCGAGCCCGCCCACGCTGCGCGGGTCGTTGGGGCCGCCGTCGAGGATCGGCCGTGCTTGTGTCCAAGAGGCTGGGTCGGCAACGTCGCTGGTCGTGGAGTAGGCGACCCACATTTTCTTCGCGCCGGGCACGCCCATCTGATAGATCAGATACCACTTTTTGTGCGGCGCGAAGTAGAACACCTGGGGCGCACAGTAGTATTTGCTCTTGCTGACTTTCAGAATGGTCCGTTTCGACCGGTTGGCCCGCCGCCAATCATCGAACGAGCAATACTCGATTGCCGAGCGGCCCGGCAGCTTGACGGACATGAATACGTGCCACTTGCCGCCGTGAAACACGACGGTCGGATCTTTCTGCGCGCGGCTGCGATCGCGATCTCGCTTTTCGGGCGCGATCAGCGGGGCGCTGTACTGCCAGGCTCCCGGCAGTTTGAATTCGGGGGGCTTTTTGTCCTGGCTGGCGCGACCGGTGTCGCCACGAGGTGGAAGATCCTCTGCACGCGCGTCGGTCGGTGTCGAGGCAAGCAGCAGGACAAGCGCGATCAGGCGATTTCTGCAAAGTGGCATGGGGATCTCCTTTGAATAATAGGAAAAATCGCGAGACTGTCGCCAACCATGATACGTGACACGGCTAGCGTCGTCCTCCCACCGGCGTTTCCAGCCGGGCGGTGTGGTGGCCAGATTTTCTGGCGATGGGTGAATGACGTGGGGCAGGTTTTCCAACCTGTCAGCGAAAAGCCTTTCTTGCAGGTTGGGAAACCTGCCCCACGACTCTCGTTGCCAGAAAATCTGGCAACACACGCTCGGCAGCACAAGCCTATACATCAGTTGTCGTTTATGTATAATGACGGGGTCTTGCACTCGATCGCCATGCCGGGCGAACGCCAAATTGTACGTTCGCATCACCGACGCACAGAGAGCCGGTCATGTTTACGATTTCTACGACCGAACGAGTTTCGACTTGCCAGGGCATCTCGCGGCGCAGCTTGCTGCAGGTCGGCGGCTTGGCGCTCGGCGGGCTGAGCTTGTCGGGGCTGCTTGCCGGCCGAGCGGTCGCCGCGCAATCGCGCAGCTACGTGCGAAATAAATCGGTCGTGTTTCTGTTTCTGCAGGGCGGGCCATCGCACATCGAGTTGTTCGACCCGAAGATGACCGCCCCGGTCGAAATCCGTAGCATCACCGGCGAGGTGAAAACCAAGCTGCCGGGCGTGACCTTTGGCGGCACTTTTCCGAAGTTGGCTGCGATGGCCAACCGGCTGAGCGTTGTGCGGTCTTTCGCCTCGGGCAACACAAATCACCAAGACCTGCTCAAGGTGGCCTCGGGCGGAAACGCGATGAAGGCTCCCATGGGCGCGGTTTATTCTCGTCTGGCCGGCACGAACCATCCGCGAAGCGGCATGCCGACCAACGTGTTTGTTCCGCCGGAAGCGGCCCAGCCGGGTTTGAAGCTCGGCTCGAATTTCGAGACCAAGGCGCTGCCGCAGTTGAAATCGTCCGGATCGCTCGGCGCGGCCTTCGCGGCCTTCGACCCCAGCAGCGGCGGCGAGTTGAAGGAAAACCTGCAACTGCGGCTGCCACGCGGGCAGTTCGAGGACCGCCGAAAATTATTATCTCAACTCGATACGTTTCGGCGACGGGTCGACGCCTCGGGCACGGTCGGCCGCATGAACACGTATCAGCAGCAGGCCTACGAGTTGATCTTGCGGGGCGTCGCCGGCGCGTTCGATCTGGCGAAGGAAGACGCCCGCACGCTGGATCGTTACGATTCGACGAAAGTTTTTCGGCAGGAAGAATTTCAGCGATACGGCGACATGAAGCGTTGCTCGAATTTGCTCGGCAGGCAGCTGCTGATGGCCCGGCGGCTGTGCGAGGCCGGCTGCGGATTCGTGACCGTGTCCGATTCCGGCTGGGACATGCACAGCAACGGCAACAGCCCGAAGTTTCTGGGCGGCATGTATCCGCTGGGTTCGCAGGTCGATTTCGCGGTGTCGGCGTTTTTGGAAGACGTCCGCGAGCGCGGCTTGAGCGACGATATCCTGCTGGTCATCAGCGGCGAGATGGGCCGCACGCCGCGGATCAACAAGAACGGCGGCCGCGACCATTGGGGCAATTTAACTCCGCTGTTGTTGGCCGGCGGAGGATTGAAGATGGGGCAGGTAATCGGTGCGTCGGACCGCACGGCCGCCAAGCCCGCTACCAAGACCTACACACCGGCACATTTGCTCTCGACCGTGATGCACACGTTGTTCGACCCGGGCCAGTTGCGTATAACATCAGGGTTGCCGAAAGATGTTGCCAAGTTGGCGTCGGACGGCGAGCCGATTACAGAGTTGTTTTGATGAAGTGTGAACGGTGTCCCTCCAAGAAAATTCCCACCGATTTAGAGACAAGGATTACTGCTATGCGAACGCTTGTCTTCACGATGAGTTTGATGCTGGTGTGTGCGGTTGTTGTTGATACGTCGGCGGCGCCGGCTAAGCCGGCAAGCGGTGCGAATGCCGGGCCGGTCAAATCGATTTCGATCGAAACCGGCAACGCGACGCCGGGCAGCATTACGCTGGCCGGGCGCGATACTAGCTGGCAATTGCTGGTTACCGGGCAATATGCCGGCGGGCGGCTCAGCGATTTGACGCGCGACGTGACTTACCAATCTCAGCCGGCGGGCATCGTCGAAGTGAATAAGTCCGGGCTCGTCTCCTCGCTCAAGGAGGGGAAGGCCACGATTAACATCACCGCGTCGGGCGGCGCCACTGGAAAAATCGCCGTCGTGGTGACCCATCTCATCGAAGACGTGCGGATCAACTTTGCCAATCAGATCACGCCGTTGCTGACCAAATTCGGCTGCAACAGCGGCGGCTGCCACGGCAAGGCCAGCGGACAGAACGGTTTTAAGCTGTCGCTGCTGGGCTTCGAGCCGCAGGAAGATTACGAGTATCTGGTGCGCGAAGGCCGCGGCCGAAGGCTGTTTCCCGCCTCGCCGGAGCACAGCCTGCTCTTGCTCAAGGCCACCGGCAGCATTCCGCACGGCGGCGGCGCGCGGATCGACGTCGACTCGCCGTATTACCGGCTGATTCACCGCTGGATCGAACAGGGCATGGAGTATGGCGACGATACCGCCGCGGTGGTCGAGCGGATTGAAGTCTTTCCCAAAGAGCGGCTGATCCCGCGCGGCGGCAGCCAACAGATGCTCGTCGTTGCCCATCACACCGATGGCTCGCGGAGCGACATCACCCGGATGACGCAGATGGAGCCGAACGACGCGGATATGGCCGAAGCGTCGATGACCGGCTTGGTCACCATCGGCCGATTGCCCGGCGTAGTGGCGGTGATGGCCCGATATCAAGCACACGTCGACGTGCTGCGGGCGGTTGTTCCGCTCGGCGCGCCGGTCGAGAATCTCCCGCCGGCGAATAACTTCGTCGACCGTTTGGTCTACAAGCAACTCAAGAAGCTCGGCCTGCCGCCTTCGCCGTTGTGCGACGACGGGACGTTTTTGCGACGGGTGACCATCGATCTGAACGGCCGGCTGCCGACGCGCGAGGAGTCGGAGAAATTCGTCGCCAATAAAGATCCCAAGAAGTACGAGAAGCTGGTCGACCGGTTGCTGGCCAGCGACGATTATGCGTATTACTTTGCCAACAAGTGGAGTTCCGTGCTGCGCAATCGCCGCAGCCCGGTGACAAAAGACCCCAAGCCAACCGCGGCGTTTCACGCTTGGATTCGCGACAGTCTGAAAAACAACAAGCCATACGATCAGTTCGTCCGCGAGATCATCACCGTCAGCGGAGAGCACATCAAGAATCCGCCGGTCGTTTGGTTCCGCGAATTGAAGGATGCCTCGGCCCTGCAGGAAGACGCCGCCCAATTGTTCCTCGGACAGCGCATTCAGTGTGCCCGCTGCCATCATCATCCGCTGGAGAAATGGAGCCAGGACGATTATTACGCCTTCCAGGCGTTTTTTACGCGCGTGCAAGTGACGCAGCCGGTGGCGGCGAAGAAGAAAAACAAAAAGAAGCCGGCCGTGCCCGCCAAGCCGGCGGTTGTTTCGATGAAGAAGGGCAAGGCCGAGGCCACGAACCCGCGCACCGGAAAGTCAGTCTTGCCGGCCGGATTGGGCGGCCAAACGCTCGAGCTTACGGAAAAAGACGATCCGCGGGTCAAGCTGGCCGACTGGATGGCCGAGCCGAACAATCCGTTTTTCGCCCGGGCGCTGGCCAACCGTTACTGGAAACACTTTTTCAGCCGCGGGCTGGTCGAGCCGGAGGACGACATGCGGGTGACCAACCCGGCCTCGAACCCCGAATTGCTCGACGCGCTGGCCCGGCATTTCGTCGAGAAGAAGTTCGACATGAAGGATCTGATTCGCACCATCTGCACGTCGAATGTTTACCGGCTCAGCGCAATGCCGAACGAGTACAACATCGACGACAAACAGAACTTTTCGCGGTTCCTGCCGCGGCGGCTAAACGCCGAGGTGTTGCTCGACGCCATCGACGACGTGACGCTCTCCAGGACGAAGTTCCCCGGCGGCGTGCGGGCCGTGCAATTGCCCGACAACACGTCCAATTCGTATTTCCTCAGCGTGTTCGGCCGGCCCGACGCGGCCAGCGCCTGTGAATGCGAGCGTTCGTCCGACTCGTCATTGGCCCAGGCCCTACACCTGTTCAACTCCAAAGAAATCCTCAACAAGATCACCGGCGGCGGAAAATCCTCGAAAGTCCGCACCGCCCTAATGGCCGCCGACAAGCGCCCGCACGCAGAGCGTCTCCGCGATCTGTATCTGGTGGCGCTGTCTCGCCCGCCGAGTGAAGAAGAGACCGCGACCCTGCTGGCCCACGTCGAAAAGAACAAAGGCAAAGAGCGCCAGGCGTACGAGGACATCGTCTGGGCGCTGATCAACACGAAAGAGTTCTTGTTTAATCATTGATGACGTGGGGTGCATGACCTGTGTGCGGCAAGTTTTGCTGAGAGTCTTGGCAGTAGCTGGATTCGCAAGAATTCAGCACTTCCGTGTGGACCGAATTCTTGCGAGTTCAGCTACGTGCCAGCGAAACTTGCCACACACCATGAGCTACTCGACTTGCCCGTGCTGCGAAATCTGGCTATAATCTAGCCAGAATGCGCTACGAAATCTTACTGGCCCCAGAAGCCGTCGAAGACCTGCAAAACTTGACGGCAAATGTTCGTGCCGAGGTGCAGGACGCAATCGAGCGTCATCTGCGACATGAGCCGACGAAAACCAGTAAGAGTCGGATCAAGCGGTTGCGAGGATTATCACACCCGCAATATCGACTCCGAGTGGGCGATGACATCCGCGTCTTCTGCGACGTGACCGAGGCGACTGTAGAAGTGCTGGCCGTTGTGCCAAAATTGGAAGCGGACCAATGGCTCGAAAGGTATGGTGAAAGCGATGAAGAAAGTGGCACTGTCTGAAGTGAAGAACGATCTATCGAAATATCTCCGCATCGCGGAGAAGGAGGCCGTTGTGATTACACGGCACGGCGCACCCGCCGGTATTCTGGTCGGCTTCGCCTCGGAAGACGAGTGGTTTGACTACCAACTTGAGAACGACCCTCGTTTCCTTGCGCGGATTCAGCAGGCACGCCAGAGCCTGCGGAACAAAAAAGGCGTCAAACTCGAAGACGTCGCTCCGCCAAAGCAACGCCGAACCAAGCGATGATCGCTTCAATGGAGCATTCGACCTGCGAACCGTGACGCCGAAGGTCATGCACGAGAGCATGAGCTGCTTGACTACGACGATCCTGTCCCGCGTGGCTATCGAAAGAGCACAGACCAAAGTTCAGCCAATTGATTCCCTTACGACAGGGCTTAGGCCGTTGGCTTGTTCTGTTTATCGTCACCGTCCTCATTGGGTGTGGCGACCGAGAGCAGCAAGGTAAAACCATGCCCGAATCGAAAGGTAAAGTGAGTGAGGAACTCGCAAGATTCCACGGCACTGTTGAGAGCGGCTCTTTGAAAGAGTTGAAACAGGCGTTGAAGAGCGGGATCGATGTCAACGCACCTGGACACTTCGAGCGGACAGCGTTGATGGTAGCGATTGCTGCCAAAGAATTGGAAAAGATGAAACTGTTGATCGAACATGGCGCAGACTCCGAACTGACGGCCGCGTTCAATGAGACGGCTCTCAGGCATGCGGTTGAAGTGGACTTCGCAGACGGTGTGCGATTTCTGCTGGGTCTTGGCGTCGATCGAGGCTATCACCCCAAGTACCCGTTGAAGAAAGTGGATTACGTTTCTTATTTGCCCGAAGTTGGGATTCCAGAAGGCCTCAAGGAAGTCCTTTCCGAAGAGGAATGGAAGGAATCCATTGAAGAAGGAAGGGAATCGATGACCGAGTTGGGCCGGAATCCGAAGGTGGAACCGATGATTTCCGATGTCCAGAGCGTCAGCGTGCTGAGGCTGTTTCTTGAAGCAGGTGACGATTTGAACCAGGCGCCGACTGAGGTGAAACGTGCCTACGTCGGAATGAGCAATGGAGGAGACTTTCAGTCGTCACTTGAGGACTACAGAAAGCACAAATCACCGCGTTACGGAATTCGCAATCCCGAACGAATCGACAATCTGTTCTGGAGAGACATGATTAGGTTGGGTTGCAACGCAGATGCTGCACGGCAGCGATTCAACGACGCGGAGCCACTTAGAAAACCGGGGGTTGTTTGGTGCTATGATCGATTTGGGTCATCTCTCACGCAGCTTGAGGACGGGCGTTTTGTTCAGATCGGTGGTGAACATGAGGATTACTATGATCCGGATTTCTATATTTATAACGATGTTGTGATTCACGATGGAAAGGGAAACTTCCAGATCTACGGCTATCCCCAGGAAGTGCTTCCTCCCACCGATTTTCACACCGCAACACTCGCACGAGAGTGGCTCTACATCGTTGGATGTCTTGGCTACCTGGAACAAAGACAAGAGGGACGAACTCCCGTCTACCGATTGAAGTTAGAATCATGGGAGATCGAAGCGGTTAAAACGTCGGGAGATATGCCGAGTTGGCTGCATGGACATCACTCGAAATACGATGCAAAGAAGAACGTGATTCATGTCGCAGGGGGAGACATCCATGTAATTGGTGAAGATGCAGATCTGCAAATCGTTCCCAATGACGAACAGTTCGAGTTGGATCTTTCGTCATTCCAGTGGCGGAACCTGAAATGAGTCGGGTAGGTCATGCACTCGTGCATGACCTTCCGGGCGGAGTTTGGTAGGCTGATGGCGTAAATGAAAAGCGGATCACAAAAAACGGGACAGGTCCAGTTTCAGGTCAGCGCGAACCAGGACGGACCAACTTCAAGAATGTTCGATGTCTTCCCGCTTGCTTGTCACCGATCAACAACCTGAATCGCAAGACGTTTCCCGACGACTTCGGCGTAACGAAACAACGTCTCGAGGGTTGGGTTTTCGTTGGTCACGTTTTCTAGCTTTGAAAGCGCGGAGCGGTCGATTCCCGTTTGCTCGTAGATGTCGGCCAGGCTTAACCCCTTGGCCTCCCGCGCCGCTTTGAGGGCTTGCATCACGGTTGGCCGATCCGTGGGCGCGGTGAAGACGGAAACGTGGTATAATATAGTGCGTGAGCCGTCTGTCGAACGCCACGCACACGACTGAAGTTGGACATGATGCCCGCTGGGTCTCGTTGGAATGAAAGTCAAAGAAGTTCTTGGAATCCTGAAAGACGATGGCTGGTACGTTACCCGGAGCAAAGGAAGTCACCGACAGTTGAAGCATCCAAGCAAGCAGGGCACGGTGAGGGTAGCGGGAAAACTTCGTGTCGATATTCCCCCGGGCACTCTCAAGAGCATTCTGAAACAGGCAGGACTTGACCGATGAAATACGCGATCGTGGTTGAGAGAGGGGACACGTCATACGGCGCCTATGTCCCGGATTTGCCCGGCTGCGTCGCTGCTGCCGAAACGCGCCACGAAGTGGTGAAGCTGATCAAGGAGGCGATCGAGCTGCATCTCGAGGGCCTGCGAGCTGACGGAGACCCCATTCCCGCACCGCATTCGGAAATGGAATACGTTGAGGTGAGCGTCGCATAGCTGCGAACAGAAAACGGGATAGGTTCAATTTCAGGGCAACACGAACTAGGACAGTCCAACTTCAAGAGCGTTCAGCGTCTTCTCACTTGCCCGTTCACTGATCGAGAACCTGAATCTCAAGACGTTTCCCGACGACTTCGGCGTAACGAAACAAGGTCTCGATGGTCGGGTTTTCGTTCGTCACGTTTTCCAGTTTTGAAAGTGCGGAGCGGTCGATTCCGGTTTGCTCGTAGATGTCGGCCAGGCTTAACCCCTTGGCCTCCCGCGCCGCTTTGAGGGTTTGCATCACGGCGGCCAGTTGTTTGCAGCGCGCCGCGCGGCGCGCTCGCTGGGCCTTGGCGATGATCTCCGGTTTTTCCGCCTCGATCTCTTCGCGCAGCTTGCGGTATTTTGCCGCTTCTTCCGGCGTCAACTTGCGGTCGCGTGTGATTTGTTTGGCCATGGTTGGCTCCTAACTCGGTTCGGGAACCTCGAATGCAGTCACTGGGTAAACCGTGTCTTCATCGATTTCCTCGTAAATCACGGCGATGTAGCGGTCGTCAATCGTGTAGCCGAAAATCATCGGCCGCCCGGAAGATTCGCTGGTGTCAGATCCGACGGGATCGTCGAACACGCCAGCGACATCGTCCTTTTCAATACCGTGCTGCGCGATGTGCTGGACGTTCCCGTGCTCGTCGTCATCGAGATCCCAGAGGATAGTCACGTTCATGATTGCCTGCCGCGTGTAGTAATATAATACCACATCAAGAGCTCGGCGGCAAGGCCAAACCGATTGACGCCCTGAAGATCACGCAATCGCGCATGGCCGTTGGGGCGACTAAGTAGTGCTACGCCGCTGTCGCCGCCTCCGACAGCAAACGCCCAACACTCCAATCACCGCCAGCAAAAGAGACGACGGCTCCGGCACGGGCGCGCCGTCCAAGGCGGCTGCCGGACTGCCTGCCGGTCCCGGCCCGGTCCACTCGCTGAGCAGCACCGTCAGGTCGGCGAAGTTGACGGGCGTACTGTCGGGCATGACGAGATTGCCCGACTCGACGCCGACCGCTTGGTTCCAGTTGGCCAATAGCACGGTCAGATCCTCGAAGTCGACAAACCCGTTGCCGGTGAGATCGCTGATCCTGCGCGGCAGCACTCTCAGGCCGCTGGCCGTGTAACTGAATTCGTCGTCGGCGATTTGCCGGTGGCCGTCGATGTACAGCGAAGTAGGGTAATCCAACACGGGATCATATTCAAGCCGCACTTCAATCGCGTCACGGTCCAGTGCATTTTGGGCCTCGTCGAACAGGTCGCCGATGCTGAGGTAGATTTCCGGATTGAGCTCCCCGCCCGTGACGGGATGCTCCACGGAATCGATCCGGCCTCCGCGGACATGCACAAGCCCCGGCTGAACATAGTCGGGCACACAAAAACAAATGCGCTGGAAGCGGAAATCATAGTCAACGGCGCCGACCGCTTGCCACGCCAGCCGATGCGTGTTGAGTTCCTGCTGAACCGCGGGCAAATGCCGGGCCAATGCGGGCGTCGCCAGCGCAATTAGTCCGAGGCAGATCACGGCCGACCACAACCAATGCAACTTCATGCGAAAACCTCCCGGCGAAGTGAATTCATCCAAGCGATGAGAAGCATTATAGCCGAAACGTCCCGCTCGCGCCGCGCCTGGTAGGCGAAAACGCGATTGCTCCGCCCAATCCGGCACGTTATTCACATGCGGCCAATGCCCCTCCCTATGGGGCCGTGTAGACAAGGATTACTTCCCAGGCAGCGAAGCCGCAAACCGCGCGGCGCGGCGGACCCATGCGCTGAGGTCGTCGCCCGATTCGTAGCCGTCCGGCTCGACATAGATCATGCCTTTCATCGGCCGGCCGGTGAAATCCATTTCGCGGGTGTGATGAATCACTCTTTCTTGCGAATTTTCTCTCTCGTTCTGTTTCCCTTCTTGAATTTACGCGGCAGGATACTCATGCAGCTACCAAGCTCTGATCCGCCGTGGCGGGGCACGTTCAGTTTCGGCGGGCGCAGCAACGCATTAGTTGCATGAAAATTACTTTGGACGGCTTGTTTTAATGCCCAATTCGCGGTGGTAAGATGTTGCCACAGCGCGACTAACGTCAATTCCCGATTTTTTCGTTCGGATCTGAACAGGCCGTCCGTCTAGGTTAATAGGCCGGCGTGTCGGTTCACGACGGCCGCCGTTTGTCTCCAGCGGAAATTAAGATCATGGGCAGCGCCCGACCGAATGTTGGCCAACTGATTCAGGTGGCGAAGGCGGCCGAGCCGGGGGCGATCGACCGGCTGCTGGACGCTTATCGCAACTATCTGCGGATGCTGGCCCGGGTTTGGCTCGATCGGTCGTTGCGGCAGAAGCTCGACGCTTCGGATTTGGTGCAAGACACGCTGCTCAAGGCCCATCAGAAATTTCAGCAGTTTCGCGGCGGGAGCGAAGCGGAGTTGGTCGTTTGGCTGCGGAAGATATTGGCCCGCAACGTCGTCGACGTGGTGCGTCGTTACGGCGCCGCGTCGCGCCAGGTCGACCGCGAGCACTCGCTCAATCAGATGATCGACGGCTCGATTCACGCCCTCGACAATCTGCTGGTGGCCAGCGGCAGTTCGCCCTCGCAGGCGGCCCAACGGCGCGAACTGGGTGTCGTACTGGCCGACGCGCTGGCCACGCTCAGCGCCGCTCATCGCAACGTGATTGTGCTGCGGAATCTGGAAGAGTTGGAATGGGACGCCGTGGCCGAGAAAATGGGCCGCAGCAAAGACGCCGTGCGCATGTTATGGGTGCGGGCATTAAAAGAATTTCGACCCCGATTAGAGGCGCTGTTATGAAACGAACGGTTCCCACGCTTTCGTCCCCAGACGCCGGCGAGCGGCCCGAGGCCAGCGAACGACTCGTCGAGGTGCTCGACGATTATCTGGCCGCGATCGCCAATGGCCGGCGGCCCTCGCGCGAGCAGCTTCTCGCGGAGCATCCGGATTTGCGCGACGAGCTAGAAGCCTGCCTGGCCAGCCTCGACTTTATCCGCCAAGTCGGTGCGAAGAGCCAGCCACCCGCCAGCGATCCGCCCGAGGAGCTGGCCGGCAAGCCGCTGGGAGATTATCAACTCATTCGCCAGATCGGCCGCGGCGGGATGGGCGTGGTCTACGAGGCAGAGCAGTTGTCGCTCGGACGGCGCGTGGCCTTGAAGATTCTGCCGTTCGCCGCGGTGTTGGACGACCAGCAGATTCAGCGTTTCAAGAACGAAGCCCGGGCCGCCGCCACATTGGATCATCCCGGCATCGTGCCGGTCTATTCCGTCGGCTGCGAGCGCGGCGTGCATTACTACGCCATGCAGTTCATCGAAGGGCAGAGCTTGGCGGAAGTAATCGAAGGAATTCGGGCGGGGGAAAGCGGAAAGCGGAAAGCGGAAAGCGGAGAAGCCGCGGATTCATCCAATTCCAAATCCCAAATCCCAAATCCCAAATCCCAAATCGACACGCTCGCCCTCGTCGCCCTCTCGACCCAGCGAGAATCAAACGCCCCGGCCTTCTTCCGCAACGTCGCCGAAATCGGGGTTCAGGTCGCCGAGGCGCTGGACCACGCACACTCCCAGGGCATCGTTCACCGCGACATCAAGCCGGGCAACCTGCTGCTCGACGTGAAGGGACGGGTCTGGATCACCGACTTCGGACTGGCCAGAATCGAGACCGATGCAGCCATCACCGCCACGGGCGACATTCTCGGCACGCTCCGCTACATGTGCCCCGAACAGGCGCTCGGCAAGCACAAAATCGTTGACGAGCGGGCCGATGTCTATTCGCTGGGAGCGACGCTCTACGAACTGCTGACGCTGCGTCCCGTCTTCGCAGGCCGCGACCGCCAGGAACTGCTCGACGAGATCGCCCACCAAGAGCCGACGGCTCCGCGGCGATTGAACCGGGCGGTGCCGGCCGAACTGGAGACGATCGTGCTCAAGGCGATCGAGAAACGACCCGAGGATCGTTATGCTTCCGCCCGACTGCTGGCCGACGACTTGCAGCGATTGTTGGACGACAAGCCGATCCGCGCCCGGCGGCCGACCACGCTCGAGCGGGCCACCAAATGGTCGCGGCGACACCAGCCGCTGGTTCGCTTTGCGGCGGCGCTGCTGGTGCTCACGACCGTGGGGCTGGCGGCGAGTACATTCTTTATCGCGAGAGAAAAAGACCGCACCAGCGACGCACTGGCCACCGCCGAAAGCGAGCGAGAAAACGCCCGGGTCGCGGCCGATCGCGCCCGTGCCATGTCGCGCGAGGCCCGTCGCGCCGTCGACGAGATGTATCTCGAAGTGGCCCAGCGCTGGCTGCGCGATCAGCCGCATACGACGGCCGTGCAGGAGGAGTTTCTCCGCAAGGCGCTCAGCTTTTATCAACGATTCGCCGCAGAGCGTGGTGGCGATCCGTCCGTGCTCGCGAAAACGGCCCAGGCGCACAAGCGGGTCGGCGACATTCAACAGCGACTGGGGCGATACGTTGAAGCCGACGCGGCGTATCGTCAGGCCATCGCGCTGGTCGAGCGATTGCACGCCGAGGGCGAGTTGCCCAGCGACGCGGCGCTGCGGAGCGAACTGGCCGAGGCGACGCGCGGCTTGGGCCTTGCACAACACAAGTTGTCCAACTCTTCCGCGGCCGAAAAGTCCTTTCGCCGGGCGATCTCGCTCCGCGAAGAGCTGGCCGCGACGGACTCGGAGAATCTCGCTCATCGGCGGTTCTCCATTGACGTTCGTGTGCTGCTCGGCGCGACGCTGGCCGATGCGCACCGCGACGAGGCGGCCGAAGCTGAGTTGCGACAAGCCGTGACCGATGCCGAGCGGCTGGCCGATGAGCATCCCCAGCGGAGCTATCTGCGCGGCGATCATAGCCGCGGCCTGGCGGCGCTGGGCGCGTTTCTTTCGCAGCGGGGCGGCGCGGCCGAAGCGGAAAAACTCTACCGGCGGGCGATCGCCCTCGGCGAGGAAATGGCCAAGGCCCACGGCCAGCGTCGCCAGTATCGTTTCATGCTGGCCGGCTACTATCACAATCTGGCGCTGGTCCTGCGACAACAAGGCCGCTTCGATCGAACCGCGGCACCGCTCAAGCGGGCGGTCGAGTTGGCGGGCGAATTGGCGGGCGACTTCCCGGACGTGCCCGCCTATGCCAATGTCTACGCCGCCTCGCTCAATGAGTTGGCGCTTTCGCAGCGCCAGGCAGGCAAGGCCGACGAGGCGGCCCAGGCGCTGCGTGAGGCAAACGACATACAAGAGAAGCTCGTCGAGCGATTCCCCGAGGTCGCCCGGTATCGAACCACGCTGGCCAACGCGCTGACCAACCGGGCCGATCAACTGCACGCCGCGGGAGATTACACGGCGGCACAGCAGACGTATCGCAAAGCCGCCGACGTGCTGGAGACGCTCGTGGTTGATGGTCGCGGCGGAGACGATTCGCGGCGCTTGCTGGCCCATAATCTGGCGCTGTTGGCCTGGTGTCTCTGCGCCGGCCCCGACGCCAAGCGTGACGACCCGCCGCAGGCCCTGCGGCTTGCCCGTCGGGCCACCAAGCTGCACGGCAACAACACTTGGGTCCGCCAATCGCTCGGCATGGCCCTCTGTCGCACGGGCGACTGGGCCGCCGGCTTGCGGGAACTACAAACCTCGATGCAGCACGACCGCGGCGG
>JADFKK010000135.1 GCA_022564995.1 Planctomycetota bacterium | reverse complement strand
GAGACGACCGTCTTGCCGTCCGCCAAAAAGCGCACACCGAACACGTGGTTGCTGTGCCCCACCAGGGTCGCCCGCAGCTTCTCATCCGGCGGGCCGATCAATTCGCCGAGCAGCCGGGTCAGTTCGTTGGCGGTGGCCGTGATCGACACGACTTTGCCCGTCTTGTCGATCAGCAGCGACGCGGGCACTGCAACGATTCCCAGTTCTTCAGCCAGCGGGTGCCGGCCGCTGCGATCGTGTAGGTTGGTCCAGGGGATTTTTTTCTCTTCGAGCATCGTCTCGAGGGCTGCGCGGTCGGTGTCGAGGCTGATGCCGACGATGCGGAAGCCGCGGTTGTGATAGAAAACCCTCTGGCGGGCAATGCGATTCAGTTCCGTGAGGGCGTTCGCGCTCTTGGCGCTGTAGAAGTTGATCAGCACGGTCTTGTCCTTATAGGCCGACCAGTCGAGCGGCTTGCCGTCCATCTTGAGGCCCTTCAGTACCACGGGCGATCCCATCACCCGCATCCGCCGGGCAGCGGCCGGCCAGGTCTTTACCGCGGCGGCCACGGCCTCGTCCTTCTCGTCGGCCAGCATCTTGTGGAAGCTCGTGTAGGCATCGGCGGCCAGCTTATAGGCGCCAGCCTTTTCCAACGCCTGCGTGGTCTTTAACAACATATCGAAATTCCCTCGCGGCAGCGTCGCCTTCAGCGCGAAGGCCTTCATCTCGTCGAGCGTTTTTTGCTGCTCCAGCGAGTTGTCCTGTTCGAGCGTCCCGATGCGCTGCTCGAGCATCACGCGGGTGGCCATGTAGAGCGCGCCGCCGCCGCTCTTCTTGATTTTTTCCAGTTCGAGAATCCGCCGGGCGGCCGTCTCCATCACCGACCGCTTACGACGGTCATGGTAGGTTCGGGCTTGCGAGGATGCCGGCTGGTAGGAGCGGAGGGACTGGATGAACTGCAACAGCTTCTTGACGTCTTTGCCCTCGGGCAACGTGTACTTGTCGGCCACCAGCGGCGCAGTGGTGACATCCCACAGCCGTAGCGTTTTGTCGCGTCCGCCGGTGAGGAGTTGCTTTCCGTCGGGCGAAAAGGCCAGGGAGTAGAGGTCCGCCTGGTGCCCTCTGATGATCCGCAGTCGCTCATGGCTCTCGGCATTCCATAATTGCAGAGTGCCGGACGAATCGCCCACGGCGATCGTCGCCCCATCGGGCGAAAACGCGATACTACGGATGCGGCTGCCGAAGTATCTAAGTTTGGCCTGCTGGCGTCCCGTGGCCAGATCCCAAAGCCGGACCGACCCGCCCGTCGAGGCGAGCGTCTTGCCGTCGGGCGAGAAGCAGACGCTATAGACCGTGTGAGTGTGGCCGGCCAGCGTCGATTTCTCCTTACCCGTGGCGATGTCCCAAAGCTTGACCAGCTTGTCCGAGCCGCTGCTGGCCAGGGTCTTGCCGTCGGGTGAGAGGGCCAGGTCGGTGACGTATCCGTCAGCGGCGGCGATGGTGCGTGTTGACTTGTTGGTCGAGGTGTCCCAGAAAATCATCTTGCCATCCGCGCCGCCGGAGATGAGCGTCTTGCCGTCGGACGAATAAACCAGCGCCCGGGCGACGTCGGAATGGCCTTTCAGTGTCGTTCGCTCTTTTGCGCTTGCAACGTCCCAAAGCGTGATGCTCCCGTCCGCCTGACCGGTGGCCAGGGTGCGGCTATCGGGCGAGAAGCAGACGTCGCCGTCGTAGCCGAAGTCCATTTCCAGGTCGGCCTTGAGCTTGCCGGTCGTGGCGTCCCACAGCTTGACCGTCTTGTCGGCGCTACCCGTGGCGAACCATTTTCCGTCGGGCGAATAGGCCAGGCTCCAGATCTCGGCCGTGTGGCCGGCGCTGGCAGCGCCGCCGTGTCCCTTGTAGACCCAGCGAAGCTTGCCGGTCGACGCATCGATGAGATTCACCGCCGCGTCTTCACCGGCCGAGGCAAGCGTCTTTCCGTCGGGCGAAAAAACGACTTGGCTCACCGGGCCTTTGTGGCCTTGGAATTTCCAACGGGCCTTGCCGCTCGCGGCGTCCCAGACCGACACGCTGTTGTCGGCGCCGGCGGTGGCCAGCAATTTTCCGTCGGGCGAGAACACGACACCGCGGACCGGCCCGGTATGGGCCCTAATGGTCAGCAACGAGTCGTTGCTGTTGACGTCCCAGATTTTCACGCTCATGTCATCGCCGGCGCTGGCAAACTTCAGCCCCTCGGGATCGAACGCCAACGCACGGATTGCGCTGCTGTGGCCATAGATGCGCGTGATCTGTGTGCCGTTGTCGGCGTCCCACATGCGAATCGTGCGATCGCCGCCGGCGGAGAGCAGCAGCCCGCTGTCGGGTGAAAAGGCTAAGCTGTAGACCGCCGAAAGGTGCTGCCCGCTAATGGTGCGCTGAGCGCGGCCGCTCGCCGCGTCCCAAAGTCGTACATAGCGATCATCACCACAGGAGGCAACCCGCTTTCCGTCGGGCGAGATAACCGCGCAGCGCACGGCCGAACTATGTCCTGTGACGGACCACACCAGCTTGCCGGTTTTCGCTTCCCAAAGCTTCACCGAACGATCGGCGCCGGCCGAAACGAGATACTTTCCGTCGGCAGAAAAGGCAACGTGATAGACCGCGCCGCGGTGACCGGCCAGCCGACGAAGCACCTTGCCGTCGGCCGCCTGCCAAAGTTGAATCACGCCGTCGCTGCCGGCAGAGGCAACGGTCTTGCCATCGGGTGAATAAGCGACGGTGTGGACTTGTGGAGTTTGCGAGGTGTAGGCGGCGCGAAGTTTGGCCGTAACGGCGGTGAAGGTTCGCGACGACGATGGGCCAACCTTGGTTCCTGGCGGCGCCACGGGACGCGGCAGCTCGAACCGCGGCGGCGGCAATTGTGCAGCCGCCGGGCTGGGCATGCCAAGCAGGGCCATGCCCAACAGAATAACAACCGCAGCGAAACCTTGACCGAGCCTGCCCATGGTTTTCCTCCCTTTGGAATCCAAACGGTGAGTGGGATTCTGTTCCCTGCCCCTTTATCGTACTACCTTGCCCAGCAAATTGCACTAGGCTTTGTCCGAAGACGGAATGAATTCGTGTTTCTCATCCGCCGCCCAGCGCCAGCCCAATGCGACTTACCTTGGCCGCGGCCGGCCGCCTTGACGGTGCATTTGATCTCGATGACGAATTGTCCGGTCGGGGCGGGGTCGTGGCAAGCATTTCATCGAGCGTGGCCATGACCTGCAGCAGCGCGCTCTTGCCGGAGCCGTTGCGGCCGAGCACGTCGATCTTCGCGCCCGGGGGTAAAAGGCAAGCCAGATGTCGCTAAGGGGCGACCGAAAAATAACTTACCGGTTTCGCTTTCCGGCGAGCGGCGGCCGTTAGGCCGCTGGTAATTCCTCGTTCGTTGCCCGGCCTGTCACGCGCGGAGGTACTGCCCCCGAGCTAACGCACGGGGCTCGCCGAGAAACGGCACGTCGTTTTTCGGTCGCCCCTAAGAACTTCGTGCTGGCCAAACTTCTTGGTCAGGCCAGACATTTGGTAGATGTATTTTTGGGCCATGGATTTATGGGGAGGGCGGCGGAATCTTGGTCTTCCGGCCAGAGCTTGGGTTCTTTGGAATGGTGGGGGCGAGGTGATTGTCGGCTTTATTTTCCCAGCCGACAAGCCCGTGGGTCGCCGTCAGAGACGCCTCCTACATCCTTTTCCCAGCCGACAAGCCCGTGGGTCGCCGTCGGAGACGCCTCCTACATCCAAATGTCTCCTACAGACGACGCGATGAGGCGCTGCGGCAAGCCGACGGCCGACGGGCCGGCGATTTTCGCGGTGTTCGCCGGCTTTTTGCCGTCCCAAATGCCCTCTGCGTTATCGGGGCCGGGGACGCTTTGGCGGACTTTTATGCCCAAAATGCTTGGGTTTGGTTGACATTTGCCTTGTTGGGTCGGTAAAGTAGAGGTAGGAAACAGGGCAGCCCAACAGGATCATATCTCGTTTGCTTGGCCAAAGTTCTACCGGCCGGCGTTGTTGAGCTGGTATCAGGCACGCGCGCGTCATCGACGTGTCGCTGGCGTGGTGATGAGGCAAATGAGCGGCAGCGGCACGATCGCGGTAGGCGGTCGGGTCGCGCTGGGTTGTGGGGCTCGGTTTTCTGCGCGTTGTTTTCTGCGCGCTGTGCTCGTGCAGAAATTTTCCGATCCGCGTTTGGGGGAAACAGACCATGGCGAAGTCTAACGCCGTGTGGGGAATCGACATCGGTCAGTGCGCGCTCAAGGCGATGCGCTGCGTGCCTCACGACGACGAGTCCAAGATGGAAGTCGTCGCCTTCGACTACATCGAGTATCCCAAGATCCTCAGTCAGGCCGAAGCCAATCCAGACGAGTTGATCGCCGAAGCGCTGACGACGTTTCTCTCGCGCAACGACGTCCAGGGCGATCGGGTCGCCATCAGCGTTTCGGGCCAGATCGGCTTGGCCCGCTTCATCAAGCTGCCGCCGGTCGAGCAGAAGAAGATCCCCGACATCGTCAAGTACGAAGCCCGCCAGCAGATTCCCTTTGCGCTGGAAGACGTGATCTGGGATTACCAGGAGATGGGCGGCAGCAGCGAGGAGGAAGGCTTTGCGCTGGAGACCGAGGTCGGCCTGTTCGCCATGAAACGCGATCAGGTGTTCGAGTCGTTGCAGCCGTTTGAAGACGCCGGCATCGACGTCGACATTATCCAGCTCACGCCGCTGGCGCTGTACAACTACATCGTCTTCGACCAAATGCGCGATCTGCCGCCGCCGGAGGAGTACGATCCGGAGAATCCGCCGCCCAGCGTGATCGTGATTTCGATCGGCACCGACACGACCGATTTGGTCGTGACCAACGGTTATAAGGTTTGGCAGCGGAGCGTTCCGCTGGGCGGAAATCACTTCACCAAGGCGCTCACCAAGCAGCTCAAGCTGACCTTCAGCAAGGCCGAGCATCTCAAGCGCAACGCCGATCAGGCCGAAGACCCGCGGGCCGTTTATCAGGCGATGCGGCCCGTGTTCAGCGATCTGGTGGCCGAGATCATCAAGTCGATCAACTTTTTCTATAGCCTCGAGAAGGATGCCAAGATTACGCGGGCGATCACAATGGGCAATGCAATGAAGCTGCCCGGGCTGGAAAGCTACCTGGCCAAAAACTTGAAAGACGCCAGCAAGAAATCTCCGATCGAGGTCACGCACATTGAGTCGTTCCCCAGTCTGGTTGGCCCGTCGGTGCTGACGGCTCCCTCGTTCAAGGAAAACCAGTTCAGCTTTGGGACGTGTTACGGCCTGGCGTTGCAAGGCATCGGCCGCGCCCGCCTGAAGACGAATCTGATCCCGGTGGAGTTGCTGACCGACCGCTTGATCAAAGGCAAGAAGCCGTGGATCGTGGCGGCCGTTTCGATGTTAATGCTCGGCATCTGCGTGAACTTCTTCGGCGGTTGGACGGGTGCCTATGTCGTGCGGCCGAAAAAGTACGAAACGGTGTTTGGAGAGGTAAAGGCGGTCAAAAGCAAGTCGGATAAACTCCATGCGGACTACGACGGCAAGGTTAAGGAATTAACGCGGATTGCCTCGATTGGCGATCGACTGGCGGAAGTGAGAGAGCGGCGCATGCTGTGGCCGGAGTTCCTGGCCGCGCTCGCCCAATGTCTGCCGAAAGAGAAAAAGCTCGACGACCCCAAAGAGCGCGACCCGAAATACCAAAAATCGATCGGCGCCCGCAATGAGATGTACATCGAACGGATCGACTGCCAATACGTGGAAAAACTGGAAGATTATTACGCCGGGGTCAGGAAGGAGGCCGGGCTCGATTCCGACGCGGACGGTCCCGTGGGCGAAGGCTGGGTCGTGCAGATCTCGGGCTACCATTACTTCAACGAGATTCGGGCAAGACAGGGGGCCGAATTCGTCCGATCGTCGCTGATGAAGAATCTTACCGATGGCACGGTCAAGATTCCCGTTCCCGCGCCGAAAGGCGCCGCGGCGGCGCAAGCCTTCGAGGAAATAAAAGTTGCCTATCTCGGTATTTCGCATCCGGTGCTCGTCGGCAATGTCGCGACTATCAACAAAATTGACTTGCCCGACCCGAACCATCCGGACGATGCGAAGACTAAGAAGACCGTCGAAGTCAAGCGATTCGACTTCGACTTGCAGCTTTGCTGGATACCGAAGACGGCCAGCGTTCGAGCTCAGGAGGCAAAGGCTCGCAAAATAGCAGAAGAAGAAGCGGAAAAAAATAAGGCGTTGGCCGAGGACGGCGCCGTCGGCGAATGAGCCAAACCACTGATCGAAACCTTAAGGTGTGATGATGGATAAAATAAAACAAGCACTCAACAGTTCTAAGCTGTTTTGGATCGCCAGCGGCTCGATCGCCGTCATCATGCTGGTCTGCTGGTTCATTGGCGCCGGAGAAGTGGCCGGGCAGGCCGCCGCCGGCGTGAAGGAGGTGGAAGCGAATTTCAAAACGGTTCGTGGTATTCCTCATGCGGTAAATGATCATCCCTGTCCGCCCTGGCTGGACAAAAGGGACGAAGATATCGAGAAGCAGAAAGACGCCATACAATCCGCGTGGCAAGGTTTCTACGATAGCCTAAAGGACACCGTCTATGTTTGGCCGGCCGACGACTTAACCGACACATTCCTCAGCGCGATCGACAACTCGTCGATGAACGCCCTGGCCCGCCCCTTGAAAGACGATCCGAAAGCCACGGGTGAAGACAAACCAGAAGAATTGGACAGCACGCTTCGTGTGCTGTATCGCGACGAGGTGCATAAATGGTTTCCCAGACTGGCCAATCGAGTCGTCTACGGCTTGAACAAGGGAGAGGCCGCCACGGCCGGCGCCCTGCGCTTAGTTGACTGGAGCGCCAAAGGCACCGCCGGCGAGAAGGAAAACCAGATGGTCAGCGGGATTAATACGAACCACTTCAAAAAATGGGCTGGGAGAACACCTACCACCCGCGAGGTGCTCATTGCCCAGGAAGATTTTTGGGTTTATACGGCCCTCTGCGAGATCATCATCGACGCCAACCATCAGGCGAAGGCAACCGGTCCCCACGACACGGTCGTTAGGACCATCTTGACGATGGACATCGCCCAGGACGCCGTCGAGAAAAACCCTCGCGGCCAGGGGGCAGATCGATTTAAGATTCCTAAACCGGAGGATAAAGGCGACAAGAAGGCAGGCGACCGCGACGACAACCGCAAGCCGGCGGTAACTTACGACGAAAAACTGATGCACAAACGCTATGTTGACGACAAGGGGGTCGGCGTGCGGTTCGACACCAAGCCGGATAAAGAGCCGTTTCGCGAGTATCGGCTGCTGCCGATTCGCATGACGCTCGTCGTCGACAAGGCGAAGCTACAGTATCTGCTCAGCGCCTTCTCCGACAGCCAACTGCCCGTCGAAGTTCAGCAACTGCGTCTCAATCCCAAGGAAGGCGGCGGCGCAGGCGTTCGCCGCGGTCAAGACGATAAGGGCGGCGCGAAGGGCCGCTACGCAAAGGTTATCATCCAAGCCGTGGCCTATTTGCTGAAGGATGTTGACCACGATTACCTGAAAATGAAGCGGCCGGAGAAGCCGGTCGTCGCGGACAACGACGACGCAGCCGCCAAGCCCGCCGGTGAGTAGCGTCTGTAGGAGGCGTCTCCGACGGCGAAATGTTTGGAGATCGGATAGTCGTTGTTCGCTCCGCGAACGAAACGTATCGTTCGCGGAGCGAACAACGACAATCCGGACGAGGGGCCTTGAAAAACAAGGAGATAAGGCGATGAAGGGAAAATTCAATTTCAAAGACCTGATGGTTCAACGCGGCGAAATGTTTGCCGTCGGCGGCGTGCTGCTGCTCGTCGCCTTCTTTGTCTTCGACGCGTTTGGTCACAATGTGCTCAAACCAGGCATGGAACCGGACGACCTCAGAGACGATATCGATCTCGCCAAAGCGGCGATGAAAGATAAGCCCCCCCCGGTGGAAGATGTTTTAGTTCCCGTTCTGAAAAACGATTCTTTCAATCCGCAGGTTCAGCCGTCTTTTGTCATTGGGTCCTTTGAACCTCGCCTGAAACGAGGTCAGCCGACCTTTTTCAGCGTTGAGAGTCTGCGGGCAAGCGCCGGCAGCGGCTCCTTTGCTTACAAGGCCGAAGCGGGCGTCAAGGAGCCGGCGGGTGCCGTTTATCTTGAGCTGGCCAAAGGCCGCGTCCTGCCCGGATATCACGGTGGCGAAAAGGCCTCCGCCCGCGCCAGCCGCTGGGTTTTGATCACGGGGCTGATTCCCTTTGAAAAGCAGCAGGCAAATTTCGACAGCCACACGGCCGGCACCGTGCGGCCGGACGGATTCGACGCTAATAAAGACGTACTACGCTACGTCCAACCGATGATCGAGCGGGCGGTAGTTAGCGGCCAGAACGGCGCGCCGCTCAGCTGGGTTGTGCTCAGCGGTAAACAGGTAAGCCGCGGTTTGAAGGCAGACGACGAATGGGTCGCGGAGAAGGGGCGCGGCAACAAGGGGGCCGACGGGCAATTGAAAATGGATCCGAGATTCAACAGCGATGTCTGCACCTCGCCGCTGCCGAAGTTGCTGTTAGAAGACTGGACCGAAGCGGACGTGCTGCACCCGCCGGAAATCTCTCGGCTGCTTGAAAAAACAGAACAGGTTAAAGGAAAAGAACCCGCTAAAACCGGCGATGGCAAGCTGGGCGGCGGCGGTTTATTCGACGAGCGAGCCGCTGAGAAGACCGTCGAAACGCCGACGAAAGTGGGCGAAGTCGCGCAGACCGTCAAGTATCGGCTGCTCCGTTTCTTCGACTACGACGTCGAGCCCGGCAAGACCTACGTCTATCGGGTGAAGCTCTACATGTACAATCCCAACTACGGATTCGATCCGCGGTATTTGACCCCGCAAGCGGCGAAAACCCCGCAGACGAAGGGAAGCTTAAGCGCCGAGTGGAGCGTAAGCCCTCAGGCCACCGTGCCGATCGCCAGCGGTGTGCTCGCCGGCGTGCTGAAGGCCCGCGCTGCCGGAGCGAAGCGTGACGTGGCCCACATGATGGTCATCGATCGCAATCCGGACACGGGGCTCGAGGCCCATATGGAGATGACGCGCCGGATTGGCCACTTGGCCCACTTTCCGATCGAAATGGACGTGGCCCGCGGCCATGCGAAAAGGGTTCTCCCGCCCAACGCCGGAGCGAGGAAACGCACCAAGCTGGGAGACCCGCTCGTGGGCAAAGTGCCCGTGCTCGACCCACTGCGGAGAAAAATTCGCATCGATGCGACGTTCACCAGCGACGTGGCCCTGCTCGACGTGCGTGGCGGAGCAGACGGCTGGGCGGATGAGATTCTCATCATGGACGGCCAAGGTAACTTAAGCGCCCATCATTCCGCGGACGATGCGGTCGGTTTCGGGCGCCGCAACGATCTGGTAACCGCCGAAGGCGTCGACGAAACGCCCACGGACGTCAAAAAGGGCGGTTACAAGAACAAACCCGATAAGACCCGAAAAAAATCCAGCGGGTTTAAGAATCCATCGGAAGACTAACGGAACCGCTTGCCGGCTTAGCCGCGTTTTTTTCGATTCAAACACAGACGGGGGATGAAAATCTCCCGTCTGTTTTTGCGCCGGGGCGCGACCAACGGTCGCGGCTTTATTTCCGCCCGCGGCTGCTCTTTCTTTGCGAATCGCGAGATTCTTTCCTAAGTGGGCTTGACCCATCGGCCGCAGATTCGTATTTATCCCGCTCTTGTCTACGGAGTCTCATCATATCACTGGCTAATCCACAGCGTCACCACGTCGCAATCGACTTGAAATACCTTCCTTCCTGGGAGGTGTGTGGTGGGTTTGTGCGGGCCGATAAGGAGAATCGTCTTGAAAGTGACGACCAAGCTGATCATCAGCAGCATGTTTTTGGCCGCAAGTCTGCTCGTCGTGAGCCCAGCATCGGCTGCTCCCGGCGGCGCGACGTGGCTCTCAGTGGGAACCGCCTCAGTGGGGCAGTTCTCCAGCAAGAGCAGCGACAGCCAACAAAAATCCGAAGTCGCCGACCTGCTCAAGCAGGCCCGAGCGGCCATGAAGCGCAAGGACTTCGCCACGGCTGATCGGATTATCGCCCGGGCCGAGTCGTTCCGAATCAAGTACAGCAGCTTCCGCCTGATCGGTGACACTCCGACGAAGGCCCGCCGCGATTTGCAGAAATTGCAAACAGAAAGCCGCGGCGGCAGCGGCGGCAGCGGGAGCACAGCACAGCGGTTCATGTCGGCCCTGCCTTCATTTGGCCGCAAGAAAGACGGACGTCCGACCGACCTGTTCGCCGACCGGCCCCGCACGGGCAACGACACTACGGCGCCGAACAACAGCGCCGATCTGGCCCGCCGTTATGCGACCGGTAACACGACAGGCGCCAAACAATCGCCGAGTGGGCCGTCCCGGTTGCCGTTGACCCGAGGAGGAGAATCGTTCGCAGCGAGAACCCAATTCCTCTCGCCGAGCGACGGCCGTGGAGCGTCCGCCGAGCCATATCGCCTCGCCGACAAAGCGGCTCCGACGTCGCATCCCAGCGCCGCGCGATACGCCAACATCAATCCCGGCTTCCCGCGCACCGAGCCGCAAGGAGATCGCTGGCGGACGGCGCCGCCGCTGCTAACCAACTCCGCTCGCCGCGGCGCGCAGCGCAGCAGTTTGACCGATACCAAGACCCGAGCAACGGGGCTGCTCGTGCAGGCCCGCCGTGCCATCGCCGCCGGCGACCTGCCCTCGGCCGAGCGGCTGGCGATGCAAGCCGACCGCTTGGGCGTGCCCGACTCAGCTTATCGTCGCAATGAAGATCGCCCCAGCGACGTGCTGTGGGATTTGCAGCAGGCGCGGAAGGCACAGAACCATGCCTCGCGGATTCAACTGGCCGGCGGCGCCTCGCGGCCGAAAGACCAAAATTCGCCCTATCCAGACACTCGAGCGCTGTACGATCTCAACAACGACCCGACGCATATCATGCGGGTTGGCGGCCAGGATTCAAAGGGCCCCACACGATTGCCCCACCCCGGGAGCGGATCGGCCAGAGATCTTTTTGAACGGGGAACCCGCGCGCTCAAGGATCACAAGGCGGACGAAGCGCTGGCGCTTTCCAAGGCGGCCTGGGCACGGCGCAGCGAGCTGGACGATATCACGCGAGAACGGCTGCAAGAGCGGCTGCAAATGCTGTCGGTTTCCAGGGGCAGCGATCGTCCCGGCCGGCTGGGATCGAACATCGATCTAGCCAACAACGCACAGAAAGTGCTGTTCACGAAGTTGCAAAATCAGTTGGGACGCAGCCAGGCGGAAGCCAACCGGCTGCGCCAGCGCAATTCGCGACGAGCCATCGATATCTTGTCGGAAGCCCGAGCGAACATCCAATCGTCTGAGTTGGCCGCCGACGCGCGAAATTTCCTGCTGCGTCACGCCGACATCGCGCTGGCCGACATGCAGCGATACATCGAACGTAACCGCAGCGACATCGAATTGGTCAGCCACAATGAAAGCATCAAGGCGCAAGTCCAGCGCGAGCGGGCTCACGTGGTCGAAGTGCAGGAAGAGATTGCGATGTTGGTCGACCAATTCAACACCTTGGTCGACGAAAAACGTTACAGCGAGGCCCTGTTGGTCGCCAAGAAGCTTCGGGCCGTCGCTCCGGAGAACGAGACCGTCGCCCATCAGGTGCTCCGTCAGGCGCAGTTTATCTACGAATTCCAACGGCAACTCGCGCTTCGAGATGACAAAGCGCAAGGTTATCTAAATCAGATGTACAATGTTGACAAGTCGGCGATCGGCTTTGATGATAACAATCCGATCCAATACGTGGAAAATTGGGACGAACTTTCCAACAGGAGATTAAGACGCCGCCGCGATCGAGGCCGCCGGCGTTCGCCGCAGGAGTTGGAGATTCTCCAAAAACTCAGCCAGCCGGTTTCCGTGCGGTTCAATAAGCGTCCGCTCGGCGAGGTGATGGACGATCTGGCCGCCCTGACCGAGGTGAACATGTACCTCGATCCGCAGGGCTTGGATCAAGAAAATGTCAGCGTCGATACTCCGGTGACGATCAATCTGCGCAAGGACATCTCGCTGAAGAGTGCCCTGATGCTGATTCTCGAACCATTGCACCTGAGCTTCGTCGTTCGCAACGAGGTGCTCAACATTACCAGCGAGCGACTTCGCGACGGCGACGTGTACGTTGTGATCTACGACGTCGGCGATCTGGTCATGCCGATTCCCAACTTCACGCCCGGCGGCGTCGGCCTCGGAGGCGCTCTGCGAAGTGCCTATGCCAGTCAGGCGATGTATACCCGCCCAGCCGGCGCAACGGGCGCCGCGTCGGCCGTGGCCGTCAGCGCCACGCCGGGCGGCATCGCCGCATCGGGTCAGGTCAATCCGGCCATCCTCTCTCAGATGCATGTGCCCGCTGGCGGTGCCGGCTTCGGCGGGCCTGCCGGAGGATTCGGCGGCGGCGGACCGGGTGGTCTGGGCGGCGCTTCGAAGCCTGACTTCGACGCCCTGATCGACTTGATTCAACAGACGATCGAGCCCACTAGCTGGGACGAAGTGGGCGGGCCGGGCACCATCGCCGGGCACGACACGAACCTGTCGCTGGTGGTCAGCCAGACGCAGGAAGTTCACGAGCAGCTCGCCGATCTGCTGGAGCAGCTTCGCCGGCTGCAAGATTTGCAGGTCACGATCGAAGTCCGATTCATCACGCTCAACGACGATTTCTTCGAGCGGATCGGCATCGATTTCGACTTCGACATCGACGACAACGTCACGGGCGCCATCAGCGACGACGGCGGCCCCAGCGTCACGTTCGGCCTCAACGCGCAAGGCCTGCCGACCGCCGATCTGGACATCAGCATTACGCAAGGCAGCTTTGGGGCCGCGATACCGACGTTCGGCGGATTCAACGCCGGCAGCGCCGCTAGTTTCGGATTTGCCATCCTCAGCGACATCGAGGCCTTCTTCTTCGTCCAGGCCGCCCAGGGCGACACCCGCACCAACATCATGCAGGCGCCCAAGGTGACGCTGTTCAACGGGCAGCAGGCGTTTGTCTCCGACACGACGCAGATGCCCTTCGTCATCAGTTTGATTCCGGTGGTGGGTGACTTCGCTGCCGCCCATCAGCCGGTGATTGTCGTGCTTTCCGAAGGCACGTTTATGACCGTCCAAGCGGTGGTCTCGAACGATCGTCGCTACGTGCGGCTCACCATCGTGCCCTTCTTCAGCAAGATCGGCGACGTGGAAACATTCACCTTTAGCTCGGAACGCGTCAGCACCCGAACCGGTGGCGGCCAGGACGCCGACCCGGATGATCCGGTGGTCGAAGATATCATCGCCGCCACCACGGTTCAGTTGCCGGCGTTCTCCTTTGTTACGGTGACCACGACCGTGAGTGTACCCGACGGCGGCACGGTGCTGTTAGGCGGGATAAAACGTCTGAGCGAGGGCCGCAATGAACTGGGCGTGCCGATGCTCAATAAAATTCCGTATATCAACCGGCTGTTCAAGAACATCGGCATCGGCAAAAGCACGCAAAGCCTGATGATGATGGTCACGCCACGGATCATCATCCAAGAGGAAGAAGAAGAAAAACTGGGAATCGCCGCCCCGTAGGATCGCCGGCGGTGAACCCACAATCGACTTTCCCCCCCTGGGCCGTCGCAGCCAAACTCTTGACTGCGGCGGCTTTTTTATTCGTTTCCTCCGCTTGCGGATTTGCCCGTTTAGGGGCGCGCTGGCGTACAACATTCTAATGCTACAACTACGTGCTCCGTTTCGTCAGCATTCCTGGACGCGCTGGAGACTGGGGACTGGAGACTGGGGGCTGGGGAAAACGGAAGTAGCGTTTCACCAGTCCCCAAACGGCAAGCGAGGAATCAAACTTCTTAACCTATCGCGGTAAGGCGAATAGTCTTCATTCTTGTTAGTCTTCTTTTGCATGGCGGAGAGAACTCCATGAACCCCAGAGGATGGATCATCTGCGGAGCGCTGTTGGGCGCCATCGGCGTATCGACCGGCGCCTACGGCGCGCACGGACTTGAGCAGCGGCTGATTGACCAAGGGTCGGATGCCAAAGAAGTCGTCGACGCAATGCGCAGCTACGACACGGCCGTCCGCTATCAGATGTACCACGCCCTGGCGATCGTCGCGATCGGAATTATGGCCGGGCGCCGAGCGAGCCGACCTCTGCAAACGGCCGGTTTCGGCTTTCTCGTGGGCGTCGTGCTTTTTTCCGGCATGATTTATGCCCAGGTACTCTTGGAACGCGCCATCCATCAGTTGATCCCACTGGGCGGCGGAGCCTTCATCCTCGGTTGGTGCGCCCTGGCCGTAGCAGGGTTTCGCCTGCCGCATCCCAGCAACGATCCGTCCTCGTAAGAATCACGATTCGACGCTCCACTCGCCACAAACCCCAGCCCCGGCCGGGAGGCCGGGAGGCCGGGATTTGCGCGCATCACCCTCCCGCATCGCAAGCGTAATGATCCCCCGGCGCGACCACTGGTCGCGGCTTTACAAGCCCGCGGGTTCTACCCCCGCGTCAGCTCACGAAAACGCTGCATCAGATCGCGCGTCACGGGGCCTGGCTTGCCGTCGCCGATCACTCGGTCGTCGATCCGCACCACCGGCACGACTTCGGCGGCCGTGCCGGTCAAGAAACACTCGTCGGCCACGTACACGTCGCGCCGCGACAGCGGGTCTTCGTGAACCGCGAGACCGGCGCCCTGGGCCAATTCAATCACCACGCCCCGGGTAATACCGGCCAGGATGCCGGCCGTGGTGGGTGGAGTTGCCAGCGCTCCGCCGCGGACCAGGAAGATGTTGTCGCCGGTACACTCCGCCACTTCGCCGTCGTGGTTGAGCATCAACGCCTCGACACAGCCGGCCCGCAGGCCTTCGATCTTGGCCAGAATGTTGTTCAGGTAATTCAGCGATTTGATCCGCGGGTCGAGCGCGGCGGGGTGATTGCGCTGCGTGGCCACCGTGACGATGTCCAGCCCGTTTTCGTAATACTCGTCGGGATACAGCGCGATCGTGTCGGCGATGACGATCACCTGCGGGTCGGCCGTCTTGTTCGGATCGAGCCCCAGCGTGCCAGCCCCGCGGGTGACGATCAGGCGGATATAACCATCGATGATTTCGTTAGCGAGAAGCGTCTCGTTAATCGCGGCGGTCATTTCATCGCGAGAGATGGGAATCTCCAGCCAGATCGCCTGGGCCGACTCCCACAGCCGGTCCAAATGCTGCTCGAGCCGAAACACACGGCCGCCGTAGCTGCGAATTCCCTCGAACACCCCGTCGCCATACAACAAACCGTGATCGTAGACGCTGATCTTTGCGTCCGCCTTATCGTACAGCGTGCCGTTGATGTAAACCTTGAGGGACATGAAGTTTGGCGATGGGCTGCGCGTTGAGTGCGGATATCGTTGTAAATGACGAATGACGAATGAAGCCCAAAATCCGAATGTCAAAACCCCGTCCGCCGATATGTCTATGTTGAGTCTGTACCCGGACTCTGTTCGGGCTTAGGGCTTCGTCATTCCTTCGTCATTGGACATTCGTCATTCGTCATTGACCAGTCGACGTCACGATTCAGAGCGGCGTGGCCTCTCTTACGCCTCTTGCACCACGCCATCGACCAACACTACGGTGCGATCGGCCTGGCGGGCGATGGCGCCGTCGTGCGTCACCATGACTATAGTGAGATTTCGCTCGTCATTCAAGCTGCGCAGCAGGGCCAGGATTTCCTCGCCGGTCGTTTTGTCGAGGTTGCCAGTCGGCTCATCGGCCAGCAAAACGTCGGGCTCGGCCACCAGCGCGCGAGCGATGGCGGCCCGCTGCATTTCGCCGCCGGACAGCTCGCTCGGCTTGTGCTTCAGCCGGTGACTCAGCCCAACCATATCGAGCAGGTGCTTGGCTTGACGGACGTTCTTTTGCTTGCAGAAACGATACCTCAATACGCCCTGGGCGATCATCAGCGGCATGAGTACGTTTTCCAGCGTCGTCAGCTCCGGCAGCAGGTGATAAAACTGAAAGATCATGCCGAAGTGCTTGTTGCGCAGCACGTCACGCCCGGCGGACGGCAGATTGTCGATGCGATTCTCTTCGAAATAGACTTCGCCGGAGTCCGGCGCGTCGAGCGTGCCCAGCAGATGCAGCAAGGTGCTTTTGCCCGAGCCGCTCTGGCCGACGATCGCCAGCATCTCGCCCGGCCCCACGCGCAAGTTAACCCCGCGGAGCACCGGGATCTCGTTATGGCCCTTGCGGTAACTCTTGTACAAATCGACGGCCGCCAATTCCGAGCCGGCGATGGCCGACGCAGCGTCGGGCGACTTGGCAGATTTCGGCAGTTTAATGTGCGGCCCGGGCACCTTGCCCCGCGTCTTGCTCTTGCTCGATTGGATCTCGACGTTACTCATGACGCAAAGCCTCCACAGGATGCAGCATGGCGGCGCGAATGGCCGGCAACACGCTCGCCAAAACTGCGATCACCAGCGCCCCGCCGACGATCCAACTGACGGTAAACGGGTGGACGATCGTCGGAATTTCGTGAAAGAAATAAACCGCGGGGTCGAACAATTCGCGGCCGGTCAACATGCCCAGCCAGCCGGCGATCTCGTTAATGTAATGCACAAACAGCAGCCCCAGCCCCATGCCGGCCAGCGAGCCGACCGTGCCCAGCGAAAATCCATAGGCCACGAAAATCCCGGCGATCCCCCGGCCCGAGGCGCCCAGCGACTTGAGAATCCCGATGTCGCGGGTTTTTTCAACCACGATCATGAAGAAGGTCGACACGATGCCGAAGCCGGCCACCGCGATGATCATGAACAGCAGGATGTTGAGAATTACCGTCTCCATCTCGACCGCGGCCAAAATCGGCGCCTGTTGATCTCGCCAGGTGCTCACCCGCACGGGGGCGGGCATGGGAAAGGCCGCCTGGATCTTGTCGCGAACGTCGTTTAGATCGCGACCCGGCTTGAGTCGGACCCGGATCGACGTCACGTTTCCCACGCCCGTCAACGGATCGATCATGCCACGCAATTCCTGCAGCTTTTTGATTGGCATGGCGACAAATTTACTGTCGAAGTCGCTCATCTTACTTTCGTAAAAGTCAACCACCGTGAATGTGTCACTCATCGCCTGGGGCGGAGTGCCGGCGGTCGGAAACGTGATCCTCACGTCGTCGCCGGGACGGATCATAAAGTGAGCCACGCCCTCTTTGTCACGGATGCTGGCCAACGCCATGCCGAGCACGACGCCGACGTTTTGCTGCTTCGCCGGATCGAATACGTTGGCCGCTTCTGGCGGTCGCCCGGCAGCGAAGAGGTCGGGAGGCGGCGCCCCATCATCGCCGGCATCGGCAGCCGCCGGGACATCTTCGGGCATCACGTCGCGCTGCGGTCGAGTTTGATTCCAAGCTGCCCGCTGCCGACGATATTCCCAGCCGGCCGGCGAAAGGCCCAGCCGCTCTTTGGCATCCGCCCCGCCCTCGTGATCGCGCGTGTCGTAGCCTGACTCGCGCAGCAAGAAGCTCAATTGCTTGCGGTTTTCCGGGTGCTGCAGGAAGCGGCCGATGTTGCTTACGTCGGCGTGCGTTGCTGCGTCGATTCCGACCAGATCGATGTGACGGGTTATCCATTGGCCGTTGAATTGGAAGCTGATCGCGGCGGGCACCACGACGATCGAGGTCATGGCCTCGATGTCGTCTCCGGCCACCTCGCGAATCCGATTCATGTGCCACTCAGGGTCGGGAAATCCGTCGAGGCCGAGCCCGGTGACGCTGATGTCGGAACCGATGTCGTGCATTCGATCGAGCATCTCGTGCGAGAAGCCCTGCATCACGGCGTTGACCACGATCATCGTGGCCACCCCCAGCGTCACGCTAATAATCGAAGCCAACGCGATGTAACGTGTGCGAAGATACCGCACACAAAGCAGCAGTTTGTACATGGCCAGTCCTTTGGCTGTGGTGCTGGCGGGATAGTCGTTGTTCGCTCCGCGAACGAAACGTTTCGTTCGCGGAGCGAACAACGACTAACTCCTCCTACGCTTCCGGTCTCAACAACGGGAACAGAATCACCTCGCGTATCGACTCCGCGCCGGTCAACATCATCACCAGCCGATCGATGCCGATGCCCAGGCCGCCGGCGGGCGGCATGCCGTGTTTCAACGCCAGAATAAAATCGTGGTCCATCTTGGCCATCGAATCCTCTTCCGCCAGCCCGGCCAGTTGATTCTCGAAATTCGCTTTCTGCAGGTCCGGGTCGTTCAATTCCGTGTAAGCGTTGGCCAGTTCCATGCCGCAGATGAACAGCTCGAACCGCTCGGCAATCGCCGGATTGTCTTTCTTTCGCTTGGTCAATGGGCAAAGGCTGGCCGGGTAATCCATCACAAAAATCGGCCCGGTGAGCGAGTCCTCGACCTGCTCCTCAAACACCTCGTTCTTAATCACGTCCGGGTGCTTGCCGGCCGTCTCGAAGCCGATCTTTTCCGCCACGACCTTGACCGCCGCGTTGTCATTGGGCGAAACGCCGGCCTGCTCCTCGAACAATTCGTCATAAGTCTTCCGCGCGAACGGCGGCGTAAAGTCGATCGTCTGCTCGCCCCACGGCAGCTTGAAGTCTTGTCCGGTGGCTTCGATGGCTCCCACGATGCACTTCTCGGTCAGGTCCATCATCGATTCGTAATTGCCGTAGGCCTGATAAACCTCGAGCATCGTGAATTCGGGATTGTGCCGGGGGCTGATCCCCTCGTTGCGATAGACCCGACCGATCTCGAACACCCGTTCCATGCCGCCGACCATCAGCCGCTTGAGATGCAGCTCCAGGGCGATCCGCAGGTTGAGCGGGATATCGAGCGCGTTGTGATGCGTGGCAAACGGCTTGGCGGCCGCTCCGCCGGCGATGGTGTGCAACGTGGGGCCTTCGACTTCGACAAAACCCTCGCCGCGGAGCGTCTCGCGGATCGACTGCACGATCGTCGAACGCCGCAGAAACCGCTCCAACACACCCTCGGTAAACGCCAGATCGAGATACCGCCGCCGCTGCCGCAGCTCCGGGTCTTTCATGCCGTGAAATTTCTCCGGCGGCGGCTCGATCGTCTTGGTGAGGATATGCAGCTTCTCGACAAAGATCGTCAACTCGCCCGTCCGCGTCTTTCTCAATTCGCCGTCGACGCCGATCAGATCGCCCAGGTCCAGGCATTGGGCCAATTCCCAGCCCTCTTCGCCGACCTGGTTCTTGCCCAGAAACAGTTGAATCTGCCCCGTCCAATCGCGGATATCCAGAAAGATCAGCTTGCCCTTTTTTCGCTGCAAGACGATCCGCCCGGCCGCGCGGACTTTCGGGCCGTGCATCTCCGGGCTGCGTCGATCCGAACCCTCGGGAATCGGGATCACCTCGATCTCGCCCTCGCGCGAGCGAATCTCGCCGATCGCCAGATGATCGTCGAACCGGCCCCCGAACGGATCGTGACCCAAGTCCCTGATCCGCTGCAACTTCTCGCGGCGGGCCGTCTCGTGAATGCCAACCTTTTCGGTCGACCGGCTATCGGCAGGCGTGTTCATCGAAAGCGAGGGGCATCGCAGGCGGGGTCATACAAATGGCGGGCCGGGCACCGTTTTGTCCAAAGTGCCCAGAATCGCGATATTGTAAGCGAACGCCGCCAGGGGTCAATGTCAGCTAGACCCGCATATCTCGCCCCGGCTTCACTTCTCCATTCCAAGCCATCGTCGCCGGCATCCCCGCCGCTTGCCGGATTAGCCCGAGGGTGATTACTTCTCAATCCCCACCGTGGCAATCGCGTGCATTTCTTTGCCGGCGGTGAGGGTCACCGCTTTACGAATCACGCGCTCTTGCTTCGTGCCCCAGCCCTCGTAGATGGTGGCCAACACCCGGGTGCGTCCGCTGGCCCGACTGGTGTCGCGGGCGAAGTATTTGACTTGAATCTCGTACTTGCCGTGACGCGCGTTGGGCAGGATGTACAGCTCAGGGCCGAAGCCTTGCGTGCAATCCTGCGTGATCTGCCCGCCGATTCTCGTGCGGCGGTTTTGGTAGAAACAAACCTCGCCGGTCGGCTCCTTGATGTGCAGGTCGACGTCGGTGCCGTCGGTGTTCCACATCACGGTCACCAACAGGTCGGCTTTTTCGAGCTTGACCGTGTCTTTGAGGCGATCGAGACGCGCCTCGGCGTACTGCTTCAAGGCCAGTTTTCGTTTGCCGCTATCAACCTGCCGCAGGAAGTGCAGATAATCGACGGCGACAATGCGCTCGAAATCGCGGAAGCGGTTGTTCCATTTTCCGCTGCTGGCGACTTCGTAGTACAGCAATGCCAGGTCGTTCTTGCCGGCTTGGGCTAACGACTGGGCCATCGCCAGATACATTTGCGGCTCGTAAGGCCTCGCCATCGCCACGCGGTGCAGCAGATGATAGGCCTGATCGTTGAGGCCCCATTCGATCGCCGAATAGGCCACGTCGCGGATCAGCACCAGATTGCCGGGCGAGTTTTCGATCAGGCTGCTGAGCGCGACCAGCGCGTCGGCCTCGCCGTATTTGCTCATCCGGCGTTGGGCTTCTTTTTGCAGCATGTCGTAATCGACCTTGCCGAGAGACAGTTTTTCTTTCAGCTCGTCGCTCATGCCGTCCCAGGTGCGATGCTTGGCCCGCAGGCGGGAATGCGGCACCTCGAACGCCTCGGGCGGAAGGTTATCGAGGGCGACGCGCAAGGCCGGCGAGACGCGGAACTCCAGGCCCGGCATCCGCTCCAGCCGCGACAGCCAGCGGGTGAAGCCTTCCTTGGGATCGGTCAGCACGGTCATCGCTTCGCTGATCTTTTTGTCGATCGTCGCGCCCGCCGGGCTGCTCTTGACCACGAACAGATCGTCCTCGGGTTTGATGTTGAACCGCTGGTAATCGGCGTCGGTCTCCAGCATCAGCAGCGAGCAGGTTTGACCCGTGATGCGGAAGTGGCGGGCGTAAGCGACCG
>JADFKK010000134.1 GCA_022564995.1 Planctomycetota bacterium | reverse complement strand
GGTTGTGAACGGCTATGTTCTTTGGAACTTGCGCCAGTAACTCGGATGACCATTTGACGAACTTGATAGCGGTTTGATAGACGTTAAGTTTTTCGTGGTCGAATTGTCGCATGGGTGGAGTGGTTGAATGATGTGATTGGGATGGGAACGAGAATGGGATAAGGATTAAGATTAGGAGTAAGAGTAAGATTAAGAACGGCCGGTTTGGGGTGGGAGACTCGGACGGTCGACTATCAACAATCATCAATGAGGAGCGTGGGTTGTGCCGTCGGCATGGACGTGGACATCGACGCGCATTCCGCTGGCGGCTTGCGCTTTGAGCACTCGATTGAGCGATGCGGCGGAGCCTTGGGCCAGATAGCCACCTGGGGCAACGCTGCCATCGTTGGCCAGCACCACGTTCAACCGATCCTCATGCAACACGTGGACGGGAATGCGGTTGAATAGATCGCCGTTCCGGCGGAACACATAGGCTTCGGGGCCTTCGCGGACGAGTGCCGCCGCCGGAAGCACAATCACATTCTCATAGCGTTCCACCGGGACGTGCAGCCGTACTCGCTGTCCTGGCCGCAATCGCCAGACGACGAATGTTTGTCCGTCTTTCTCATAAGACCGCGACTGGTTCCTCAATGGAATGAAGAAATCGAACGTGCGGCTGGCGACGTCGATCGTGTTGGCCAAGTGCCGAATCTCAAATGTTTGCTCCAGTGGCGGCCAGTGTCGGCTGTCATCCTCGGCGAACTCAACCTCGATCGGCCAGGCGTTGCGCGCCGCGCGTTCGAGCATCGGCGCTTCCTGCTTGAACGCATGTCCTTCAATGTACAGCGACCGATGATTCGACAACACCGAGAGCAACTGTCCGGCCTGTACCTGCTGGCCGAGATCAACCTTCAATTCCTGGACTTCGTAAACGATCGCTTCACCGCGCTGGTTGTCCGCGAAAACGACCGGTTGGATTTTGCGATTCCCGCGAATCTGGATCACGGGTGGCGGCGCGACCACGTCGATCGTGGAGACAAACCTACCTTCCGTGATCTGCTTGATTTGCGAAGGCACAAGTCCACGCGTCAGCAGGTCCTGCCGGTAGGCTTGGATCAGCCCGTCTTGTCGGCGAATCCGCTGGTCAAGCTCGATGATGCGACTCCCGGCGATCGTCCCGGTGCGGGCAAGCCCCGCGAGTCGGGCGCGTTGTTCCTGAATCAGTTGCGTCTCGCGCGTGGCCTTGAACAACTCGGACTGGGTGTTCTGCAGGTATTCGCTGAACAGCCGCAGCGTGAACAGCATCTCACCCGGCCGAACGGTGTCGCCCGCGAAAGCATGGACCTGGGTCACGACGCCTACCGCCGGCGAGGTGATGCCGCGATCCGATATGCCGGGCCGGTCGACGACAACGCCCGGCACCTGGATGGTCCGCCAGTAGGTTTCAAGCACCACGGGCTTCGAGACCAAACGCAGGTTGTTTTGCGCTTGGGGACTGAGTTTCAGCACCTTGGCGTCCTCGACGGGCGTTTGTTGTTCCTCAGCTTTGGAGGTCGACGACTCCGAGGGCAGCCAACCTTCGCGTGTCACGAATGCGGCGACACTTAATCCCACGACGAGCGCAATGCCGCCGAGGCTCCCGAGTATTCGTTTTCGACTCATCATGGCACCTCAGCAATAGGAAAGCATCGGAGGTAAGGGCGAGATAGCTTGGCTATGCCGCATGCGCGATCGCAATACGCCACAACACGAGAGGGCACCGACGTAGCGCAGTCGATGGCGTGGGCGCGATTAAATGCGCAGAGAGAGCGTGCGCAGATAGATTGGACAAGCCGCATCGAAAACCGATGGCGGCTGGCCACGTAACGGGCCAAGTCGGACTAACCAATCGTCGCTTTGGTGCGTAACCCGAAGAATGGCCGAAGCAGCGAAGTTTGTCGTCGAAACGACGGTCACCGTGCGCCCGTTCCGAGCCAAGATGATGGTTTCCATGCCGTAGACAGCGTCAGCATCATGCTCGCCTATTGGCGCAATTGCCGACGGGAGAGCGGCGTCGTGCTTGTCGGGCCTATGGTCGCAACCGGAGTGATCGCCGTGTGAATGATCCCCATGGTGCTCATGGTCGTTCGTCGAATCGGGCTGACTACGGCCGCCCAAGTGAATATGCGATCGCGCGGCGTGACCTTCCGGCTCGGCAACGTCAGTTCCATGATGCGCGTGCGCAACGCACAGGCCCTGGTTGGCCAGCATCAAAGGAACGAGCAGTAGGCGGAAGAGTCGGCGGATCATGTGAAAAGTAACTCTTGGTTCCCGTTGCGCTTTTGCTCGTGACGGCCACACGAACGCATCCACCGCGTGCATGGCTTGACGTCAGTGACGTCAGTATACCCATTCTATCGTAGCTCGCCAGCCATATTTGGCAAGCGTCCTTGCGGCGGGGAACACCGCTGTTTTGCACGACCCGCAGCAATATGGCACGTTTTTCCCGCTTTGGAACGGCCCCACGGAGGACGGCGTACAGGATTGACAATTGAAAAATGAAAATTGCCAACGGCTCATCCCTCATCCTCCCCCGCAATCAACACCCGCCGCAGCGCCGCCTCCATCCGCTGCTCGCAGCCCGGGGCGACCCACCGCCAACTGGGGCCGAAGCCTTCCTTGAAAGCGTTCGCTGTCGGAATGTAACCCGGCCAGCACTCGCCGTAGCCGATGGACATGACGAAGCTTTTGGGGCGAATCTGCTGGGCCATGAGTTGATAGCCGACAAACGCCTCGCCGGGCTGCAGAACGATCTGCGCTGGGCCAAGGTCGAGGCACGGCATGTCGATGGCTTGCCCGCGGGCCATGCCGACGAAATCAGCGCTGACGCTGCCACGGCCGCTCTCAAGGAAATCAAAACGTACATCACCTATTACAATCTCCAGCGCAAACACTCAGCAAGCGGATATCTCACCCCGGCCCAATTCGAAGCAAATTTGACCCGCCCAAAATAAGAGACACACCTGTTCGTGGAATCGACACCACCTCACCACCTACTTCGCCCGCTCAACTGCGGCGGTCGTGTCTTGGCCGAAGGATAACTCTAGGGTGTGGCCATCGGGGTCGCTGAGGGCGGCGAGGTAGCCGGCCGGGCCACCCATGTCGGTGGGCTCATCGCGCAGGCAGCCTTCGCGGCGGGCCTCGTCGCATAACGCGTCCAGCGCCGCGCGGCTGGCGCAGGCCACGCCGAGATGGGCGAACGGGCCCAACGGGCTTTCCATTTCGGCGGTCTCGACGAGCACCAGTACGAACGGCCGGGTCAAATCGCTCAGCCAGGCGACTTCCAATGAGTCTTGATCTTGCTGCGGTCGGCGATGTACCACCTGCATCGCCGCGTACTTCGCGTAAAAAGCGAGGCTGGCCCGCAGATTGGTGACCGGCAGCGCGATGTGGGTTAGGCCGATGTCCATGTCAAAACTGTTAGCTATTAGCTGATCGCTTTCCCGGCAGAACATAGCGTAACCCAACGTCTCGCCGCCCGAAACCCAGGCGATATCTCGCGATTCGCCCAGCCCGACGGCGCAAAGAGCCGAGGCCAATCGATCCGATCGTGCGGGCTGTTCCGCTTTTTGGCTCGCCATCTGGCCGCCGTGTGGCTGAGCACGTCGATCGGGCCGCCCCGTGCGCTGTTGGAAAGCTACGTTTTCTCAACGTCGCACGCCGCGACGTCTCCGGCCGTTGGTGACGACGGCGGAAATTTTCCATTTCTTGTTATTGCGGGAGTGTGAAACATGCGCGCAAGGTTTCAAGCAGTAGCGGTGGCGGTTGCGGTGGTGGCCTGCGGACTCATCTCGGGCTGTGCCGACACCCGATTCGAGACGCCCGAGGCGACGCTCGAGACCGCCAAGGTGGCGTTCGCCGATCACGATTACAGCGAGTTCTGCGATTGCCTGAGCGACGACGGCCGCGACCAAATGGCGGCGATGATGGTTTTATTGGGCAGATTCAGACAACTGACGACCAAGGGCAAAGGGGCCGAAGAGATCGCCGCCGTGTTGAAGAAGTACGGGCTGGATGAAACCGACCTGACGAACGTGAACGGCGATCGCAAGGCCCGAGGAAAAAGTCAGAAAGAGCTGTTCAAGAAGATCGTCGAGCCGATCGAGGATCGCAAGGCGTTTATCGTTGAGATGATCGCCGTGATCCGCAAACACTCCGACAAGCCCGACAACAAGCTGTTCGTGGCCAACGCCAAACTGACCGACCTGAAGATCGATGGTCAGGTGGCCACTGCCGATCTGGTACAGAAGCGCAAAGGTGAAGACGAGAAGACCACCCCGATCAAGTTCGCCAAGAACGGCAACCAGTGGAAGATCGACGAGTTTGTGTTGAATTAAGGAACTCGGCAGTACATCACAGGGGTCGACGCGATGAGAGCGTGTCGGCCCCTGTTTTTTTGTTCTCGCCCTTCGAATGCAGTTGCCTCGGCTCTGTTGTCGAGTCTGGGCCTAATCGATCAACAGATCACCCGTCGAATCTCGCAGATCGCGAACGTAACTAGTGTCTGTCCGGAAATTGCTTTGGATGGGTTTTTTAGGCGGGGGACGGGCGGTGTTTTGTTTGAAGAGAGCGGCGAATGAGGGGCGAGTGGGGCGGTGGACGGCGTGGAACTGCCCTGGGGGGACGATTTGAGTGAATCGGCGCGGACTGCCAGCGCGGTGAGTTCAAAGGGTTGGCTTGAAACGGGCGGCGGTGTGCTTAGGCCGCGGCGCGTTGACTGATCGCAGCGGGAGCCGACTCGTCTTCTTTGGCAATCAGCAATTTACCCAAGGCGTGAAGGTTGCGGCCCAGCACCGCCAAGGCACAATACCGCTCAAAGCCAACCTCGCTCTCATCGCGACAACGCACCAGTCCGTTACCTGACGGCAACGCGCCAATCACCGACTCGACGCCCGGGTGACGTTGCTTGGATTGATGAAACAAAGCCGTCGCCGTCTCGGCCTGTTCCAACGATTGCTTTTTGCCAGGTTTCGGAAGACAGACATGGGCCACGAGTTCGGAGAGTTGCCGTTGGTTTTCGGGAGAATGAAAGCCACGATCGAAAGAGATGTCTTCGACACGATTGTTGAGACGCTGTTGCTATTGTCACAGAAGGGCGTTCGGGACCGTTTCTCCATTCAACGCACGACGGCGAGCCGTGCCGCAAACCTGCTGTGTGCGCTCGATAAAGACTGTAATTTCCGCGATTTGAGCGATCGACGCGAAGTCGAGTTCATCGTCGTTACGCAGTGTTTCGCACGTTTCGGTGGCACGCGTGAGTATCGCTTCGGCGCGCCGCAGAAGCTGGCCATACTGGTCCGCAAATCGCTGCTTATATTGGGCTCCCTTGCGAGCGCTGATGCGAGCATTTTGACGAGCGGTTTGCTTGACTTTCTTGAGCAAGTGTTCATGTTGCCGCCATCCGACGATGTCGTAGACATCGGAAAGCTTAACGCAAAGTTCGATCGTCTTGCGCACGCCATCGACGATCAGTGAGCTTTCGGTCGATGATGTGCCAATAGTCGAGTCCCTCGCGTCCGTGATCGTTTCGAGAATGCTCATTGACATCCGCGGCGACCAGGCCGAGAATTTGATCGCGTAGTTGGGGTCGGCTGTAGATGTGTCGCAAGCCAGCCAAGACCGGCACGATTTCGTCGCGACACTTCAAATTGAGTTTGACTTCGCCGATCGTCGCACAATCGAGACGAGCCTGAGTTGAAAAGGGATTTCGCATCCATTCGCTCCTTGAAGATGGCCTGTCGTCCTGGTAATTACCTGCGTTTTCTACGCGCCAGACACGAAAAGGTTCAATCTTCAGGGAGCTTTTTGACCAAATCATCTACCACCAAAGCGAATTCGTGTTTCCGGACAGACACTCGTCTACATGTAGGGGCCGCATGTGCCCTCCTCTATTCCGGTGTTTGACGTTCCCGGTAACGTGACGATGAGCAACATCGACTCAACATGGTCGGCCCTACTGAACCGCGCTCGGGCTGACGATGACTCGGCCCTCGGTCAGCTTGTCGAGCACTATCGCAATTACCTGAAGCTAGCGTGTTCGCAGCGGACGTGGACGGCGACGGCGACATGGACGTAATCGGTGCGGACTTTTTCAAGATCGCTTGGTCCGCGAGCCGACGAATGTTGATGCGACAGGACAGACGAAGACGCTGCCGAAGGATGCTGAGTTCCTGCACGAATGGGAATCGTATTGGGTCGAGGTTTGGGTTAGCACGTCGGATGAGGCGGGCGTTGGCGTTGCCGGCGGAACGGTCGACTTGGCTTACGACACGAGCCGTTTCACCGCCACGCAGATCAAATACGGGGCGGCGTTTCCCGATCAGACCACGGGGACGATCGACGACGCAGCCGGGCTGATCCGCAATCTTGGCGCGCTGACAACCCAAGGCGGGATCGGCGACGTCAACGACGACGGCCTGATCGACCGGCTCGGCGGCGGAACCTTCGCCTCGGGCGTGGGGGCGGGAGGTGAGTGGGCCCGTTTGGCGACCGTTCAGTACACCGCCACAACCGACGGCCAGATCTCCTTCTCGCTGGCTGAGGGCGACCTGCACCTGAGCCGCTTCAACCTGGGCAACGTATCGTGGGACGACGTGGAGCTGGGCAGCCTGACGCTCAACGCGACGCCCGCCGACCTGACCGGCAACGGTTTTGTCGATTTCCAGGATCTGACCATCCTGTTGGCCAACTGGAACCAAAGCGTCTCGGCCGCCCAGGGGAATCTGGTCGACGAGGGCAACACGCCGGTAAACTTCGAGGATCTGACGGTCTTGTTGGCCGCCTCGACCGGGCCGGGAGGGGCTGCTTCGCCCGACGTGCAGCAGGCGGTTCGACAAGACCCGATGAATCGGGTCACTACAAGCGCCAGCGTGGAGACATCATCACGAGCGGAGCGTGTCCAGCGCCGCGGCAAGCCCGCGGTCGACGCGCGCAACCCGCTCCGCCGGCTGCAAGCAGCGGCGGTTGATCGGGCGATGGGTGAAAGTGATGACGAGGTCGTCACCCGACGCTCTCGGCGCGACCAGCGGTCGCGGCTTTATGGACGCTGACTTCGGCACGCAGACCCTGGTACCGCAAACTGAATCAGAAAAGGGTCAAGGCAGTGCCGCACACACGCCCGATATCTTTACCGCACGGCTCGACGCCGACAGCGGAACATTCCTCGACGCATGGCAAGCGGGGGGCGCGGCCGCGAAGTTTCCTACGACATTAGCGTCGATGCGGCCGGGAGTATTTACATCACAGGGAGTTTTGAGTCGAAATTGGCTACGTTCGGCAGTTACTCGATCGATAACCCAACCGGCCGCTATCTGGTAGGCAACATCTTCGCGGCGAAAATCGATCCGTCCGCCGGCTTTCTCTGGGCACGCAGCATCGGAGAATCAGGACAGGAATATGGCTTGGGTGTTGCCGACGACGACGCGGGAAATGTTTACATGTCGGGCGGCTTTAGCGAACCGACCATTTTCGGCCCCTTCGTGTTGGCGACCAACGGCACCAACGGTGTGACCGGATTCCTGGCGAAGTTGGACGCCGCCGGCGGTGACGTGCTGAGTGCTCAAGCATTCGGCAATGAAACATCCGTGTCTGTACACGGCGATCGCGGAGTGTATCTGACCGGCGGCCTATCGACCGGCGCCGCGGGCGAACAGTTACCCGCCGGCGAGACGCTCGTCAGCGCGTCGACGTTCCGTGTCGATATCTTACTCTCGAAGCTGGAAGCCGGGAAGCCAAACGTCCGCTCGCTGGCCGTCAGTGCCGAATCGATCGTCGAGGGTGGCCCGCTGACGCTCTCGGCCCACGGCGTGCTGGATGTTGGGGGGCGGGTGAGCCGTGTGAACTTCTATCAGGACGGCGTGTTGCTGGCCACCGACAGCGACGTCTCTGATGCTTGGACCTTCGACGTGACGGGCCTGGCGGTTGGCACGCACACGTTCTCGGCCGTGGCCGTCGACAACGACGGTGAGACCAGCGACACGGTTTCGGCGACGGTCGAAGTTACGGCCGCTCCCTCGGGCAACACTTTCACCAGCACCGACACGCCGCTGGACATTGCCGATCCGCACAAGAAGCGCGGCCCGCGGACGACCACTTCCGACATCGACATCAGTTCGAGCGAAACGATCGCCGCGCTGGTGGTCGACGTGGACATTACGCACGGGGCTGAAGGCGATTTGAAAGTCATGCTGGAATCGTCGAGCGATGGCCCGCAATCGTTGGCTTACGACGCCGGTGGCGACACCTGGAGCCTGATCGATCCGAGCCCGTTCCTCGGAGAGGCCCTCGGCGGCACCTGGACGCTCTCGGTGACCGATGAGGTCAAGGACGGCATAACCGGCACGCTCAATACTTGGTCGATGACCGTCGATACGGTCGCGCCGGCCGCCGCCAGCCAGCAATTCGCCATGGCCACGCCGCTGGAGGAGACGACCGCTTTGAGCGACACCGAGAGCGGAAAAGGGGATAAGTCCAATTTGTGCGAAGCACCCTCCGGGCCGTCCCGGCAAATTGGACTTATCCCCTTTTCCGCGTCTTCGGGTTCCTGCCGGACGGAGCGGAGCGGAGCTGTGGTCGGCCGGCAGCGATTGGACGATCAAGCGCTGGGACATCGCCGGCGAAAAGTGCCTGGGCACGCTCACCGAGCATACCGACAAGGTCGAGTCGCTTGCGGTCTCGGCCGACGGAACGATTGTCGCCTCGGCCGGTGGCGACAAATCGATTCGCTTGTGGAACGCGGAAACCGGTGCGGCGCTATACACCCTGAATGGACACACCAAAGCCGTCCGCGCCGTGGCCTTTTCGCCCGATGGCAAGACCTTCGCCGTCGGCGGCGCCGGGATCAAGCTGTGGGATCAAGCCAAGCGAAAATCGGTGATGTTTCCCCAGATCACAAGCAGCCTCGAAGAGGCGCCAGTCAATCGCCTCACGGCGCGAGCCCTTGGAAGACAAACAAACCCAACAGGATCAGCCCTGAAAGGCAACGCCGTGAAGGACTTTGGCATGGGAAATACAAGCACGACGCGCAAGCGAGTGGGTCGTTTTACACGCGAGGACTCACTCGCTTGCGCGTCGTGCTTGTATTGGCGGGTGGCGCGGACCATCGCTTGCGGTTGTTCGTGTGCCACAGGCACAAGAGAACCAGAGACAACGTGGCCATGTATGGCGGAGTGAAGAGAGGACTCGACGCGAAATCCGATCCTCTTGTCGCTGCGCGACCCGGACAACAAGTTGTCCGGGCCACCCGCGATACCATCCGGTCCGCCACGAATTCGAGGTGGTTGTGCATGGAACCGTTAACCCCTGGGGGCTGGATTTCAACGACTACGGCGAAGGATTCTTTCCCAACAGTGTCACCGGGCACTTGTGGCACCTGATCCCCGGTGCCCACTACAAGAGGATTTACGGCCGGCAGTATGATCCACACACCTACGAACTGCTGGACGCCTGCTCAGACCATTACCATTTTGCGGGCAAGGACTGGCATTTCTCGCGCGGTGACGAAGGCAAGGCTGCCCACAAGGATGCTGGCGGGGGCAACGCGCATGCCGGCGCGATGGTTTACCTGGGCGACAACTGGCCCGACCGTTATCGCAATTCGGTCTTCCTGTGCAATCTGCACGGCAACCGTATCAACAACGACCGGCTCGAACGAAAAGGTTCCGGTTACGTCGGCCGCCACGGTAAGGACTTCCTCACGGCTGGTGACCCCTGGTTCCGCGGCATTGCTCTGAAATACGGGCCAGACGGCGGCGTTTATGTCAACGATTGGACCGACCTGGGAGAGTGCCACGATAGTGATGGTGTGCATCGCCGCGGGCTTGGTCGCTCACGGGGAGGACGACACGGATCAAAATCTGCCGCTGATGATCTGGTATGGCATTGAACCGGCTGTCGCAGCCGACCAGAAAATGGCCCTGGAATTGGCAGCAAAGACCAAAATCTCGAAAGTCCGTCGCTTCATCGCCCGACGGATCGCATCCTCTAAGTAGCACCAGGGTAGATTCGCTTCTGATGTGTAGGTGCCCGGTTGGCAACGAAGCGGATCGTCTCAAGAAACCGTGGCGCGTGAGATGCTCCGGCAAACGACCGAATTTTCGGACGGATCGCTTGCGCCGCCGGCATCGTCCGAAAGGTAGGGGCCTTCGCCCTGGCCTCACCCTCAAGCCGCTCGCCATTATCATGTGTCGGTGTTCACGCCCGACGTGGGCTGAAGAGCGTCGCTTGGTCTGCTCGTTAGTTTCCCCGGCACCGTCACGCTGCGCAGTCGAAAAGACGACAACGCGACCCCTCCAAACTGTGTAGGTTTTGACAACCTAAGCGGGGAACGGTTGAAAGCCAGAGTGCATAAGGAGGGCGTGACAGTTGCTCTTTGCGATGTGTGTCGTCAAGACGCTCCCGGATTGGGGGCGCGTGCGCGACAGCCAAGCTGTTGGGCAGGTCTGGTCGTCTCCTGGATTCTCCATGGCAAGGCGGAAATCCGGGGAGGACAGCGAACAAGGTTCGTTCGCACTTGCGTGCCGTGATGTCGTGGGGATGGGAGCAAGACATTGTCGATGTCCTACCAAGATTTCCGAAACCCAAACCTCAGCGCAACGTGGCGGGAAGACACTACTTGACGAAGGCGGAGATCAATGCGCTGCACTTCGCGACTCACCAGATGAAACGCCCGCGAGGTTGGAGCCACCCGCATCCCGTCGGTCGATACTGGCGATGCGCGTTGGTCGTGTTCTTCAACTACGGTGTCGATACGGGCACCGTCTGGAAGACGGCATCGTTTCATGAACCGCTCCTCTGGCGGCACATATCGTGGGATCGCCAGTCGCCCGACCGTCAAATCAAAGAGCAGTCGCCGTGGGGCTGGCTCTTCTATCGTCGCCTGAAAACAGGGAAGACGTTTTACCGGCCGATGAATCGGACCGTGCATACTCACATCAAGAGCATCATGCCGGACAATCCTCTTCCCGATGAACCGGTATTCCTTGGCGGCGGAACTCGGCCGAATAATCGATTTCGAGAATTGTGCCGCCTCGCCGGTATCGAACCTAAGACGAGCGTCGAGATAAGGGAAGAAAACCCTTGGGTGCTTAAGGATCTTCGCAAGACTTGTGCGACGTATTATGACGAGCATGTCCCCGAGTCGTCCGTCGAAATTCTTGGCCATTCCGTAGGGGGAGTCACCTACCGTCACTACGCCCATCGCGCTCCGCTGGCGTTCAAGGCGATCATGACAATTCCGCAACCCTCTGCGTTTTCGGCATTGGCCAAAGGCTTCGACGGCCAATGCCCATGCTGTAGGAGGCGATTTCCTGACGGGGACGGTTAGACGTGAGCTCGCAAGCAACCGCCGAAACCTGCGTCGGAGTCGTTGACTTAAGCACGCAACACATCCGCGCCGAGGACACGCCCACAGGTGCGCGCTGAGATAGGCGGTTGAATCGCGGCTGTCATCAGTTTGATGAGGTGTTGCGATGTGTCTCGATCGGCTTCGCGAATCAAATTGACTCTACATTCGGTGTGTCGGACCGACGCGAGTTAGCTAAAATGGAAAAGTTCACTCTGACGAGGGTCGTGTGTGACCTGCTTACATCGACTTTTCCAACGAATAACAAGTTCTGCGCCTCCCAGTAGGCACATCAACCATTAGTAGATAGCACGGTCGTATTGCAATGATTAGTGTCCGGGAAATGGCTGGGCTGATATGGCTGGGGGTGCTGCTCGTCGCGGCCCTCGCATACGGCCCGACAAGAAAATCTGTCCCCTCGATTCTGCTTAGCTTCGCCAAGCCACCGCTCCTGGTTGCTTTCAGCTTGTACTTCGCGTGGATTGCACTCGGAGTCTATATCGGCCATCTGGCTGGCGGATGGAATCCCTCCATGCTGGGTCCGACAATCGCCTGGACTCTTCTCGTTGGCATTCCGCTCATCTTCGGCATGACCAATGCTGCCAAGGACCCGCGGTGGCTGCTTCACCAACTTCGTGCCCTTTTGTCGGTCACCATCTTACTCGAATTCATGGTCAACGTTCGGACGTTTCCCCTGGCGGTCGAGTTTACCCTACAGGGAAGCCTCGGCTTCTTGGTTCTCTTGGCAAGTGTAGCCTCGCTTCAACCTGAGCACCACGTCGTGGCGAAGGCCATCAACTCACTGATGGGCATCACTGCCCTGGTTCTAGCCGGCGTCGGCATCACGCGTCTAGTCACGACGTGGGCGGAACAGGACTGGCATCAGACCATGCTCGGCCTCATCATGCCTCTCTGGTTGGGTGCCTGGGCTGCTGCATTCGTCGCCCTTCTTGGCCTCTACTCTAACCTGGAACGGATCTTTCGACTCATGTCCCTCCAGAATCCGCGAAGGCTCGCCCGTTTTTGGAGAATTCTCCCTCTCGCGCTTCGCGCAGGATGGCGTCCGAAAACGATTTGTAAGTGCCACGGCTACTGGTACAACAAGATTGCGAACTCCTCCGGCATTAGGGAGGCCAACCAAGTAGTGGGTGAGTTCCTCGAATACCTGGCCAACGACGATGCATTGGTAGCAGCCGCAGCACAGAAGCTCGTAGACAACGCCGGCCTGCAAGGTACGGACGACGAAGGAGCTCAGCTTGATCAGCGGGAATTCAAGGAGACATGGGACGCGCTAGAGACGATAATGCTGTGGTTCCATGGTTGGTACGCGAAGAACGCCCCGGGGCATGATCTCGCCAAGATTCAGCAAATCATGGCGATTCACCAGTTCAACGATCTCCCTGAACCTCACGGGATCACGGCTCGCGTTTCGCCGGACGGGGAATCCTGCTATGCAATGCGTCAAACCATCACGGGCCGGGTTCTCGCCGTTGGATTGCACGGGCATGATTTCAGGCACTGGGACTGGGACGGAGACCACGAGCCAAACGGCTACCCAGGCAAGGGCGGTGATTGGGGAGCCGACTGGGCCGCTCAGGCTTTCAACCCGAACCGCTAGCCAGATAGGACCGCTCGCGGACCATAACTGAAGGCCTGCCATTTCGGTCTGGGCGGGGAGCACCTATCTGTCTGGGCGACAGGACTACGATTCACGGGATTCGTTTGATAGAGGATCAGCCAGACCAGTAGGCACGGCAGTGCGCAGAACAAATCGCTCAAACCGACCTCGCTTCGCTCGGCGGCTTAGCTCGACCGTTGCCATATCCTAACCTGCCCCGGTCACATCGACCGAAAGCACTTTGTGCGACATCAGTGTCCGATCAGCGTGGTCAGAGTGATGGCGAAAACGACCACTCTTTCGGCTTGGGATTTCGTACGTCGTTGCGCGCTCAGGTCTAACCGACATGTGCGGTGAGCCATGAAATCCATGAGACCCAGTAACGGGTTTCATGACGGCCAGGAAGGCAACGAATTCGTGGTAACAATGCCCGCTCGGTCAATCGGGCAGCGAGCGAAACCGGGGCGTGGGCCAGATCTCGCGGACGTCTTTTTCCAACAACGCCATTAAGGTATTGTGCGCGCCTTCGGAAGCAGGCGCGCACGATACCTTGGTGGCGTGTTCAAGGCGTAAGTCGTTGCCACGTCTCGGGTTGCTCACCCTCTCGTCACTCGTGCGATCCGATATCGCGCGAATATCAGCCCTGTCTGACTGCCTCGTCGCCCATTTTCTTGTTGTCCAACGCGATTATCTGGGTTGTCGGATCGATGGTCGATACCTAGCGCAGTCGATGATGTGCCGATTCCGATGCTGGTCCTGCGTAACACTCCCGACGAATCTTCCTCGGTCGTCCACTGGTTGATGGCGGGTTGTCCGCAGCGGGCAATACTTCCGGATGGACGGCCAGAGAATGGAATTGCATTTGATCCGGCTCTCATTCCCGTGACGGTGCCGGGCCATCTGCCGAACGGGCGAGGGCCAAGGAAGCTCCGTGACTGCCAACTGCTTGCCGCTCTGCTGTCCGGCGCCTGCCTGACGGGAAACGCCCGGCAGTCGTCCGAGCCGATTGATTCGCCGACATGCGGTCAACATGAGTACGAACGGGTCCGTCGTCTGCTGCAATCACCGCTCGTCAACACCGCTGACGAACCGGTGGATCAACTTGCCGTTGACATGATCAATCGCGCGAACATTTTCTTGAAATTGAAAGACAATGCCGAGTTCATTTACGCGTATCCATCGCTTTGTGGTTATGACGATCCGATCGACCGTCAGCGCGGAAGTCGTACCCGTCAGGAATTGGTCACCCGCCGAGAAATCGCAGACCTGGGAAATGTGCGCTGCCGTCTGATCCAACAGGTGGTCGAGTTCCTACGGAGCGCACAAGATGGACACAACGCATTCCGGCGGATGGGCCTTGTTCGTCAATCACCAAGTGAACGGGGTTTCAAGGGATCCGAAACGCGAGCACTGACGGTGATGCTCCGCCCCTGGTCGCCGAAACAAGTGAGGGGGAATTTCGATGCACTGCGCAAGACCGGCCTGATCGACGGCGACCGGGAATCCGGGAACGCGCCGTGGCAGTACCGGTTGCCGGAGGCACTTAGCACGACGTTATCACCGTTTCGCTCTTTACCACCCGCGATCGAATTGTTCGGGGCACATGACACCAGCTTTGGGACGCTACGACCTTGCATCTGTTCGTCGGTGAGATGGCGCGGATTCGTCGCGTAACATGGCCGTTGGTTGCAACGGGTTCATCCTTGCCACTTTGCGACCTGCTTTCTAGCTGCACGTCGATCGGAGCAAATTGCAAGTCGATTGGAGCGGCGCCGCAAGATCGCAAGGTCGAATACCGAGCGGTTCTCAGCCATCTTCGCGAGAGCGCTGGAAGAGCAGCGCCGTGTGACTGGCAAGGCCGGAACCGATTGTCAAAAAACGGTCCTTTCTCGGGACGCGCGGCGTCTGGTCGAGAATCAAACTGTCATTCGACTATCTTGCACCCCATGCCGGCATCACCCCACTCACTGTTCAATCCCCTAATCTCAACAAATACTACTTATTGTCCTCCTCCTTCACGGAGTCGTTGGTCTCGTCGGGCGGCTTCTCCTCCACGGGGTCGGTGGGCTCGTCGGTCTTCTCTTGCTTTTCCTCGGTTGAATAGGCCGGTATGAACTCGAACCACTCGTGGAGGAGGTTGGAGCGGTAGAGGCCAAAGCCGACGCCAGCGAAGATCACGAGCAGCAATAGGATCTTGGGCCACCACGACTTCTTCGGTGCGTAGGGATCGACGAGGGTGCGATAGGAGTTCTCGGGCAGCACCGCACGCTGGGTCAACGCGGTGCCGAGCGGGATGTTGACCTTCGTCAGCGTGTTCACTGCCCAGCCGCCGGCGTCGAGAATCGGCCCCAGGTTGCGCTGCCGCAGCTTGAGCCACGCGATCAGCATCGACGGGCCCGAGATGGCGAGCAGCAGGCCGAGCATGCCGACTGGGATCCAGATACCGAGGTCGAAGAACGCCGCCAGGATGATCGATAGCGCCGCGGTGATCCCGCCGACCGCGACGCCCAGCGCGGCGATGGTGCCGACCTCGAATTTAGGTTTTTGCGCCTCACCCTTGACAGCGGCCTCGCCGGTCTCGAGGGCGCCCTTCTGCAGCTTCGAGGTGGCGGCGGCATCGGCCGTGGCGGCGTGCTTGGCGATCGACTCCTCGATAAAGCGCAGCACCTTCTTATAGGGCGCCCAAAACGCCTGCCGAACGCCGATCGGGTGGTCAATGATCTTGGTGATCGTGGCGTGCCAATCCTGGCCCTTGCGGTCGTAGAAAATGCCGTTGCGGCCGACGAAGATGTTATCGGAGTTGCCCGAGGTGATGGCCGCGGCGATCACCTTCTGCGCGCCGCCCTGGGACGTACACGTGCAGTAGACCAGGTAGACCTTCGACATCGCCGCGAGCTTGGCGTGCTGGGCGAGGTCGGTCACCTCGACACACAGGTCGGCGGTGCGGCCGTCGAGGTGCAGCGTGCCGGCCTGGAAGATCGCCGTCTTGCGGGCGTAGAAATTACTGAAGCTGACGAAGTTGTTAAGCACCTCGGCGATGTCGCGGTAGAGCAGGGTCAGCTTGTCCACCGAGGACAACGCGGCGACCTCGTCGGATACGGCGAGGTCGTCGCCGATGGCCTTCTGTAGTTGCAGTTTCGTGTTGCCGGCGAGGATCTCACGGATCCGCTGAATGCCGAGTTCCTCGACGTCGCCGCCCACTTTGCCGGCGACCCAGTCGCGGTAGCCGGCGAATTTCCCCTGCAGATCGCCCCAGTCTTCGTCGGTGATCGAGTCCTTGCTTTTGCCCAGCAGCGGCTTGACACAGAGCTCGCGCAGCTTGCCCAGCGCCACGCACCAAGCAGGGTTGACGCCATCGGTGAGCGGGAGTGGCTTGTTGGGCTCGACCTGCGCCAGCGGGAAGTGGGCAATTTCGCTGGCGTCGATGGAGAGGTCCTTGGCCGCCACCTCGAGGAAGGCGTGCTCTTGGCGGTTGATCACCCCCAGCGCGCGGCTGTCGAAGGCGGCGAGCCGCGCCCGGCCGAAAAAATCGTCGACCTTGGCCTTGACCGTGTCCAGCGCCTCCACGGCCGCGATGGTGTTCTCGCCCAGCGGCAGAACCGCGGTCCCCTCGGACTCGCCGATCTTCCACCACCCGTCAAACGCCTCGCAGGCGGCGAAAAAAATATCCAGTTTCTGCTGGTCGAAGCCGGGCTTGCCAGAGCGGTCGTCGACTCCGCCGAGGCACCTGACGATCTCCTCGGCAACGACTTGGGCCGCCTCGCCCTCGACTGTCTCGGGCGGCACGACGCCGTCGCCGTTGTGGGTGGCATGGATCAGGGTTTCGATCGCCCGCAGCGCATCGTCGGTCGTGATGATCGCCGACTCGACGCCTTGCGTGTTGAGGATGTGCTTGGCGGCGGCCAGCACTTTCCTGCCCTCCGCGGTGTCCGTGCGGATATTCTCCAGAGGTACACCGTCGCGTCCTTCCAGCAGCGCGTCCGGCTTGCTGATGACCTCGCCGAGCCACTTCACCACGGCGAGGATCTCGGGTGGCCGCACATGGCCATCGCCGTCCTGGTCGAGCACCTTGAGCGTGCGCTCGTCGAGCTCGACGCCCTCGGTCGGACAGCTTAGCGCCACCCAGAGCCGCTGGTCGAGCTGGTCCAGGTTGAGGATGTCGGCCCCGGAGTCGATGCGGACCTGGTCGACTCCGCCGACGCGGTAGAAGTGCCAGCGGTGGGAGGGGGGATGGGTTGTAATTTTGGCCATGGCATAGGGCGGTCGGGCGAAGCCTGCCTCTGCGCTCAGTGACGCGGCTGCAGATCGTTCACCTCGGTGTTGGAGCTGATAACTGATAAATCGAGAGATTGGAAGGACTCTTAAAAATTGGCTATTCAAACGCGAAGCGTCGGTCAGTATCATAGCCTCGAATTGGCAGCGGTGAATACTCGCGATCCCGGGTGGTCACGTTATTCTCCTCTGGTGACACTGATGGAAGTGAAAGAGGCTCGATAGAGCGGAAAACGCCCTCGAGTATAAGAGTGGCATTCGCATTCCACAATCAATTGCCGTGGACTCCTAATCCGCGGTCGGCAGTGCCGGATGCTCCGTGTTGCGCTGTCCCGAAATACGTTGGATAGATGGGGCAAATCAAAAACCCCTGAATTGATGAGTTTTGGCACTGAGCCCGAGGGTTGATCTGGGCGGGTCCAAATCCCCAGTCTCATTCTGAGAAAAGGGTCGATACTTGACGCGTCTCACGCGCCACGGGTTCTTGACACAGAAGCTGCGTAACGCGAGCGCGAGTCGGGAATCTTGGACAGCAAGCCGCAAAATCTAAAGGCGGGCGCTACGGCCCGCGCGGCGCCTGACAAACTTCACTCGGTCTGACGTCGACTGCTCGGCCATCGCGCGATCGATCGCCGCGGCTTGGAGGCGGTGGAGCAGCGTTTCCCGCAAAACAGGCCGGCTGTTGACACGATCGGCACGGCGCAAGGTTGTCCGACCGCGTCGCCCCAGGCGGTCGAAGTGGACGTTCACAGCAATACGGTTTTCGCCGGTCGCTGTGTCGCGCGTAGATACACTTGCCACGCGCGATACTGTCGCCTTGGCAGCGGCCAGCAACAAGGTCAAGTCCTGGAAGTCGACGAATCCGTTGCAGGTGAGATCGGCCGGCAAGACGCTGCACGAAACCTCGTCGGACACCGTCGCCGGCGCGGCTTGCACCTCGATCAGGCCGTTGGGCAACAAGTCCGCGTCGCCGCGCTGGCCGTCGACCAAATGCAGTTCGACCCGTTCGACGAGGCCGTCTTCGTTGGCGTCGAACAATTCGGCGCCTGTGCGGCCGTCGTAAAGGAATTCATACCAATGCGGCTGGGCGTCATCGGCGGTCGGGCCGAATTGATACCAGGTGTTGATGGGCAGCCCGATCTCGAAGTGCAGCGTGGCGATGATCGCGTCGCTTGGGGTCGTGATTTCAAAGTCGATCTGCCCGGCCAGCGGCAGCACGTCTTCTGGCGGTGTTGAATCGACGGTCTCGCTGGTCGACGCGGCGGAAAACAGGGCGCCGCTTTCGGTTTCGATGGTGACGTACTCCGATGTGGCCAGCAGCGGCAACGAGACGACGTGCCCTTGACGTAGGTCGAGCACGCCGTCGTTGTTTCCGTCGCCGTCGTTCGGCGCCAGCAGTTCGACCTGGGCGAGGACCGCATCGCCGTCGTCGCCGCCGGAGGGCAATATCCGTGCGGTCGCGAAACTATCTTCGAGCACGGCGGCGCTTGCGCCGGAGAGCTGAATCATCAAAGTTCCGCCCTTGAGCAACCCGGCGACCGAGACCGGCACGACGAACTGCACCGAGATCGGATCGCCTTCGTCCGGCGAAATCCGCACGTCGGGAATCAGAACTTCGGGCGGGCGCACGTTGCCGATCACGGCCTGATCGATCTGGTCTTGCAATGCCTGAAGAGTGTGTAGCAAGATCAACTGGTCGGCCGTGATATCACCCGCTGCGGCGGATCGCACGTCGGCGAGCGTCGACGAGTTGGCCACCTGCTCCACGCGGGCCGTGGCGGCCAGGAAACTCTCGCCGGCCACCGGGGCGATGAATTCCAGTTGCCGGTTTGACTGGCTGACAAGCTGGGCCAAGGCATCGGCGAGTTGCTCGTCGACCTCGACCCCCAATCGTAATGCGGTAAGATTTACGATCGCCCGAACGGTCGCCGGGTCCGACAGGCGAACCACGTCGCCCGTCAAGCGGAGGTGGGCAGCCAAGGCTGTGAAGACCGATTGGCCGACCGATTCCAAGTCCCGTCCGGTTTGCTCGGCAAAAAAGTTTGCGATCAGGCTCGCCGTGTCGAGCACCTGCAGGCCGGTGCGGTATTTCTGTGGCGCGGTTGAGTCGCCCGCCAGCACCTGGTCGATGACGACGTCGTGAAGCACATCGAACTCGATCAGGCCAAACGACGAGAGCATTTCGCTTTGCGCCGATTCCCAGGTCCCAGAAATCGACGCCTGCCAATTCGATCGCCAGAGCACTCCTAAAGTCCTCCGGGTTTTCGAGCGTCCGCGCAGCGTCGTCGAGCGTCAACTCGAACTGGAAATACTCCGGGTCGGTCAGTTGGAACGCAACATCGTCGAAGTAAACGGGAACCGTGCCGGTCGGCGCGGTCGTCTTCGTTGCCAACAGTTTGATGCGGGCGGCGGTGGTGCCCAGGGGTACGATTCCTCGGGCGCTCACGACAACCCAATCGGCCGAGACGCGGATCTCTTCGGTAGTTTCCGTGCCGATGATGCGCCCGAACGAGTCGAGAAAGTCCACCGCGATCTGCCCGACAGCTTTGTCGACGAATATCTGCCCCGACAGTCGAAAGCCCTGCTCGACGTTTTGAATGCGCCCGGAAAAATCGGCCAGCGAGACGGTCTGCGTCAACACGTTCAGGCCGTCGCGGCTGCTGGTGGTTATGCGTCCGGCGCTGAACAGATCATTACCGGTCGCGGGTTCGGGATCGTTGAACAGTCGGTTGTTCCAGTCGCCGGCCGTTTCGACCCAGGCGGAGATCGAAGAAAACGCCGACGTGTCGCCTCGGGCGCCAGACTCGGCGCCGCCGTTTTGCAGCAGGTTCGGCCCGGCGAGCTGCGCGTCCCAGGCCGCCGCGCCGGCCGCCGGTGTTTCGTCGTCGGGCAGCGCGGATGGCTCCAACTTAGGCAAGCCGGCCGCCGCCTCGACCGGGCCGCTCGACAAAGCGAAGTTCGTTGCGAACAGAATCGGATCGGTGAAGTCGGCCGCCTCAGTAAAGGCGTAATCGACGCCGACCAGTCCTTCGCCCGGAATGATGATCGGAACCGCCTCGCCGTCGAAGTTATAGAACACAATCGCGTCGGCCGGGCGTTCCGGGTCGTCGTTCCGCACGGTGACCAACGCCGAATCGGTTTGCAACGACGTCGAGGGCGCGAAGCGGGCTTCCTGCAAAACGTCGAACTGCACGCGAAACGTCTCGTGCAGCTCGGCCGCTGCGTCGTCGATCAGTGGGAAGCTCAGCAGCAGCGGACGCGGGCCTTGCAGCAATACGATCTGCTCGGCAAACACGGCGCCCGCCCCCAGGAAATCTTCGCTGACGGGATCGGAGCCGGCAACGCGGAACACGCGGGCACGCACCTGCACCGAGTCGGCCCGCTGTAGCGAGAGCGGCGCCAACTCAAAGGACAGCGGACCGGCGTTTTCGCTGATGTGGGCGAGAATTGGCTGGCCGTTAACAATCGGGCCGTCGAGCTGCGCGCCGCCGACCGGCGTGATGCCGATCAACACGGGCGGCCCGGTGGGCGGCGTGTCGTCGTCGACGATCGTGATCCGGCCCTCGATGTTTTCGATGATCGGATCGGGCGCCTGAAACAATCCGTCGGGATACTCGGCCGAGACGATCCGCACTTCGAAGCGGCGGCTTGGCTCGATCTGGCCGTCATCGAAAAACGTGACAGGTATTCGCCCGACTTTCTCGTCGGCGCGGATGGTTATGGATTGATCGGCGAGGTAATGCTCGGGCTGCTCCGCCCCTTCATCGCCGATCGGAGACATCGACACGCGAACCGTGAGCGCATCGGCCGTCTTCGTCGTCAGCCGGACGAGA
>JADFKK010000426.1 GCA_022564995.1 Planctomycetota bacterium | reverse complement strand
AATCGCCCATGGATAACGTGCGAATCCGTTTGAAACACCTCAGGCGTATGGGCTTACTTTCACTCAGCGAGTTGCGAACCTCTCGTGTAGCAGGATCGGTCTCGGTTCCCCTCGTGGGGGCGATTTCCGCGGGACCGCCCGGTGTGGGAAATCCGCACGCCGGTAAATATGAGGAATCAACCTCATTGCGATAACGGGGAGGGAATGGCGCAAGCCACTCCCTTACCCGCTTATTGGGCGAAACGCTCACCAGCCGCGGAGCGGCGACAGTTAATAGCCAGGGGCGCGAGCCCCTGGAAATGGAGGCGCAACACTCCTTCGGAGGTCGCTACGGTCCAGGGGCTGACGCCGTGAGGCTTTCAACTGCCGGTCCTGCGGGCCTGATTCGAATTCGGAAGAGGGGAATTCGGAAAAACGGATCACGCCGGCTCCCTCCGCTTTCCGCTTTCCCGTTTTCGCTTTTTTGCAAAACCTCCCGGGCAGATTCTTGTACACTTCAACTTGCCATCGCTTGATCTTTGGTGATTAGTGTGGCATTCCTCATCAATCCTTTGTAAGACAAGTGGAGGCCCCAATCATGCTTCGCCACCTGATCCTGACTTTATCACTTTGCGCGTCGCTTGCCGGATTAGCCGAATCCGCCGAGAAAAAGAAACTCCTGCTGATCGGCTGCGGGCCAGACAATCACCCACGCAGCACGCACGAGTACATGCCGGCGATGCGGATCATCAGGGCCTGTTTGGAGAAGTCCAAGAACCTGGAGGTGACGATCGTCAAGAGTGACGAAAACTGGCTCAACGGGCCGAAGCTATTGAAAGAGGCCGACGGCGCCGTGATGTTCGTCAGCGAGGGCGCCCGCTGGTCGCAGGCCGATTTGCGGCGGGCGCAGGCGCTCTCACAGATGGCCCAACGCGGCGGCGGACTGGTGGCCATTCACTGGGGCACCGGCACACGAGACGCCAAGAATATCGATGGCTATCTCAAACTGCTCGGCGCCTGTCACGGCGGGCCGGATCGCAAGTATAAGGTACTGAGAACCGACGTAACCGTGGTCGATTCTAAACACCCGATCACCCGAGGGGTGAAGAGCTTTCGCGTTCACGACGAGTTTTACTACAAACTGAAGACCGTTAAGCCGGCCGGCAGCATCACGCCGCTATTGACCGCCAAAATCGACGGCGGCGACGAGACGATCTGTTGGTCGTGGGAGCGTCCCGACGGCGGTCGGTCGTTCGGCTTCACCGGCCTGCACTTCCACAAGAACTGGCGCCGCGAAGATTACCGGCGGCTGATTGCCCAAGGTATTCTGTGGAGCATGAAGCAGGATATCCCGCGCGACGGGCACGACGTGACGATCGACGAGTCGCTCTTTGAGTTGCCGAAGGCGGCGAAGAAGTAGCGGGGCGCCCGGATTATTCATAAACGTCGCAGTATTCTTGCGAGTTCGTTTCTGGTTTTCGCGTTGCGTCGATGACACGAAAAACAGTCGGTCGATCAGCCGCGGGGCGCTAGCCCCCGGTTCTTACAGATTGCGGCAAGAACCGGGGGCTAGCGCCCCACGGCTGATGAATAATCCGGAATAGCGCCAGGCCCCAATTCCCCGTTGGCGGATGGCTTGCGGGGGAAGAGGGGCATTTGGCGCAGGTCGATATCACTTCTTCTTCTTCGGCCTGTGCGCCTTGTGGCAGGCGGCGCAGGCTTGGGTCATCGACTTGAAGGCGGTGGCGGTTCCGGCAGCATCTTGCTGGTCGATGCTCTTCAGCGCCGCGGCGCTGCCTTCGCGCAAAGTTTTGGCGGCGCCGGCCCACACGCCGTCGGGACAACGGCCATCGGCCATCAACACGTAACTCGCCTCGTTGAGCAGGGCCGCGTTCGTGGCCAGGGCGTGCCAACCTTTGTCATCGGTGGGCGCTTTCTTTACGCCTTTGCCCAGCGCGGCGCAATTGGGCCGCACGAGACCGGACATGAGTTGGTGTGTCGTGAGCGGACGTGTTTTGCCCTTCTTGACCTGGCCCGTGGCGGGGCCAATCGTCAGGATCAACAGCAGCGCCGCCAAGGTGGGCAAACCAACAATCAGAATTCTTTTCATAGCAGTCAAACTCCCCAAGGTTAAAGAAGAAAACAGAGAACAGGGCGGGTGGCACGAGTCGCTTGCGGTGTCGAAATCGTCAAGACAAAACAGACGTGCCTTGGCTGCGGCGAACATCGACGGCGCGCCCACCGCGGCCCAGTATATTTGGACCCGCAGAACATCTCAACCAAATTGACGGGCATTTCCTTCGTCCTCTGAAAAGACATTTGCGATTTGCCATCTGCCGCAAAGCATGCACCATGTGCGGTATCGCGCGCTGGGAAAATGGCGAACGACGACGACGACTCCTCGCGTCCATCGCGATGGCGACCGGCAGCACCAAGAATAAAGGCCCGCCGGCGATTCGCGGCGGGCCTTTGAGGTGCTTGGAGATGAAAGATATGGCGTCCAACGGATGAGCGAAATCGCTCGCCGTCTACTTCTTCTTCTTCTTCGGCTTGTGAACCTTATGGCACGCGGCGCAACTCACGGCCTTTTTCAGCGCGGCGGCGTTTCCGCCTTGAGCCGCTTTGAGCAAGGCGCTCGTTTTGGACTTCCAGCTATCGGCATCGCCGCGGGGCGGTTTGCTGGCGGCCAGCGACGTGAGCATTTCGATAAACAGTTTCTTCTCTGCGGCGTTGGCCGCGCCGCTAATCACCTTTTTGTGCAGCCCCTTCTTCATGCCCTGCTTCATCACGTCATGGATCGAGTGCTTGGGCTTGGCGGCGTCTTTCTTGCTGTCGTCATGGTCGGCTGCTCCGGAAAAATTCACCATCACCACGGCGGCCATCGCCAGCGCGGCGGATACAGCAATCAACTTTCGCATGCTTCGGTCTCCTGAAAGGGTGTCAACGCAAGACGCTCTCGGACCACATGGCCGAGAAGTCAATCCAAGGGTCTATTATGAACAGCCGCCCGATGAATTGCCAGCGCCGGGGATTGAGGGGCGTGCCGGATGGGTGTGAAGCGGTTTTTGGGAGACTGGGGGCTGGGGACTGGAGACTGGGGACTGGGGACTGGGCATTGAAATCCGACGACTGAGTACTGAGTTACTGAGTACTCGGTACGCAAGATTGCTACCGACTGCCCTAATCGACCCGCCGCAATCCCAGCACGGTTAAATCATCGCTGGGGCCGTCGCCTTCGTAGAATGCTTCGACGGCGGTGCCGATCTGTCGCACGAGCTGCTCGGCCGTGTCGTTACGCGCGGAGCGTATAATCTGCCGAAGCCGTTCCTCGCCGAACGGCCTCCCGTCGCGATCGACGGCCTCGACGATGCCGTCGGTGCAGAGCAACACGACGTCGCCGGGCGCCATTTCCACCGACTCGCCCAATTCGTACTCGGTGTCGTCGACCACACCCAATGGAAACCCCGTGGCGGCGAGCGTCGTAAACGCATCGCCCGCGGCCGAGTAATGCAGCGCCGGCCCGTGTCCGGCGTTGGCGAATTGCAGGCGGTGTGAATCGTGGTCGAGGGCGGCCAAAACCATCGTCACAAAGCGGCCATCCTGCAAATCACCGCTCAGCGTCCGCGAGAGCTTCTCCAACAGCGTCTGCGGGCTGGCAAGATCCTGCAGCAACGCCCGCAGGGCCGCCCTTACCGACGCCATCAACAAGCTGGGCCCCAGCCCGTGCCCGCTGACGTCGGCGATGACCAGCGCGGTGCGACCGTCCGACATGTGGACGACGTCGCAATAGTCTCCGCCGACCTCTTCATTCGGTCGCCACCAACTGCCGATCTCGTAACCGGGAATCTCAGGCAAGCTCTGCGGCATGAAACTTCGCTGTACCGCTCGGGCGACTTCCAACGACGCTTGCGCCTGCTCGCGGCGGCGCAGCTCCTCGACCAGCCGGGCTCGATCGAGCGCGGCGGCGACGTGCTGCGTGAACGCTTCGGCCAGTTGTTCGTCTAAACGGTCGAACGGCCCGCCGATATTATTGAGGAATTCGAGCACTCCCAACAGCGCTCCGTCGTGTGGCGAGATCACCGGAGTCGCCAAAATGCTCCGCGTGACGAAGCCGGTTTCCTTGTCGACCGTCGAATCCCAGCGGGCGTCCTGCGCCGGATCGGGAATGTTGGCAATTTTCCGACTGCGGGCCACGTAGCCGGTGATGCCCAGGTCGATCCCCTTGCGAATTTCGGCGATCTCCAACTCGGTGACGACGCGGGTGTAGAGTTGCTCGCGCTTCGCATCGTATTGAAACACGCTGGCTCGCTCGCAATGCAGCGCCTTGCAAGCCCCCTCGGTGATGATCGTCAAGATTTTCGTCAGATCAATCTCGGCGGCCAGCGTGTGGGCCACTTCAAGCAGCTCGCCCAGCGCCTTGACGCGGGGATCATCCGTAGGTTCAGTCGAAATCGGGTTCTCGCTCATGTCCCCATGCTAGAGCCGCATCGCAGGGCGGGCAATGCTAATGGGAGGTTTGAGGCTTCGAGAAAGGAGTTGGGAGTTAGGAGTTAGGAGTTAGGTTGCAGAATGACGGCTTCTGTCTGTCCCTAGCCCCCAGTCCCCAGTCTCTAGCCCCCCAGTCCCTAGCCCTGGGCTGATGAAAACTTGTGCGTTTGGTGAAATTGGGGGAAATTCGTATTGAAAAACTGCTACGCCCCTTGTACTTGATAGGTCTGTTCAACAAGCCAAGCGAAGGAGCGCAGCAGCCATGGCATT
>JADFKK010000133.1 GCA_022564995.1 Planctomycetota bacterium | reverse complement strand
GTTCCAGCAGCTTCTCTAGGATTTGTTCGTCGGTTAGGTCGTGGGGCCAGGCGTAGGCGGTGGCGACGGCTTGGTCTAGGCGTTGGTGGGCGAGGTCGAGCCAGGTGGGGCGCTCGTTGTAGAGGTTCGTTAGGGTGCGCTTTTTGAGGGCCTTGGCGGACTCCTCATCGCGGGGCAGCAGGCGCGGATAGCGGACCCGGCCGATGCCGCGCTCGTCGGGCTCGGTCACGTGCGCGCCGAAGGGCCGTCGGCCGAGCCGGAAAACTCCAGCACCTCCTCCCGCGTCCACTCCGGCGGATTGAGCCACTGCGAGCGCAGACGGTCCAACTCCGCCGCCGCCTCGCCAATCGCCCTCGCGGTATCCGCCCTGCAACGCCAAAATGTGGGCAGCACGTTTTCCGCGCATTTTTGCACTTTTGCTGGTGGCGCCTGTTTCCTCACAACAAGAGTGAACCGCGGGACCAGAGAAAGTGTCGCTAGGAAAGAACGCCACAACGTGTTGCCATCGTGGCCCCGTTCGGCGAAAATATCATCCACAAGCTTACCAGCCAATTTGCGAGGGGAAATAGACATGGACCTTCCTTCACCAAGTGAAATTTCACTCGATCAAGTAACGCAGGAATTGATCCGGGACGCGACGGAACTTGCACGCCAGGTCAACGAGCGCCGTCCTCTTCAAAATGAGGTGATTGGGAGTATTCAAAAGAAGCTTCTCGGGGAGCGAGTCTACAACAGCAACGCCATTGAGGGCAATACGCTGACGCTGCGCGAGACGAGAAGTGTCTTGCAAACGGGCGAAATCGTCGATGTTGGCCGGAAACGTGAAGCAACCGAGGCCCTTAACCTGGAAAGAGCAATTGCCGAAGTCCAAGAGATGGTTGAAGATCCCGAGTCGTGGCCCGATTTCGCCCGATTTATCGCTGTGCATAGAACGCTACTTTCCGGTGTCAAGAGTCATGCAGCTGGCGTGATTCGTTCTGAGGGCATCATATTGACCGGCGCCAGGCATCAACCGCCCGATCCGACGAAGTTGGATGCGCTGCTTCAGCAGTTCTTTAGCGAATTGCGAAATGCGTCCGACACGGAACCGATTTGCCTAGCAACGTGGGTTCATTGGTCAATCGCTCGCATCCACCCGTTTCTGGACGGAAATGGACGCATGGCTCGACTCTGGCAGGATCTGATCCTGTTCGGTCATCAGCTCACCGCTGCTGTGATTCGACAGCAGGACCGTAATGAGTATTACTCGGCCCTTGAGGCCGCGGATGATGGAAACTTTGATTCTCTCACGCAACTTGTGGCGCGTTCGCTCAGCAAGACGCTCCAAATATACGTGAACTCGCAACGCGAAGTGGACGAACTCAAGGATTGGGCTGTCGGAATCGTTGGAGAATCCAACGTGCGACTTGATGAAAAGCGCAGACTCGAATACCTACGGTGGGTTTGGCAAATGGATCAGTTACAGGACGCATTCGAGCGATGTGCGACTCAGGTAACCGATGCGTCGGACGGAACCGTCGAAGTGCAAGTACATCCGTTTGAGATTGTCGATCAGTCGACGTGGGAGACGCTACGCTCTGGTGGACCGGCAGCAAAGACGTGGTTTTATTGGGCAAATTTTCGACGGGGACAAGAGCGGATTCAGTATTGCTTCTTCTTTGGTCACCACTTCGCCTCGCCGACCGAACCGGAAGCATCGAACGTCGGTCCAAGTGCGTGTCTACTCGTAAGTGAACAGAAGGGAGATGAAAAGGCTGTACGCTTAAGCGAGTTGAAAGACTGTCCGGTTACTCTACGCGAGTTGCTAGTTGTAGACGACAAACTCGCGAGGAAACGGTTGGATATTGCTCAGGACTCGCTCGTTTATGACGTCGACGTCGACCCACTCGATGTGGCTCGTGACTTCGTTCAAGAGGTCTTGTTAAACCGGATGCCGTAGCGGCGCCATGACGACCGGTTCGAGCAGCGTGAGGATGTCGTCGCGGCTGGTGTAATGGGCGCCGATTTGGGCTCGCTTGGCGGGGTCGAGCGAGCGCTCGAACAGCGTGCCGAAGACCGACGGCTCGACGCTGCCCCAGTCTTGTTCGTTGATGCGGATCAGCGCTTCGATCTCTTCGCGGTGCAGCTCGATCACGTCGTCGTCGGCGAACAGCCCGCCGTTGAACCATTCGATCTCGTCGGCGCCGAAGTAGCCGCCTTTGGACATCGCCGCGAACAGATTGCGGAGCATGTCGGAGAGCCGCTGGGGATCGTCCTTGCCGGCGGCGAGCACCTTGGAAAACGTCTCGGCCGGCAGCAGGCGGATGTCTTCGGCGAACATGCAGAACATCAGCTTCATCAGGAAGTGGGCCGCCCGGTGGGCTTCGATGCTGCGTACCCGCAGCCCGTCAGCCAACATGCCGAATTGCTCGGCGGCCTGCCGGGTGACGCTCTCGGTGGTCAGCCCGGGTTTGAGCGCTTGGGGATCGGTGAAGACCTTGCGGAGCACGTCGAGATTTTCGGGGTCGGCCAGCCCGGCGAGATTGAAGGTGTAGATCCGTTTGGCGGTGCCGGTGAAGTTGGTGTGAATCTCGAAGCGGCCCAAGTCGCAGACGACCAGCAGCGGCGGGTTTTCGAGCGACTCGCGATATTGCAGCAGTTGGTCGTAGGCCCGCCGGAGGTCTTTGTGCTTGCCTTTGTATTCCCAGCCGAAGTGCCCGCGCATCCAGACGTCGGCCCAGCCCTTGCCGCCGGCCGTCTTGTCGACGCCCCGCTCGAAGGTGTACCAATCGCCGTCGGGATCGGCCGCCGCGGGCTTGGGTTGGTCCAGCAGGTCGCACAGGTCCAAGAAATGCTGCTGGCAGGCGCTGCGTTCGGAGAGGTTCGCGCGCTGCCACTTGGCGATGAATTGCTGGGGAGTCATCGGATGAGAAGGCGTCCAGATTGCCGGGATTTCGTGTGACGAAGGGCGAGGGGAGTATAGCCGATCGGGCCGTGCTGTGGATGGGGGTCGGGTTACAGCGTGCGGAGGTGATGCGGCGCCGCGGCGAGCCGCGGCCTACGGGTCGGCGACGGGAGTCGTCTCCTACAGGGCACGGCGCGATGCGCTGAGGTTCCGCCCGGCAGACGGAACCTACGGGCGGTTGCAGGCGGTGGCGGTGGATCGGGCGATGGGGGAGGATGTGACGTTTGAACGACGCGGGAGGATGATCGCGCGGCGGGCGCACGGCGAACTGCGGGGCCAACCCTAGCCCTGGCCGGGAGGCCAGGGTTGGAAGAGACGTAAAGCGGGAGGCGCCGCGGGGCGCGACCAACGGTCGCGGCTTTATGGGGTGACGGCGGCGGTGAAGTCTTCTACCAGCCGCAGGAAGACCTCGCGGGTGACGTGGGCGGTTATGGTTTGGCGGTCGCTGTTCTTGGGGCGGTTGTAGCGACAGAGGCTGAGCGAGCCGCCGCGGCGGACCAGCAGTTCGTAATAGCTGGTGCCGTTTTCGTCTTTGTGGGGCGGGTTGGAACGTAACTGCACGACGCAGCCGGCCTCGTCGATTTCGATCGGGCTGATGGCTTCGAGCAGGTAGGTCAGCTTGGCGGACAACTGCTCGCTGATTTCACGCAGCCGGGCGGTCTCGGCCCCGGCGAGCGTGTCGCTTTGCAACTCGAAACGCAGGAACGCGCAGCCCAGCGGGCCGACTTCGAGCGCCTCGCACGAGAGGTGCAGTCCGTCGGCCTCGATGTTGATCGTCTTCGGCTCGCTCTCGCCCGGTGCGGAGGCGGAGAGCAGGTCCAGGGCGTCGGCAACCTTTGTTTTGAGGCTCATCACTTCCCCCTTTCCGGTTTGGTTAATGAGTGAGCGAGTGGGCGCTAGCCCTCGGTTTGTTAGGTTCGTCGTAAGACTTACCGGCGGCTAGCGCCTTGCCGCTCACTTGCGTTTCAAAAACTCGTTACCTCTTCTTCGACTTCGGCCTCGCTCTGCGACGACGAATGCTCCGTGCCGTCGAAGGAGAGGATCGTCAATTTGTCGTCCAGCACCGTCTCAACATGCACCGGACGGCCCCATAGCTTCTGCAGGTTCGTCATCGTGTCGCGGGCGTAATCGAGCTTGAGTTCCACGCCGTTGTAATGATGTTCCAGGAACAGCTCGCCGCGGTTCTTGTAATTCCCTTCGCGAACCGCGATGTGCGGCTGGCCGCGATTGGTCAGGTTATCGAGCAGTTGGGCCTTGATCTTGGGAAACTCACGGCTCTCGATCTCGTAATATTCAAAATCGTTGTTGTAGCCAAACTGGAACAGCTTCTGCTCTCGACAAAACTCCAACGTGAGGAACGTGTCGATGAACGTCAGGTCGTTGTGGATGCGGCGGATCTCGAAGATCTTCTCGCGTCCCAAACCGGCGCCCGTGTCCCACTCATGCTTGGCGACCAGATCGTCGCACTCCTCGAAGTCTTTGCCGAAGCGGCCCTTGTTCCAGCGGTCTTCGATGTGCCGGAACAGTTCGATGCCGAGCTTGTAGGGATTCAGCTTCGTCCGCGAAGTGGCCATCGTGCCGGAGTGATGATCGCAATAATGGATCACATCGGCCGGATCGAGCCCCTGCCGGGTCATAATGGTCGAGTGCCAATAGCTGGCCCAGCCTTCGTTCATGATTTTGGTCTGGCCCTGCGGGGCGAAGTAATACGCCTCTTCGCGGATGATCGACAGCACGTCGCGCTGCCACGTCTTGAGCGGCGCGTGCTCCAGCAGAAACAACATCACGTCGCGGACCGGTCCGTCGGGCGAACGCTCGCGCTGCTCGGCCGCTTCGCGAAGCCGCTGCTCTTCCATCTTCAGCACGTCGGGCGGATTGACGTAGCGATCCATGTAGTCTTTGGCCTTGAATCGCCCCGGACTGAAATCCTCGGGCTCGTCGTCGGCCGAGAAATCGTACTTGTGGTCGTTCTCGTCGTCGGTTCGTTTGATGAACGGCGAATGAATGTCGATCAGATCCTCGACGCTCAGGCAGGAGTCGATGAAGTCCTCGACCTCCTCGCGGCCAAAGCGATCCACGTAGCGGCGGATGCGATTGCCGTGGTTGGCGATCTGGTCCATCATCTTGCGGTTGGTCTTGCTGAACCAGTGATTGTTCTTGAAAAAGTCGCTATGCCCGTAGACGTGGGCCATCACCAGCTTCTGATCGGTGAGGCCGTTACAACGCATCAGGTAGGCGTAGCAGGGGTCGTTGTTGATGACCAACTCGTAGATTTTTTGCAGCCCGTAGACGTAACCCTTGGAGAGCTGCTCGTACTCCATGCCGAATCGCCAGTGCGGATAGCGCGTGGGAAAGCCGCCGTAAGCGGCGATGGCGTTCAGCTCGTCGGCGTCGACGACTTCAAAAATCGTGGGAAAGAAGTCGAGCCCGTGGCCGCGCGCATAGCCTTCCATGCGGACCTGAATGTCCGCGAGTTCGGGCGGCAGCGGGTCGAACTTGGCACAGGCCATGATGGTCTCGTGGGTAATCGGTGGTCAACTACTTGGTGGACGGCGCCGTTGTGAGTCGTGACGTTGGTCGATCGTCATTTCTGGGGACAACGCGAACCACAAGTCACATTATCCAACTGCTGTCCGTGGGCGAGCCCCGGGCGGTTGGCCGCGGGGGTGTATTACCGACGGCCTTACGGCCGCCGCTCGCCAGTTTGATTTGTATCGTTCTATATTCCCTTGCCGAGGAACTTTTTGATGGAGTCGTAAATGGCGTCTTTGTCTTCGATTTCCGAGAGGATCAGGTTTTCGTGCTCGTCGCCGAAGGCCGTTTCGAGCGAGCTGATGTATTCGCCGCTGCCGTAGGGGCTTTCGACTTGTCCGTAACAAAACAGATTGGCCGCCGGCAGCAGTTTATCGCGCAACAGGCTGATGCTGTCTTCGCTGTCTTCGCCCCAGTTGTCGCCGTCGGAGAATTGGAAGAAATAAATGTTCCACTCCTCGGGCCGCAACTCTTTTTCGATCAGCGAGGCCGCCACGCGATAGGCCGAACTGATCCGCGTGCCGCCGCTCTCGCGGGTGTGATAAAACGTATGCTCGTCGACCTCCTTGGCCGCCGCGTCGTGAATGATGTAGCGACACTCGACCCCGTCGTACTGGCTCTTCAGCCAGGTGTCGATCCAAAACGACTCGGTGCGGACAACTTCCTTCTGCTCGTCGGTCATCGAGCCGGAGACGTCCATCATGTAAATAATCGCCGCGTTGGCCTCGGGCACGTTGACGGTCGTCCAACTGCGATACTGCCGGTCTTCGCGGAAAGGGATGATCCTGGGTCGCGCCGGGTCGTACGTTCCGCTGGAAATCTGCCGCCGCAGGGCTTTCTTATACGTGCGTTTGAAGTGCCGCAGCGATTCGGGGCCCGTGCTGCGAATCGACGAGTAGCGCGATTTTTCCTGAACGATGCGGGCCTTGCCCTTGGGCTCGATCCGCGGCAATTCCAACGTATCGCCGAGGATTTCGGCCAACTCCGCCAGCGTGATATCAACTTCCAGGATGTGCGCCCCCGGATCGCTGCCGGCTTGTCCGGGCCCGTTGCCGTCGTCGTCACCGCCCGCAATCGGGTCGCCGATTTCTCCGTCGCCTTGCCCCACTCCTCCGGCGCCGTTGTTGCCGAAGCGAAAGTGCGGCAGATCGAGCTTGGGCACGGGAATGCTCACCAGATCCTTGCCTTTGCGACCAATCATCTCCTCGTGCGTGATGTATTTGCGCAGATTCTCCCGGATCTTTCCACGCACGATTTTCTTAAATCGCGATCGATCTGCTTCGATCTTCATGGCCATGGTGTGGATTCCGTAACGCTGGGCGCGACCACTGGTCGCGGCTTTACAAATCCCAAATCCCAAATCCCAAATCTTAAATCTCAAATCCCTTACGCTCCCTCTTTCACGTCTCCTCTTGCGAAAATACTGGCGACGAAGTTCAACACGTCGGTCGCGCTTTCATCGTCGTAACCGTAATTGTCAATCAGGCGCTGCTTGACGACGTCGATCTTGGCTTGGGTCTCGGCGTCGACGACGTTCGAGACCAGGCTGGTGAGCTTGATCGAATCCTTCTGGTCCTCGAACAGCTTGAGTTCGAGCGCCTTGTAAAGCCGTTCGTTGGTCTTGAAGTCGAACTTCTTGCCGTCGATCGACAAGGCTCCGATGTAGTTCATGATCTCGCGGCGGAAATCATCCTTGCGATTGTCGGGGATGTCGATTTTCTCTTCGATCGAACGCATCAGCCGCTCGTCCGGATCGTCGTATTGGCCGGTGAAGGGGTTCTTGACCTTCTCGTGCTGCGTGTAGGCCTTGACGCTGTCGATGTAGTTTCCGCAGAGCCGCTTCAAGGCGTCTTCGTCGGCGGCGATGGCCCGCTGGACTTCGTTCTTGACGACGTTTTCGTACTCCTCGCGGACGACGCCCAGCAGTTCGCGGTATTTGTCGCGCAGCTCGTCGCTGGTCAGCAGGGCATGATGGTTCAGTCCGGCCTCCAACTCGTTGAGCACCATGAACGGGTTGATGTTCGAGGCGTCGGGATGCGCGACCAGCGCGTTGGACAGTTTGTCTTGCACATAGCGGGGCGAAATCCCCATCATGCCTTCTCTCGTGGTCTCTGCCCGCAGCTCCTTGATGTTCTCTTCGGTGAAGCCGGGCAGCGACTTGCCGTTGTACAGCTTGAGCTTTTGCAGCAAGGTCAGGCCGGCGTTCTTGGGCTCTTCGAGTCGGGTGAGGATCGCCCACATCGCGGCCATTTCGATCGTGTGCGGGGCGATGTGTTTGCCCTTGACCTTCTCGGCGTTGTAATCTTTTTCGTAGATTTTCACTTCGTCGGACAGCTTGGTGACGTACGGCACGTCGATCTTCACCGTCCGGTCGCGCAGCGCCTCCATGAACTCGTTGTTTTGCAGCCGGCGATACTCCGGCTCGTTGGTGTGGCCGATGATGACTTCGTCGATCTCGGTCTGGGCGAATTTCTTCGGCTTGATGCGATGTTCCTGGCTGGCGCCGAGCAGATCGTAAAGGAACGCCACGTCGAGCTTGAGCACCTCGATGAATTCGATGATGCCCCGGTTGGCGATGTTGAACTCGCCGTCGAAATTGAACGCCCGTGGGTCGCTTTCGCTGCCGTACTCGGCGATCTTGCGGTAGTTGATGTCGCCGGTCAGCTCGGTGGCGTCCTGGTTCTTTTCGTCCTTGGGCTGAAACGTGCCGATGCCGACGCGGTCTTTCTCGCTGAGGATCAGCCGCCGCACGCGCAAATCGCCCACCACCTTCGTCCAATCGCCGTCGTGTCTGCGGAGCCGCTCGGAGTACAGATACCGACAGAGCGGGCACATCTCGCCGCTGATCTTCACATGGTAATCATCTTCGCCGCGACCTTCATTCAGCTTGGCCGCCACGTCGCTGCGGAATCGCGTGGGAATGATGTGCAGCGGCTCCTCGTTCATCGGACACCACTCCACGTTCTGCAGATCGCCGTCGGTGACCCAGCCCATCGCGTACAGCGCCCCTTCTTCGGTGGCCGAGTAGCGTTCCAGGCCCTTTTTCAGCAGCCGGGCGATCGTGCTCTTGCTGCTTCCGACCGGGCCGTGCAGCAGCAGCACGCGCTTTTCGATGCCGTAACCTTTGGCGGCGCTCTCAAACGAAGTGACCAGCGCCCGCAGCGCCGTGTCGAGGCCGAACACGGCGTCGTGGCCGTTATTGGCCGGGTCGGCGAAGAAGCGAAAGCGGATGCGTTTCTCGCGAGCCTCCTCATACTCCTCCGTCCCGGCCGAGAGGATCATGTCGTAGATGCGCTCGAAAGCGTTGCGGGCGACTTTAGGACTTTGGCGAACCACGTCGAGGTATTCCTCGAACGTCCCCTCCCAGTTCTTGCGACGGAACTGGTCCATGTCCTGGTGTTCGGCCACCAAGGAAATAATGTCGCTTGCGCCACTCATAATCATTCTCCTTAACCTTCGCAGACGCGGCGCCGGGCACGAATGCCGGGACCACGAAGGATCGTTGGCTAAATGTGGGAAAGTTTCAGTGCGGTTCGCTGTCGCGGGGAGTGTCGGCAAGAGTTCGCTTGCCGGTTGTTGATTCGATTTGTTTCGTCCTCGTTTGATGTGTTCTGTTTATTTGCCGTTAAACAGGAGACGATAAGCCTTACTCCATCTGCCAAAACAAACGCCCCACCAAGCCACACTAATCGGCCGGCACGACGTTGCAAGCCTTCGACCTCGTTTCGCTGAGCGATTCCTTTCCAACTCGCTTCGTATCGCGCGCAACATTCCCACCTGTGCGACTCATCCCCGCGTCCGCGCAGCAAACAGCGCAGCACGAAAAGTTCCGCACGACAAAAGGGGGCGTCGCGGTGCAGCATCCGAAGACGATCGGTCAATCCTTCTATCCCGACCGAATCCAATGCACGCGCGAAAAAGAAAGTTGGAAAAGAACTCAACAACTCGAGCTGAGGAAACACGGGCAACGAGGGCGGGGCCTCTCGCTTCATCGCAAGCGATGGGATGCCAGCCATCCTTTGCCAAACACCTCCCCTTCACTCTAGTCTACATTATCGTTCCAAAGTACACCTCAGACAACATCGAGTTTCGGCCCTGGGCGGTTTGGCACACTGCTAGCAGCCGGGCCTTGGTGCGCCAAAGGGTTACCATGTAAAGACTTTCGCAAAGTCAGCGGGCATGTGCGTCAATCCGCAAAATTATTACTTTCCGCGCATTTCGATCGATGGGGACAAGACGCCGGAGAACATCGACCCCAATAACGAGGGGGTGAGAAAGAAAACGCTCCGCGACGATGCGTGCCGGCGCGACCACCGATCGCGGCTTTACATGCTCAGATGCTCGCGCTACTCGTCTCCGTCGTCGCGGCCGAGCAGGCGGTCGACGCTGCTGAGCAGACGGTCCATGCCGAAGGGTTTGCGGATGTAGTCGTCGACGCCGAGCATCTCGGCGTAGGCCTTGTGTCGGCTGCCTTCGTTGGCGGTAACCATGATCACTCGCGTCGGAATGGGCCGGCTGCGTCGAAGCCGCTCCAGCACGAGAAAACCGCTCCGTTTGGGCATCATCATGTCGAGAATCACGAGGTCAGGGTCTTCGCGCTCGGCCATTGCCAGGCCCTGGTTACCGTCGCGGGCGATCAGCACCTCGTAGTCCTTCGACTCCAGCGCGTAGCGCATCGACTCGATAATCTCGCGGTCGTCATCGACCAGCAGAATCCGGTTCCGTCGTGTCTCGTCGGCCATTTACCTCGCCTTTCCCCCAAGAGCAACTGCTGCCCGACGCCCAGGCATTCCCTTACTTTACCCAGATCGGTCGCGGATGAGAATAGGTCGCTGTAGTGATCCGCGGAAAAGTAACGCGGATTTGCGTCTGCCGATGCCGAATTCCCGAATTCGCCTCGATCCTCACTTACCGGTCGCAATCAACAGATCGTCTCCATCGCCCTCGTAATCTTCCACGTCCGGCCCCTCGCCGTTATCATCCGCGCCGTCAGGCCCGACGCTCCAGAGGCGATAGCCGCCTTTGACGATGCGATACTTAAACTCGCCCTCGGAAAAAATGTCCACCGGCACTTTTGCCAGATACTTGGGGCTGAGGTCGGCGAGTTTTGCGGGGTACGAAGCGTTTTCGGCCTTGTATGCGGCCAGGACGAACGCGATGCGAGTCATTTCCATTCGTGCCGCGGTGCCATCTTCTAGGTCGACGAGTTGTGTACTGATCGGTACCAGCAGCGCGGCAAGGATTTTCCCCATGAAGTCACTGGCGATCTCGCGCGGTGACTCGCCCAGTATCATCCGTTTGGCCACCGTCAGGTTTGAATGCCGAAGGTGCGTTGCCACGACGCCTGCGATCTGTGCTTCTTTTGCAATACTCTGCATCGCCTTGACCCGTTCGGCGCGGGTCGGCAGTCGTGCCGCAGCCACCATGCGGTCATACCAGGCATTGCCCGTTCGCGTCACCTGGTCCCAGTCGACGAGGAGGTTCGTGATCGATCGGTTCAGCGCGACGCTGGCTGGCTCGTCGACTGCGATCTGGACCGCCCGGCCGATCGTGTGTGGTCCCTCGCGGGCCATCATGGCGGCCGTTTCCAGAAAAATGTACCGCTCGCCGCTGTCCAGCAAGTCGGCAGCGCCCCCCAACGGCGGCAGCTTGCCGAGGTCCGCCGCAAACCGCGCGGCTGCGATTGCCGACAGGCCGCCATGTTGCGCTAGCGTCGTAGCGGTTCGGCAAGTCAAGCGTTCTATGCCAAACGCCCTGCCGCTCGGATCGACTCCGATCAGCCGAGCTAGCCGGTAACAGGCCGTCAGATCACTCCAGGCCTGATCGACACGGCCGGCCTTCGCCCGCAGCATCGCCCGTGTGCGGAGTGCGTCGGTGAGCGAGGAAACTTGGTGAAGCGAAGGGTATTGTATCGCCATGAGCGGCCAGTATTCATCTTCGAATGAGGGAAACGAGGGAGAGAAGTATCGCGAACGACGAGAAGCCTCGACCACAAGACGTAGCGGCTTCTCGTTGGCCGCCAGCCAGCCGACCAGCAGGGGATATTTCTTCTTCGACCACAGCCGCTGGCCGGCCCGATCGAATTCGTCCCGGAATTTCTCCAGTTCTTCTCTCGTGGCCGCCGGCTTCTGCTTGTCGAGATACTTGTCGTAGCTGATGAAATAATCGCCTTCGGCAGCAAGCGGCTCGATCCCCAACAGCTTGTAGAATTCCTTGCTGCTCGCCTTCTCAACGTGACTCGGCCCAATCGCCCGCCACAACAGGACGGCGGCGTTGTTTTTGGGCGTGACGCCCTTGCTAGCTTTTTGATTCAGCGCCTTAACATAATCGACATACCCGTCCGCCCGCAGCGGCTTGGTGATGCGCGTGGTTTCCTTGGAGATGGTGATTTGGACGGTGGGTTTGCGGGGCTTTTTTTTCGGCTGCTTCGGATTCGCTAGATCGGCGGCAGCGGCGCTGGCGGTGAGAAAGACCCATTGGCTGGCGACGAACAGCAAGAGGATGGTGATGGCACGCATGAGGGTGCTCCAAACGGGTTGCAACTGAACTCGAAGCGGGGCACTCGCCACCGCGAATAGTGACACGTTGTTTTATTGTTCAATGTCGCAATCAGAAAGTTCGCTCCGCCGCCACCCGGGCTCGTCCCGGTGGAGCGTACGTTTTTGCACTATCTCGACCGCGGTTTCCGCACGATTGTCTCGCCGCACCGACGCCTCCGGCGTCGGTGCGGCGAGACAAAGTACAACGCTCGACCCAGGCGGTAGTGCAAAAACCTTGCTTCCACCGAGACAAGCTCGGGTGGGAAGCTGTTATCCGTAAAAGCAATATCGCTCGACTCTCGATTCTCACTCCGGTGTCGCAACGAGCAAGTCATCCCCATCGCCTTCGTAATCTTCAACGCCTTGGCCCTGGCCGCCATCGTCGACACCGTTGGGTCCGATGCTCCAGAGGCGATAGCCGCCCTTGCCGGTGCGATAGTGGAAGTCGGCGGCGGAGAAAATGTCCGTTGGTACTTTGGCCAGAAATTTCGGGCGAAGATCGGCAAGTCTTGTCGGGTACGAACCGTTTTCGGCTCGGTAGGCGGCCAATGCAAACGCTAAGCGAGTCATTTCCATTCGCGCAGCGGCTTTATCGACGGACTTGTCGAACATGGATCGGCCCGGAAGAAACGCAGCGAGTCTATTGCCGACCGTTTCGGTCACCACCTTGCGTGGCGACTCGCCCAACACCATTCTCTTCAAAACGGCCTTCGAGTCGTTCGTCTTTTCCAGGGCCTTCCCAAGCTCGTCCGATATAATCCGAAATGCCTTGTTGCGGTCCTCGCGGACCGGTGTCGGGCCGCGGCGGCGATACGGTCGTACCAAGCGTTACCCTTTCTCGACACGTCATCCCAATCGACCAGCGCGTTCGTGGCGCGGGGCCGGAGCAACGCAGCCCCCGACTTGGCCGACTTCGCGGATATCTCGTCCAGACTTTGAGCCACAGTGCGAATGGAGTCGAGGAACAAGTACCGCGCGGCCACGTCGAACTTGTCGGCCAGGCCGTCCAGCAGGGGCAGCTTCACCAACTCGGCCGCAAATCGCTTGGCCCGCTTGGCCGAGAGGTCCACGTGATGTGCCATCGCCACGTCGGCCTGACAGGTCATGTTTTCCAAGACCGTTCCCGATATCGCATCCATCAGCATAGGCCCGCCATTGGTCAGCCGGGCCAGCCGATGAGAGGCCATCAGATCGGCCCAGGCCGCGTCGATCCGACCGCTGCCGGCATGTAGCATGGCTCGGACGCATAGCGCCTTAGTGAATCTGCGGCCTACTTGTATTCCCGGCTTCAAAACGGCGAGCAATTCACCGTCTTCCTTATTACCGACCAGCGGCCAATAACAATGTGGCCGGCGCGTGCCTTCAACCACCAATCGTAACGGCTTCTCGTTTGCCGCCAGCCAGCCGGCGAGCAGCGGATAGTCCATCTTTGTCCAAGGGTGCTTGGCGGCCCGGAAAAACTCGTCCCAGAACTTCTCCTCTTCTTTTTCCGTAATTGCCGGCTTCTGCGTCTCCAAATAGTCTTCGATGTCGATGAAATAATCGCCCTCGGCAGCAAGCGGCTTGATCGCGAGCAACTTGTAATACGTCGTACGGACATCCTTACTCATGTACTTGTCCGTCGGCCCCATCGCCCGAAAGAACAACACCGCCGCGTTATTCTTCGGCGTAACGCCTTTGCTGGCGTGCTGGTCCAACGCCGCGATATAATCGACATATCCGTCGGCCCGCAGCGGCTTGGTAATGCGGGTGGTTTCCTTGGAGATGGTGATTTGGACGGTGGGACGGCGGGGCTTTTTTTTCGGCTGCTTCGGGTTGATCGCATCGTCCGCCGTGGCGCTGGTGACGAGCAGCAAGATGATGGCGATGGCACGCATGAGGGCGCTCTGGAGGTGTTGGAACTGAATCCGACTAAAGGCAGCGGGGGAATTTCGATCGACCCCTATTGATTATCGTACACGCGATAGGGGGTGAACGCCACGGGAAGATGCTTGTGCGCCGATGATTCGTTCGGAGGGGGGCGATCTTGGGTTGCTCGTCGCGAAATTGCGAGGGCGGGGTCGGGGGTGATGCGGCGAAACCCCCGGCTCCCGCCGAGGGCTGGGGGTTTCTGCGAGAGTGATGCGTTTTCTGATTCCGAATTCCGCTTTCCGAATTCCGAATTCGCTACTCTACGACGCGCCCGTACATCTCTGGACGGCGATCCTTGAAGCGATCGATCTCGTGTTTGCCGGGGACGCGGACGAGATGTTTGTTGCGAGAGCGGGCTGCGTCGATTTCGGCGTAGAGGACGGCTTCGTCTTCGTGCGCCGCTTCGGCCATGGTTTCGCCGTTGGTGCCGGCGATTTTGCTGCGGCCGATGAAGCGGAAGCCGCGCTCGCTGCCGATGCGGTTGGCGGCCAGGTAGTAGACGGCGTTTTCCATCGCTCGGGTGTTGATTGCGTAGTCGGCGAAACTTTCGGCCCCCGGCGGCCAATTGGTCGGCAACACGATCAGATCGGCCCCGTCGAGCGCCATCACGCGGGCCGCCTCGGGAAAGGCTCCGTCGTAACAGATGTTCATGCCGACGCGCAGGCCGCGAACTTCGTGAACCGCGAACGGCCGATCACCCGGCGTGGTGAAACGGTCGACGCCGAGAAACGGCAAGTGGACTTTGCGATAGCTGCCGACGAGGCCGTCGGGTCCGACCAACACGCAGGCGTTAAACAGCCGCTCGCCGTCCGCTTCGAGCAGGCCGAAGACGACGTGTTGATCGAGCTTTCGGCAGGCCGCGGTGATTTGCTCGATGCTCGGCCCGGGAATCGGCTCGGCCAGCTCGCGGGCTTCCTCAAGGCTGTCGAAGCAATAGCCGGTCAACGCACACTCGGGGAAGACCACCAGCCGGGCACCCTCGGCGGCGGTCTGCTCCATCTTCTCCAGCACCCGTCGCAGGTTTTGCTTCACGTCGGCAAATGCCACGTCCATCTGCACGCCGGCGATTTTGAGCAATGGGGGCATGGGGCTGATTATCTCCTCTGTCTTGTGGCACAGGCGTCCCGCCTGTGGTTCACCGGCGGGACGCCGGTGCCACGGTCTTGCGAATCTGTAACTGCTTCTTGTCCCAGTCGAGCTTCTTGGCCACGGCGGCCGGATACTCCCAACCTTCGCGGCCGGCTTGATAAATCACCACCCGCGAGCGTTCGGCGGCCATCGCCACGGCTTGCGGCATGTCAAGATAACGTCGCACGTTGAGAAAAATCGGCCCGTCGCGGTGCGTTTTTGGCAGATCGTGCAGATCGAGCCGCGTCACGTTGGGCGTGAACAACGAGGCGTACAGCGTCACGCCGGCCATCGTTTGGGAGCTTTGCAGCCACAGCGGCGTCTCTTTCAGATGGCCGACCGACCGCAGCGCTTCGGCCGCCCGACGCACATCCCACACCCGCATCCCGTCGAGCGTCTGACCGAGCAGCATGAATCTTCGGCGATGTTGCGTTTGCTTCCTCTCGCTCTGATTCCAAGCGGTCGGCCCGATGCCCCGCGGCGCGACGTAGGCCATTGCCCAGCGGAACGATTGGTGCATCTTCTGCTCGGATTCAAAGGCTTTTTTGTCACCCTCGGGCAGCGTCTCGCCGGCCAGCTCTTTCTCGAAGCCGGGCCGCATGGTGGACAGGAACTTTTTCCAGCCGGCATCGTCGAGGACGTTGAGCACGACGAGATCGTCTTGGTGATCGCCGGCGCGGCGGACGACGTACAGCCGCAAGCGGATGGCGTGTTGGGTGTCGAAGTCGTAGGCGCTAAACCGCAAGCGGTGGCGCTCGACTTCGAAGGCTTTTTTTACGTTGAGCGCGCTGGCTTCTTTCGGCCAACCGCGGAACGATTTGTCGACGAGCGCCTGGCGCCAGCCGTCGCGCGACTTCTTCCACGCCTCCTTCGACGCCGGTGGCTCGGGCGTTTTCGCCGCCGCGACGAACGTCTCGTGAATTTTCGTGTTGATTTCATCCGCCGGCAGCTTGTCGAACACTCGCAATTCTTCCGGCTTGAAATACTTCTCCGCCGCCACGCCGCCGTCGCCGGAGCCCTTGAGATATTTCTCCAGCCAAGCCATCGCCGGCTTTTGCAACTCGGGCGTGTCGCTATGCGGGCCGACCGTAAGATTAAGCGTCAACTTATCGGCCGCGCCATACAGCCGGTAGATTTTTTTCACTTTCTCCATCGTCCGCTCGACGCCGTCTCGCGGGAAAATTCCGTCGTTGTCCGAATTGCCGATCATCAGCGGACGCGGAGCGACCAGGGCCGCCACCAGCGGATAATCCCAGCGATACGTGTTAACCGTGAACATGCAATCGCAATGACCCTCGACGCAGCCGTCGACGACGTGATTCTCGAGATCGGTGATGCCGGCCACCGGCACGGCCACCTTAATCCGCTCGTCGATCGCCGCGATCCACCAACTGTAGGCCCCGCCGCCGCTGCGGCCGGTCACGCCAATCCGCTCGCCGTCGACCTCTTTGAGCGATTGCAGGTAATCGATCGCCCGCACGCAGTTCCAGGCCTCGACGCCGGCCGACGTGTAGCCGCGATTGTTCCACCACCACATTTTGTAACGATACGTGCCATGGTGAATCGCCTCGATCTCGCCGAGTTGCAACGAGTCGATCGTCAAGCAGACAAACCCATGCTGGGCCAGCCAACTGCCGTGATGCTGATAGTACACCTTGTTTCCGTAGCTGACGCCGTTTTTTTTCACCCCGCCGTGCCCGCAAACATACAGCACGGCCGGCAGCGGCTTGTCGATTTTTTTCGGCAGATACAAATTGCCGGTCACGTACAGCCCGGGACGCGATTGAAAATGAATGTTACGGACGATGAAATTGTCGCGCTCGACCGTGCCGGTGACGGTCGCCTTCAAGTCGGTCCGCTTCGGCATGGGATCGAGAGAGAGCATCTCCAGAAGCTGCCGGCGATATTCCGTCCGCTGCTTTTTCCAAGCATCGAGCGAATTGACATCCGTCAGACAGCGATCGCGCAAGCGGAACGTCTCGGCGCGAAAATACGTGGCAATCATCTTATCGCCGCGCGAAGTGTCGAGCGGAGCTGGCTCGGCGCCGCTAACGACAGACAACGTCGACAGGGTCAACGAAACGGTAAGAGCGAAACGGAGCAGCATGACAGTCTCCCAAATTGTGTTAAGGGTTGCGATCACCTTTTGACTAGCCCAGGCATTTATGCCTGGGAACCGAATGCCGCGACCTCTCTCCTTCGCCCCTTCGGGGCACACGGTCGCGAACCAACGATTGACGTTATCAAAAGCCCCTTGAAAGGGGCTGGCCAAACGGGAACTACGTTGTGTCTCCAAGTCCCAGGCATAAATGCCGGGGCTAATTAAAAGTCCCAAACCGCCCGACATGATACCCCCGCATGTCCGGCAGCACACGCACCGTCGCCGCAATCGGCCGAGATTCCCCTCGTTTGGTCCGTCTGCAAAGACCAAATCGCCCTAATCAGCTTGCATCTGAACACCGCATGTATGTATATTCATTGATGTTTCCGATGTTTCTCGGTTGGCCCGTTCTGCTCATGGAGTCGATATGCGGCGTTTGGCTGGCATGACCCTGATAGCGATGATCGCGGCGGTGTTTTGTCCGTCGGGAGCTTGCGGCGCCGAAACTCCGCCCGCCGGCGTCTCGCGGACGAAGCAGTTCAACTTCCAGCGCGACATCATGCCGATTCTCAGCCGGTTCGGCTGTAACTCGTCGGCCTGCCATGCCAAGGCCGAGGGTCAGAACGGCTTCAAGCTGTCGGTCTTCGGTTACGATCCGGCGGCCGATCATGCGGCGCTGACCAAAGAGGGCCGCGGACGGCGGGTGTTCCTGGCCTCGCCCGATCACAGCCTGCTGCTCAAGAAGGTCTCCGGCGAGCTGCCACACGGCGGCGGCGCGCGGATCACGGCCGACATGCCGCAGTTTCGCACACTGCGAGATTGGATTGCGGCCGGCGCGCCTTTCGGCGACGCAGATGACCCGATGGTCGTGCGCATCGAGCTGTCGCCCAGCGAACGGGTGTTGTCGACCGGTGCGAAGCAGCCGCTTCGCGTCACCGCCATCTACAGCGACGGACATCGCCAGGACGTGACCGCGCTGGCTCAGTTTCAATCGAACAACGATGCCTTGGTCAAAGTCGACGAGCACGGGCTGGTTACCGTCGGCAGCACCGCCGGACAGGCCGCCGTGATGGCCCGCTTTTTGGACGAGATGGCCGTGTTTCGGGTGTTGATTCCGCGGCCGGGTAAGATCGCCAGCTATCCGTCGCTGCAGGAAAATAATTTCATCGATGGCCATGTACACAGGCAGCTCAAGAAGCTGAACATCGTGCCGTCGGAATTGTGCGACGATGCCGATTTTATGCGGCGAGTATACCTCGACATCATCGGCACACTGCCCACGGCCGATGAGGCCCGGGCGTTTTTGGCGGATCGCCGCAGTGACCGGCGAGCGCGGCTGGTCGACGCGCTCTTGCAGCGGCCGGAGTATGCCGACTATTGGGCGATGAAGTGGTCGGACCTGCTGCGGGTCGATCGGCAGGCGCTCGGTCACAAGGGCGCCTACAGCTATTATCGCTGGATTCGCCAGTCGCTGGCCGCCAACAAACCGCACGACCAGATGGTGCGTGAGTTGATCACGGTCGAAGGCCCGCTGAGTGAATCGCCGCAGGGGCAGTTTTATAAAGTCGTCGCGAAGCCCGGCGACATGGCCAGCACGCTCTCGCAGGTGTTCCTCGGCGTGCGGATTGCCTGTGCCGAGTGTCATCATCATCCGTTCGACCGCTGGAGCCAAGACGATTACTACGGGATGCAGGCGTTCTTTCAACAGGTTGGGCGAAAGAACGGGTCGCGTGGAGAAATGCTTGTTGCTGAGGGTAATCCGGAGACGAAGAACCCGCGAACGGGTAAGGTGGTGACGGCGCATCCGCTGGCGGACGGCAAAACCGGCCAGTGGGAAGCTGCGACAGTCACTTCATTAGATCGGCGAGTTGAGTTGGCCCGTTGGTTTACGGCGGCGGAGAATCCTTGGTTTGCGCAGAACCTGGCGAATCGATTGGCGGCCCATTTCTTGGGGCGCGGATTGATCGAGCCGGTTGACGACGTGCGAGACACGAATCCGCCGACGAATCCGGAATTGCTGGCGGCGCTGACCCGGCACGTCGTTGAGTCGAAATTCGACGTCAAAGCGGTGATTCGCACGATCACCGCTTCGCGGACCTATCAGCTTTCCTCCCGGCCGAACGAAACGAACCGCGGCGACGAGCAAAACTACTCGCGGGCTTTATTGAAACGGCCCCCGGCGGAAGTGCTGCTCGACGCGATTTGTCAAACCACCGGCCGGGGCGAGAAGTTTGCCGGAGTGCCCGCCGGATATCGAGCGATCCAACTGTGGGACAGCGGCGTCGATCATTATTTCCTCACGCTGTTTGGCCGGCCCGGGCGAACCACCGCTTGCCAGTGCGAGCGGAACTCTCAGCCCAGCATTTCGCAAGTCCTGCACCTGACCAACTCGCCGCAGATCCACGCCAAGCTAACGCACGAGCGGGGCACCGTCACACGGTTGGTTCGCGACGTAAGCAACGACGCCCTGTTGGTCGAAGAGCTTTACCTGACGTTCTTCGCCCGCTACCCCAGCGAGGAGGAGAAGCAGGCGGCGTTAGACTACCTGAAGGAATCAAAACCAGATCGCCGCCAGGCGGCCGAAGATTTGGCTTGGAGCATGTTGAATTCGTTGGAGTTTTTGTTTAATCATTAGGGTAGGGAGGAGTTAGGAGTTAGGAGTTAGGGACTCTGCGACAGGGCGTGTAAACATGGTGAACGCTTCGTGCCCGTCGACGTTGTCCCCTTTTTCCCTAGTCCCCAGCCCCTAACTCCTAGCTCCTCTCCCTCCTAGCTCCTCCCGCAATAAGGACCATCACCGTGTCACATCGACCACGCTTTTGCGACGGAATCGCGCGACGTAGCTTCCTGCAGGTGGGCGCCGCGGGGGCGTTTGGTTTTGGGCTGAATCTGCCGGCCCTGCTGGAGCAGCAGGCTCGCGCGGCCCAGAAGGGCGGCGGCGGCAAGGAAGACGTGTCGGTGATTTACATCTTCCTCAAAGGCGGATTGAGCACGATCGACACGTTCGACATGAAGCCCGACGCGCCGGCCGATATCCGCGGCGATTTTAAGCCGGCCAAGACCAACGTGCCGGGCCTGCAGATTTGCGAATTGCTGCCCCGCGTGGCCCAGCAGATGGACAAGATATCGCTGGTCCGCTCGTTCGGGCACAAAAACTCCAGCCACGGCCCGGCCGACCATTACATGCTCACCGGCTATCACCCCACGGCCGGATTCAATGCCAATCTGAAACCGAACAATCAGCGGCCGTCGCTGGGGTCGATCATCGCCCGCAAACTGGGGCCGCGCGGCAGTGTGCCGGCGTATGTCTGCCTGCCGAATCTGCATCCGAGTGCGGGGGCGGCTTACCTGGGCGCGGCGGCTGCGCCGTTTGTGATCGACGCCGACCCCAGCGCCGTCGGTTTCGCGGTGCCCGATTTGGCTCCGCCGCTTACCCTCGATGCCTCGCGATTGGAACGCCGCCGCCGGCTGCTGGCGCGGGTCGATCGCTTCGGGCGGGCCGCCGAAGCGGAGGCCAACACGACTGCCCGCACGGTCAACGTCTTTCGCCAAAAAGCCTTCGATCTGGCCACCTCGCCGCGGGCCAAGAAGGCCTTCGATATTCACGCCGAATCGGACCAGCTGCGCGACGAATATGGCCGGCACACGTTGGGCCAGAGCTGTCTGATGGCCCGGCGGCTGGTCGAGGCGGGTGTCCGCTGCGTGACGGTCAATCACTCCAACTGGGACACGCACGACAACAATTTCGTGGTGCTCAAGAAAGAGTTGCTGCCGATGTTCGACTCGGGCATCTCGACGCTGTTTCGCGATCTGGCCGATCGGGGCATGCTCAAAACCACGCTGGTCGTCATCACGGGCGAATTCGGTCGCACGCCGCGCGTCAACAATCGGGCCGGACGCGATCACTGGGGGCCCGGCTTCACCGTCATCCTCGGCGGCGGCGGATTGGCCGGCGG
>JADFKK010000132.1 GCA_022564995.1 Planctomycetota bacterium | reverse complement strand
CCAGCCCCCAGCCCCCAATCCCCAGCCCCTATTTCCCAGCCACCAGCCACCCGTCGCGAATTTAACGCCCGAGTTGTTTCACCTGTCGATGCACCTCGTCGACGACCCGCTTCTCGACGCCCGGGGCCCAGCGGCTGGGCAGGCCGTAGTAGAGCATGGCGCCGCCGCCTTCGTAACCGCCTTCGTTCCATACGCGGCGCGAGGGGATGTAGGCCATCACGTCGTTCGAGTAGCCGGCGACCCAGGTGTTTTGCTTGCCGAGTTCGGCCTTCAGCCGCAGCGAAAAATCGACGACCACCTCGCCGCCCAGCACGACCCAGCGCGGGCCGTCGCCGAGGCGCCAGGTCTGCACGGGGTATGGATAGCTGGGGCTGAGTCGGCCGTTTTTGTCCCACTGGGCCAGCAGCCGCTTGGCGCGGCCGGCTTCGTAGCGATTGCTGCCCTGGGCGTTCTTTTCCAACGCTTCGCGCGTCGGCAGCTTGTCGAACGGCAAATCGATCTCTTTGTACGTGCTCGACAGCTTTCCGCCGAGCGGCTTCATCGTGCCATCGATCACCCGCTCGACCGCCGCGGCCAACTGCTGGCCGTACTTTTCGGCCAGTTCTACTTTTCGTCGTGGCAGCGGGTTCTGATCGGCCCCGCAGCCGGCCCAGACGAGTGCGATGGCGCCGGGGTGGGCCTTTTCCAGCGCGATCTGCGCGAAGCCGGGCCAATCGCCGGACCATTTGTAAAACGACAACACGGTGGCGTGGCACGCATAGCCGCAAACGATGGCGGTGATCTTATCCTCTTTGTCGCGGACGACCAGCACCGGGACATCGTGATCCGCCGGGCCTTTGAGCTTGCCGGCGGTGCGCAGATCCGGCACCGAACCTTCGCGGTTGTTTCGCCGGTTCACCGCGAACGTGGCCGTGCCTTGCCCCCAGGTGATCTTGGCCGGGGCGAGCTTTTTCAGGGCCTCGCCGACCACCGCCACCAAATCTTTCTCCAACTGCTTCGTGTACGAGTCGACCAGTCGCTGCTGATCGTTGTTGAAGGAGTACATGGCCCGCAGGTTGTCGCCGACCACCGGCCCGGTGTGCGTGTGGGTCGTCGAGAGGATGATCTGCTCCCGCCGGAGCTTGTGTTTCGACGCCAAGATCCGACAGACCCGCGAGGAAATCCCGCGGTCGATGCCGACCAGGTCCATCGTCACCAGCACGCCGCGATTACCGGCGGCGTCCTCAATGGCCAGCGCCTTGGCCCACAAGTCGGTCAACTTTCCCTCCGCCGGCCGACTGCGTCCGCCATAGCCCGACATCCACATAAACGTCTTAGGAGTAATGTTCACCTTCGCCGCCGCGGCCTTCCACTCGGCCGCGGCAACGAACTTCGCCGGCAGCAGCCCGGCCAACAAAACAACGCAGCAAGTAACGAATCGGTGCATGTTCCTCACTCCTCGTGTCCTGTGGCCGAAGTTATCATACTTCAAGCAGTTGCCGGGGCACACCCATCGGAATCGTGGCCGCCCCTAAATGACCAATGACCGAATGAGAAATAGAGATCGGTCGACGCGCCGGCGCCGCTGACCGGCTCCACATGGCGCGATATGTCATGGGTTTTTTCTGTTTGCGACCACGCTCCCGAAGGTTCCGCCCGGCAGGCGGAACCTACTTGTGGTTAACCCCGCCGGTTCCTTGCGGTTGATGAGATGCGGTCGCCCGCCCCTGGTTGGTCGAATCGGGTGGACGTATAATCGTCCGTTTGGGTTCTTGTGCGAGTATCGTCATGGCAGGTCAATCTATCGTGCGTGTTGGGGCGGTTAATTATCTGAATACCAAGCCGCTCGTTTATGGGCTTGCGGAGCGGGCGCCGCAGGTCGAGTTGGCGTTCGACTTGCCGAGCCGGCTGGCGGATGGGCTGGCCGATGGGCGGTTCGACGTGGCGTTGATACCGTCGATCGAGTTTTTTCTGGGTGACGATTACACGATCGTTTCCGACGCCTGCATCGCTTGTCGCGGACCCGTGCTGAGCGTGAAGCTGTTCAGCCGGGTGCCGATCGAGCGAATCGAGTCACTGGCGCTCGACGAAGGCTCGCGGACGAGTGTGGCGCTGGTGCAGATTCTGTTGCAGCGGCGTTTCGGGCTGCGGCCGAAATTAGAGAATCTGCCGATCGGAGCATCGCTCGATGACGTAACAGCCGATGCCGTGCTGTTGATCGGCGATCGGGCCATTCACTCGCCGGCCGGGCCGTGGAACGAAGTCTGGGACTTGGGCGACCAGTGGTGTCGCTGGGCGGAACTGCCGTTCGTGTTTGCGATGTGGGTGGCGCGAAAAGACAGCGACCTGGACGAGACCGCCGCAGCGTTGTCGGCGGCCCGCGATGACGGCGTGGCGCATCTGGCAGAAATCGCGGCCCACGATTCGGCCCCGCTGGGATTAACCCGTCCGCAATGCGAATCGTACTTGCGAGACAATTTACACTTTTACCTGGGACCGCGGGAGCGCGAGGGGCTGGAACTGTTTTACCGCAGCGCCGTCGAACTCGACCTGGCGCCCGCAGGAGTCGATCTTGGCTGGACACATTGCAACCTTGCTTGATAAAGCTGCCGGCGGCGGACGTCTTTCGCCGGAAGAGGGCCTTGCGCTGTTGGAGTCGAATGACCTGGCCGCGCTGGGCCGCGCGGCCGACGAAGTCACCCGGCGGCTGCACCCGGAGCCGTATCGCACCTACAACATCGACCGCAACATCAACTACACGAACGTCTGCACGGCGGTCTGCGATTTCTGCGCGTTCTATCGCCCGCCGAAGCATCCCGAGGGTTACGTGCTCGAGCGGGACGTGCTGCTGCAGAAGATCCAAGAGACGGTCGAGTTGGGCGGCGATCAGATTCTGCTGCAAGGCGGGCTGCATCCGCAGTTCAAGCTCGAGTGGTACGAGGAATTGTTACGAGACATCAAGGACCACTTTCCGCAAATCAACATTCACGGTTTCAGCCCGCCGGAGTTTCATCACTTTACGAAGGTCTCGAAGCTGCCGCTCGTCGAAGTTCTGCGGCGGCTTAAGGCGGCCGGCTTGGGCAGCATCCCCGGTGGCGGCGGCGAAATTCTCGTCGATCGCGTGCGGGCAAAGATCACCCGCGGCAAGGTGATGACCGACGACTGGCTCAACGTGCATCGGGTTTGGCACCAAATGGGCGGGGCGAGCACGGCCACGATGATGTTCGGCCACGTCGAGACCCTGGCCGAGCGGATCGAACACTTGGAACGATTGCGCCAGTTACAAGACGAGACGGGCGGTTTTACGGCCTATATCTGCTGGACGTTTCAGCCGGAACACACCGAGATGTCCGATGTGCCGGCGGTCGGATCGCATGAGTATCTGAAGACCCTGGCCGTGAGCCGGTTGTATCTCGATAACTTTCCGAACATCCAGTCGAGCTGGGTCACTCAGGGGCTTAAAATCGGCCAATTGGCCCTGCTTTACGGGGCCAACGACATGGGCAGCCTGATGATCGAGGAAAACGTGGTGGCCGAGGCGGGCACGGTCCATTTTCTCACGTTGGAGCAGATTCGCGAGGCGATCCGAGAATTGGGCCTCGCGCCGCGGCAGCGCAACGTGTTCTACGAGCTGATCGATGAAGCGCCCCTTGGCGATCTGGCCACACAAAGCGTAAGCTAAGCTGTGGTATAGGTTTTCCGCCTGTTGCGGCGGTTGGAAGGTGGCTGTAATCTTGCTTTGCGTCGATGAGCACGAAAAACAGCCCGTCAATCAGCCGCGGGGCGCTAGCCCCCGGTTCGTGTCAGATTGCGGTAGGAACCGGGGGCTAACGCCCCGCGGCTGATGTATTACCCGAGCTTTGGTGGGCAGTGCCCACCCTACACGCCATGATCCACGTCCGCGACCTGACCAAGAGCTATCCCGATCTGCAGCACGGAGAGTTTGTCGCGCTCAACCGGCTCAGCTTCGACGCCAAGCCGGGCGAGATATACGGGCTGCTGGGCCCTAACGGCGCCGGCAAGACAACCGCCCTGCGAATTCTCAGCACCGTGCTGCGGCCGACCTCGGGCACGGCCACGGTCAGCGGCTTCGACGTGATGACGCAGCCCTCGCAGGTGCGGCACCATATCGGCTTCGTCTCCTGCAACACGGCCGTTTACGACCGCATGAGCGCTTGGGAGATGGTCGAGTATTTCGGCCGGCTGTACGGAATGCAGGAGGAGCCGCTGAGGGCCAGGATGGAGGATATTTTCGAGCGCTTGCAGATGAACGAATTTCGCGATCTGCTGGGCGCCAAGATGTCGACCGGCATGCAGCAGAAGGTTTCCATCGCCCGGGCGATCGTCCACGACCCGCCGGTGTTGATCTTCGACGAGGCAACCACGGGGCTGGACGTGCTGGTGGCGCGGGCCATGTTGCAGACGGTCTCCGAGCTGCGCGACAACGGCAAGTGCATCATTTTTTCGACCCACATCATGCGCGAGGCGGAGCGGCTGTGCGATCGCATCGCCATTATCCACCGCGGCCAGATGCTGGCCGAAGGCACGCTCGAGGGGCTGCGCGAAAGCTGCGGCGAGCACGATCTGGAAGAGTTGTTTTTCCAGTTGATCTCCGAATACGAACGCCAACACGAATTCTTGGAGACGGCCGAGGCGGGATAGGATGAACTGGTTCAACGTAAAACTGATCTTCGCCCGCGAGATTCGCGATCAACTGCGCGACCGGCGTACGATGTTCATGATTTTCGTGCTGCCGGTTTTGCTTTATCCGCTGCTGGGAATGTCGCTGCTGTTGGTCGCTCAATTTGTGCAAGAGCAATCATCGAGCGTGCTGCTGATCGGATCAGACAACCTGCCCGATGACCCACAATTGGTCGACGAGGATCGGTTCCGCGAACCGTTGTTTGCCAGCCCTGAAAAACGCGATCTGCTGAAGCTCGAATTTCGCGACGAGCCGCTGTCGGACGACGATGGCGACGGCGACCACATGAAGGCGATGGCGGTCCAGGAGATGGACCTTCATGGCTACGACTTGGTGATCTACTTTCCCCGCAATTTTGACGTTCGGCTGCAAGAGTTCCGCGATCAATTGAAACAGCGCGACGGCCCGAATCAGACGCCAGCCGCGATCCCCAGCCCGCAGTTGTTTTTCGACAAGTCGAAAGACAAATCGAACCTGGCCTACAAGCGGATCAGCCAGGTGCTGAGGCTTTGGACCATCGAGATTGGCGATCAGAATCTGGCAGAGAGCAAATTGCCGGCGACGGTGACTCGTCCGTTTACGTTTTCCAACACCGATCTGGCGGCTCCCGGACACAGCAACACTTCGATGTGGTCGAAGATATTGCCGTTTGTGTTGTTGATCTGGGCATTGACCGGGGCGTTTTACCCGGCGATTGACTTGTGTGCGGGAGAAAAGGAACGGGGCACGCTGGAAACCCTGCTCAGCAGCCCGGCCGAGCGCAGCGAAATCGTGATGGGAAAGTTGTTCACCATCATGTCATTCAGCATTGCCACGGCCGTGTTGAATCTGGCCGGAATGGCGCTGACCGGTAAGTTTCTGATTTCTCAGTTCTCGGGGCTGGGGGGCATGGGCGACATTGGACCTCCGCCCATGCTCGCCCTGGTCTGGCTGCCGCTCGCGCTGGTGCCGATGAGCGCGCTCTTTAGCGCGCTGTGCCTGGCCCTGGCAGCGTTCGCCCGCAGCACGAAAGAGGGCCAGTATTACCTGATGCCGTTGATGCTGATCACCTTGCCGCTGACCATTCTTCCGATGACGCCGACCTTCGAGCTGAACCTGGGAAACAGTCTGATTCCGGTGGCCGGCATGATGCTGTTGATGCGCGAGACGATTCAGGGTAACTATGGCGAGGCGGCAAAATTCATCGCACCGGTGCTGGCCGTTACGCTCATCTGCTGTTGGTTCGCCGTGCGCTGGGCCATCGACCAATTCAATCGAGAGAGTGTGTTGTTTAGCGAAGGCGAGCGGGTCGACGTGGGGATTTGGATTCGCCACATGTTGCGAGATCGAGGTCCGACGCCCACGGTGCTCGAAGCGCTGCTGTGCGGCGTGATTCTGCTGGTGATCCGTTTCTATGCCATGTCCTCAATGAAACCGCAGGACAGCTTCGCCGGCTTCGCGGTCTCGACGGCCGTGATACAGATCGCATTGATCGCCACGCCGGCGATGCTGATGGCCGTGATGCTCACCAGCAGCCCGCGACGAACGCTGCTGCTCAACAAACCGGCGCTGCTCACGTTGCCGGCCGCGGTGCTGCTGGCGGTCGCGTTGCATCCGGGAGTGCTGGCGCTCGGCAAAGTTGTGTCGGACGTCTTCCCGATGCCGAGCGCCCAGATGGAACAGATCAACGAGATGCTCGCCAAAGTGCAGGCAGACGCGCCCAACGTCTGGATGTTTTTGTTGATCGTTGCCGTGCTGCCCGCTTTCTGCGAGGAAATCGCGTTTCGCGGATTCATTCTGTCGGGGTTACGACATTTGGGCCACAAATGGCAGGCCATCGCGATCAGCAGCATCTTTTTCGGCGTGGCGCACATGATGATTCAACAGTCGCTGATGGCCGCCCTGGTCGGAATCATCATCGGCTACGTGGCCGTTCAATCCGGCAGCTTGCTGCCGTGTATTATGTTTCACGTGACGCACAACGCGCTGGCCATTGCCGATGGCAGCCTCAGCAAAAATCCACGCTTCGAGTGGCTCTACTCCGGCGCCTATCAGTGGTGGATCGTCGCGCTGGGTGCGGGAATTGCCGCGGCGCTGCTGCTCTGGTTTCGCACGCTGTCCTACAGCAGAACCGAAGAAGAACTCTGGCAAGAGACCGTCGACAAGCCGGCCCAGGCGACGACAGGTTAAGGGGCCGTGGCACCGGCGTCCCGCCGGTGGTCCATCGGTGGTCCACGGGCGGGACGCCCATGCCACGAAAAGACCATGTCGCAACAGCCCAAAACCATCGCCCTGCGTGCCCGTTATCTCTTTCCGGTCGAATCGCCGGTCATAGCCGATGGCGTCATCACGATCGAGCAAGGACGAATCACCGCGGTTGGCGAGAACACATCCGGTCGGCCGCCCAAAGACTTGGGCAACGTCGCCATTCTGCCCGGACTGGTCAACGCCCACACGCATCTGGAATTCAGCGATCTGGCACATCCGCTTGGCCATCCGGGCATGGCGCTGCCTGCGTGGATTTCCGAAGTGATAAAGCATCGTCGCGGGCGCGACGAAGATGCCCAGCGAGCCATCGCAGCCGGACTGCAAGAGTCTCTGTCATTTGGCACCACTCTGGTCGGAGAAATCACCACCAGCGCGTACAGCGTCTATCCATCGCTTGCGGATTTGCCGCGCCTCATCGCTTTTCGTGAGTTAATCGGTTTATCGCAAGATCGAATCGACGAAAATGTCGCGTTAGCCCGCCAACATACAGAACAATTCACCAGCGATGAATCGCAGCATCCCGGCCTCAGCCCACACGCCCCGTACACGGTCCATCCACAACTTCTCGAGCGCGTGGTCGAACTGTCGTCGCCCGCGCGGGTTCCGCTGGCAATGCACCTGGCCGAGTCGCGCGAGGAGCTGCAACTGCTGCGCGACGGCAGCGGGCCGCTGCGCGATATGTTGATTGATCTGAACGCCTGGGATCCGACGGCCATTCCTCACGGTGCCCGCCCGCTCGACTATCTTCGCAAGCTGGCCAAAGCCGAGCGGGCCTTGGTCATTCACGGCAATTACTTAGACGACGAAGAGATCGCCTATCTGGCCGATCGTGCCGACCAGATGGCGGTCGTTTATTGCCCGCGAACGCACGAGTATTTTCAGCACGCCCCCTACCGGCTGACCGAAATGCTGCAGGCCGGCGTGACGGTCGCGCTCGGCACCGACAGCCGAGCGTCGAACCCTGATTTGAGCGTTCTCGCCGAGATGCGCGCGGTGCGTCGGCGCCATCCGCAAGTGTCCGGCGAAGACATCCTCCGCATGGGCACGCTATCGGGCGCCAAGTCGCTCGGTCTCGCCGATCACCTCGGCAGCTTGCAAGTCGGCAAAACGGCCGATCTGTCGATCGTGACTCTGCCGGAAGAAACAGGCGATCCGCACGAGTTACTCTGGGACGAGCGAGCCGCGCCGCGGGAGACGTGGATCGGCGGCCGTGTGGTATTTGCGGCAGATCCGCTCTGATCGCCTTGGTAAATCGTAGCCCGAAGCGTTAGCGAGGGAATCGAGAAAAATCGAGGTGCCCGCTCTTTCCTCGCTCACGCTTCGGGTAATGACTTTCCTCGCTTGCGCATCGACGTATGTACTTATACAGATTGCCTTTAGGTCGTCATGCCCCAGAATAATACTACCGCACAGGCAGGAGTGTCAGACGTGCCCTACGTGCTTGATAGAGGTGGCTTGCCGAGGAATTTTCCGGAGGTCTACATCGGCACGATTGCTCCGTTATAATGATGCCTGTCAGAGGGCATCATAGGATTTGCTGTTTTGCGATTGAACCACGAGGAGGGAAAAATCATGGCTCGCCCGTTGCTTTCCATAAACACTCCGGCACGAATGTTGCTCCTTGGCTTGGCCTCCGTTCTCTTGACGGGTTGCAGCACCCCGGACGTTATCCTTTGGACTCCCGATTCATCGTCGATCATCTACAGTGACGATGCGGGGCGTTTGATTCGCTACGATTTGAAGCGAAAAGCTCGCAAGATCATCGTCGCGGATACGAAGACAGATACGCCCTGGCCAGCGATCAGCAAGGATGGTAAAAAGCTCGCGGTTGCGAACATCACAACATCTGAAGTAAAGGGTAGCCGGGAGGCCAAGCACAAACTTCAACTCATTTTTTACGATAGCCTTAGCGGCGAGAAACTCAGCGAAACGAAGGTCCACGAATACACGACCAATCTAGGTGAGCCAGCGCAACGCACGACAGAAGACCGACAAGAAGAAGCTGCACTCAACTGGTCGGGGCCACCAGATAAAGTGCTGGTCGTTGGCGGTAGCGGCAGATGGATATACGACCTGGAGAAGGATAATTTCATTCCGATTCAGGGATACCCATTCCCAATTTATAACCGCCCGGTCCGACCCGACGGCAAGGGGTTTCTTGCCTTTTTTCCAACGAAAGATGGTGATTCTTTCGTCTTCTACGATTGGAATGGATGGGAAACGAGTATCGGGAAGTGGAAGGCGAAACAGGACGAACAGATACTCCACTGCGTCTGGAAGAAGAATATCTACCAGATGTCTACTACTCATCGAGTCGTAAGTATCGACACGGAGAACCGTAAGATCACCGAGCGCCAAGTCAAGCCGAACTTTCTTGCCTCCAGTGGTGAGTTGATGGTTGCCTTCCCGTTTGCGGGAAGTGACTCCCAACTCTGCGTTTTTCGCCAATCAAAGAAAGATGGTGGCTCGAGATATCATGTCGAAATTCAACGTCCTTTGCTGAAGCAGCGGAAGGTGGTCGTCACCATACAAGGTTTTCACATAATTTCTTCACTCTTCCCTTCTCCGGACAACAAGCTTGTTGCCATCCGTTGCAGCGACAAAGGGATTCTTGTGATAAACGCTGAGGGTGAAATCGTTGCCAACATCGCCAGATGAACGTGATGCTGGCGATCGCGGCTCAGCCGGGGAACAAACGGGACAGGTCTAATAAACGGTCTTCCCGTTGCCGATAATTAGACCTGTCCCGTTTAATTTCCTGGATCGGCGGTCGTGTCGTATTTGCGACAGAGCCTCGCTGACGGCCCAATCGAAATGTCCTATTCGTTTTCTTCGTTTGGTGTGGCGTCGGTCGTCTCCAACCGCTTGGGTGGATACGACACGACCTTGTTCCCCAGCTTACCTTCGCGCGACTGAAGATCGCGGACGATAGCGTCCATGTCGTAGTTGAACTTTTCGGCGTGCTCACGGCGAAAGCGATGAATTTCGTCAATAATGGAATCGCGAGTCGCGGGATCATTGCTCATCGTAGGCTTCTCCCATTAGTATTACGACAACACCGCTTTGATCGCCTCGCCGTGAACATTGGTCAGGCGGCGGCGGATGCCGTTGTGGTAGTAGGTGAGCCGCTGGTGGTTGATGCCGAACAGATGCAGCAGCGTGGCGTGAAAATCGTGCCACGAAGTCGGGTTCTCGGCGACCTTCCAGCCGACGTCGTCGGTCACGCCATGGGCGACACCCGGCTTGAGCCCGGCGCCGGCCATCCAGACCGAAAACGCGTAACGGTTATGATCGCGGCCGGTGCCGACCCGGTTGGCGGCCGACTGCGTAAACGGCGTGCGACCAAACTCGGTGGTGAACAGCACGAGTGTGTCTTTGAGCATGCCTCGCTGCTTGAGATCCTTGAGCAGCGCCGCGACCGGCTGATCGATCCTGGCCGCCTCGACGGTGTGGTTTTGCTTGACGTTTTCGTGCGCGTCCCAGCTCGACCGCGGGCTGCCGCCGATCGGCCCGCCTGAAAAGATCTGGACGAACCGCACGCCGCGCTCGAGCAATCGCCGGGCCAGCAAACAGCGCCCGGCACAATCGGCGGTTGTTTTTTGATCGAGGCCGTACATCGCCCGCATCTGCTTCGTTTCGCCGCTCAAGTCGCTCACCTCGGGCACCGACATTTGCATGCGTGCGGCCAATTCATAACTGCGAATCCGCGCGGCCAGTTGCGGGTCGTCGCCGTTGCGTTTGAGATGGCCCGTGTTGATCTCGCGCAGAAAAGCGCGCACGTCGGCGTCGGAACCCTTGGGGACGGGCCGCGCCGGAAACAGATCGCGAACCGGCTGTTTTCCGCCACGCAGCATCACGCCCTGATGCTGCGCCGGCAGAAAACCGCTCGTCCAGTTCGACGCGCCGCCGTTCGGGCCGCCACGCACATCGGGCAAAACGACGTAGGTCGGCAGCGAATCGGATTCGTTTCCCAACCCGTAGGAAAGCCAACTGCCCATCGACGGAAAGCCGTTGAACTGAAAGCCGCTGTTGGCAAAGAACAGCGCGGGCGTGTGATTGGCCGACTCAGAGACCATCGATCGCAACACGGTCAAGTCGTCGGCCGATTCGGCAATATGCGGGAACATGTCGGAAACCCACAGCCCGCTCTTGCCACGCTGCTTGAATGCCCAGTCGCTCTTGCGCAGCAATCCGACCTGGCCGAAGAAGATATCGGGCTTCTCGTTGTATTTCAGCGATTTTCCGTGCAGCTTCTCGAGCGCCGGCTTGTAGTCGAACGAATCGACGTGACTCAGGCCGCCGACCAGGCAAATATGCACGGCCCGCTTTGCCTTGGGCGGAAAGTTCGGAAACTTCGGCTGCTTGTCGGCGTCGGCTGCTTGCAGCAGGCCATCGTCGCCCAACATCGTCAACAGCGCCGTGGCGCCGATGCCTTGGGTGCCCCAGTTCAGGAATTCACGGCGGCTGGTTGCATTCGGCTGGTTCATGGTTTGATTACTCGATGACGACGAATTCATTGACGTTAAACAGGGCTCGACAGAGCGTCGGCAAACCGTGCCTGGCAATCAGCTTCGCAGAAAGCTGCTCTTCATGCGGGCTGGGCGCTCGACCAAGCGCCAATCGCCAGGCGCGGCGAATCTGCTGGCTGCGGTCCTTGCCCGCTTCGCGCTCGATGCGCCCGGCGAAAGCGTCGGCCATCCGCAGCACGAATGAATTGTTCAGCAGGCTCAAGGCCTGTAGCGGCGTGGTGGTGATCGAACGGCGGGGGGTTGCGCCGGACGGGTCGGGACAGTCGAACGTATCGAGAATCGCGCTGCGTCCGCCGCGCGGGCTGAATCGGTACACGGTTCTGCGATGATACGCGGAGCCCTCCGGATCGATCGGCTCATAATACGTGGTGCCGTTGTTCGACGTGATCGATACATCTTCAAAGCCCGGTCCGCCCAGTGCGGGGTTCAAGGCGCCGGCAACGCTCAGGATCGAATCTCGCAGCACTTCCGCTTCGACGCGCCGCGGCGAGAATCTCCACAGCAACCTGTTTCCCGAATCCTTTGCCCGTCCTGCCGCATGGGTCGTCGAGGCTTGTCGATAGGTAGCCGACAGAACGATCGTGCGGTGCAGCGGCTTGAGTCGATAGCCATTGGCTCGCAATTGCCCGGCCAGCCAATCGAGCAGCGCCGGATGGCTCGGCCGCCCGCCGTTGAAGCCAAGATCGCTGGGCGTGTCGACGATGCCGGTGCCGAAGTGGTAATGCCACAGCCGATTGACGATCACCCGGGCGAACAGCGGATTGGCTGAATCGGTAATCCAAGCGGCCAGCTTCTTGCGTCGCTCGGCATCGGGTGCGTTGGCCGCCAATCCAAAATCGGCGCTGGCACCAGCCACAGCGCGAATTCCGCCGGGAGTGACTTCCTTGCCGTAATCGGTCACGCTGCCACGGATGTGAACGCGCATCGCACCCGGATTACGCGGCGTCACCGAGTAGATTTTCTGTCCGGACTGCCGCGTCAGCGCGGCCCGCTGCGATTCGGCGGTCGCAAGATCTTTTTTGATTCGCGCGCGGCGGGCGGCATGATCTTTCGGCAGCCAGGCAACGAGTGATTTCTCGGAGACGAAATTACTCTCGACACCGGCCGAAGCCGCGATGGCCTCGGGGCCCAGCGCCCGGTCGTAAAGATTCGCCCGCAGGATTCGCCCCTTGAGCATTCGATTTCCGCCCGGCGCCCCGTGTCGCAGGCCGAACACCACCTGGGACTTGCCCGCTTGGTAAGCTGCCACTCCGGACTTGTAAGGCTTGCCGTAGGGCGTGCCGTTACGATACCCGATGATGGTTCCGTCGCGCTGGTAAACGATCGCCACGTGAACCGGCTGGGTGTTGGCTTGGGTCTCGTCGCTGCCCTGAAACGGCCGGGTTCGCTGAAACGAGTTACTGCCGGCCATCCATCGCCGCGGCGTGCGCTCGGCGAAGACAATCGCGTCGAACACGCCGCCGCCGGGCGTCTCGACACTCATCACGCCGCCACCGGACTGCTGGAGATTGTCCAGCAGCACCCAGGCCTCGAGGGTTTTTTCCGTTAGATCGCGATCGAGCAGCGCGGTTCGCACGTAGGCTCCGCGGCCGTCGACGACCAAGGCACCGTTTTCGATGCGTGCCCCGCCAAATGCCGCGCCGTGCAGCTTGCCGACGCTGTCTTTTAGGTCTTTGTCAAATTCCCACGACGCATAGGCCCGCGGGCGTTCGGGGCGCGGCAGCTCGGACGATTTCTTTTTTCGCTCGGCCAGAATCGCCTTGCGCGCCGGGCCGTCGATTTTAGCCAGCGACTTCTTCGATCGATCGATCTGCGCCGCAAGCTTTGCGAGCAATTCCGAATGGCTCTTTGCCGGCGCCGAGCGTGTGCCGTGATAGACGCCGTCGATCGCGGAGATCATACGGTAATACTCGACCGAGCGGACCGGATCGAATTTGTGATCGTGGCATCGCGCGCAGTTGACTGTCAGACCCAGGAAGGTTTGCCCGACGGCCGCGACGATTTCCTCCAGCTCGTCCTGTCGGGCGAGCAGCTTCATCCGCTTGCTGCCGCCGACCACCGTGTTGTGAACGCCGGAGACCAAGAAGCCGACAGCCGCAATGCCGTCGCGATCGCCCGACATGACGTCGCCGGCCAATTGCATCCGCGCGAACTGGTCGTAGGGCATGTCGTCGTTGAGGGCCTTGATAACCCAATCGCGATACGGCCATGAGTTTTTTCGCGGAGCGTTGCGTTCAAACCCATCGCTCTCGCCGTAGCGGGCAATGTCGAGCCAATGCCGCCCCCAGCGCTCGCCGTAATGCGGCGAAGCAAGCAGCCTGTCGACCAGCGCTTGGTAGGCCGCGTCTGACGGATCGGCGACGAAAGCCTCCACTTCTTCGGGCGTTGGCGGCAGGCCGGTTAAGTCGAAATAAACGCGCCTCGCCAGGGTTCGCGGATCGGCGGGCTGGGACGGCGCGAGCTGTTTTTCTTGAAGGCGATGCAGGATAAACCGGTCGATCTCGTTACGTGCCCGATCGCCGCGGTTGACCTTGGGCGGGGTGACCTTGGCAATCGGCCGCAACGACCACCAATCGTAGCCGCCGCGGCTGTCGGTCGTATAGCGAAGCCGATCGATCACTTTCGTGCCCCACACCGCGCCGCCGGCAATCCAGTCTTTTAGCAGTTTCTTCTCGTCGGCCTTGAGCGGATGCTTGGGCGGCATCTCGTCCTCGCGAACATGCTCCCAAAGCAGGCTTTCCTCGGGCTTGCCGGCGACGATCACCACACCGTTTTCGCCTCCGGCGAGGGCTTTATCGTGGCGGCTCAAATCCAACTCGCCCTTGGGATGTGGGCCGGAATGACATTCCAGGCAGCGCGCCGCCAGCAGCGGGGCGATCGTGCTGTCGAACTGCTTAGCGGCCTTGTCGGCCGCGCCCGCAACGCCGCCACAGCAGGCGAGAATTCCGCAGAGGAGAACGGTTAATGCAAGGCAGTGTCGGCGCATAGTGTCGTGACCACCGTTTTTGAAGGAGATGGCTGGGTCGGCGCTGTCGGCTAATTACGCATAGCGACGAACCTACCTGATTCGAGCTTTATTGTAATGGCCGACAAGTGAAATTGCCACCGTGAGTTTTGGGGGGCTGCGGCCTCTGCGGAACCCCCGGCTCCCGCCGAGGGCTATTGCGGCTATTTCGGATGGCGTTCGATCGATCGCCAGCCTACAGCCGGTTCCAGAATGTTTGCAGCGATTCGGGAAATTGGCAGGTCCACCGCACGGTGCGCTCGTCGACGGGATGGGTGAAGGCGAGTTCGTTGGAATGCAGGGCCAGACGCGGGGCATTGCTTTCGTCGGGTATGTCCGTGCCGTCAGAACGCCGGCGGTAGACCGGGTCGCCGCAGACCGGAAAGCCGAGTTCGGCCAGATGAATCCGAATCTGATGGGTCTTGCCCGATTCCAGTTGACAGCTTACCAGGGTGTAGCCGGGCCGCCGCTCGATGACGCCGCAGTTGGTGATGGCCGTTTCGCCTCGGCCCGGCTTGGTTGTGCTGCCGCGAATCCCGTCGCCCCGGTCGCGGACCAATTGGCTCTCGATCCGCTTCGGCTCGAAGTGGCCCGGCACGATGGCCAGATAGCGGCGGATGGCCGTGCGGTTGCGGAACTGCTCGATCAGCTTTTCTTGGCCCATCTTTGTGCGGGCAAAAACCATCAGCCCGCTGGTCGGCTTATCGAGACGATGGACGGCGCGAACCACCTCGCGGCCGGGCTGATTGCCGCGCGATCGCAAGATGTTGCTAAGCAAGTCTTCGGCCGCCGGAACCAACGCGCGGTGACTGGCCGACCAACTTCGTTCGCTCTTGTGACGCACGCTGCGCAGGTCGGCCGGCTTGTCGATCACGGCGAAGTGTCGATCGACGTGGACGATTCGCACCGTGGCCGCCAGCGGATTGTCCTGCGACGGCCGATCGTGCAGCTCCACCCGATCACCCACTCGGAGCCGGCGGGCCGGATCGAGCCAAACCTCGCCGCCGATGGTCACGCGGCGGGCAGAGATCAGGGCTCGAGACGCTTTCCAGGAGAGATCCGGAATTTGGGCGCGCAGGGCCGCTGCGAGCGTTTGGTCGGCGAGCGTTTCGTCGACGAGCAGGACGATGGAAGTGGGAGCAGGCACGAGGCGAGTTTTCTTGGCTGGTAGCTGAATTCGCAAGAATTCAGAGCGTTTGGTAACAAGTTGGCCAGTTCCTGAATTCTTGCGAATTCAGCTACAAGCCGATTGGACCATTTATGGCGCCGCGCGCAAACGGGGTTGATCTTGCTGTGACTGGGGGACTTTGGTAGCAGTGAGTCAAACGTGGCACCGGCGTCCCGCCGGTGTTTCACAGGCGAGACGCCTGTGCCACAGATCCGCTGTCATGCTATCGGTGATATTGCTTTGCCCGAACAGCCCCCTCAATCTCTGGTCGATTTGCTCATCCGGCTCGGGCTTTCGTCGGCGGCGGGCGTCGAGCGGATGCGCGGCCGCGTGCGCCGGCTGGCCAGGGATCTGCCCGTCTTCGAGTCGGTGTGGGTCGACGCGCTGGCCCAAGCCCGCGTGATTACGCCGTATCAGGCCGCCGAGATCAACGCCGGCCGCGGCGAGCGGTTGGCCCTGGGGCCTTATGTCTTGTTGCGGCCAATCGCCTCGGAAGGTTACGGTCGGCTGTTTTCCGCCCAAGAAATTAGCTCGCGCCGCCGCGTCCGATTGCTCGCGGTTTCCGCGCCGCCAGAGATCGCTGTAGAGATTCAGGCTCAGTTAGAGCAGTTGGTGGTTCGCTGTCGACAAGTCGATTCGCCGCATGTCGCGATGATTTCCGCTTGTGGCACCCATGGCGACCAAATTTGGGCCGAATGTGACGAGGTCGAAGGCGTTACGGCGGCCGAGGCGTTAACCCGCCACGGACGCATGCCGGCCGCTGCCGTGCTGGAAATCGCCCGTCAGATGTGTACGGCGCTGGTGGCGACCGAAGCCGCCGACGTGCTGCATGGCGATGTATCCACAGCCGGGCTCGTCATCGGCAGCGATGGCCTGGCACAACTTCTGATGCCGGGGCTGCGTCCGATCTTGCGTCCAGAGGAAGGCTACGCCTTCGCCGATCTGCCGCCGGCGGCTTACGATGGCTTGGCGCCGGAGCGCGCGGCCGACGGCGGCCCGCCCAGCGGCGCGGCCGAGATTTACGCCTGCGGGTGTCTATGGTGGCAATTGTTAGCCGGCCGGTCGCCGTATTCTGGCGGCAACAGTTTGACGAAGCTGCGCAATGCGCTTTCGGCCCGGCGACCGTCGCTGAGTCGCCTTGCCCCAGACACTCCCGCGGCGTTACTCGAAGTGATCGATGAGTGCATGCGGCGCGATCCGATCGCTCGGCCCAAGTCGTTCGAGGCGTTGCAAACGCGGCTCGGCCCCAGCACGCGATCTGGCGAGCGGGCGCTGCGAGATTATCTGGCCGGCCGCGGCGGCGGGCTCGTGCGGCGGCCTGCGTCTCGTCGAATCGTCATGCGGCGAGGCACGCGCCGATCGTGGGCCGGCCCAGCCGTCATCGCGACGATCCTCCTGTCGCTGGCAACGTGGCCCTTGTGGCGCGGAGCACTCGACCAGGAGAATATCGCCCGGCCGGTCGCGTCAACAACCGGCGGCCCGACCGACGACGATACCCGAACGTCAGCGAGCGATCCTCCAGGCCGTGCAAGGGCCCAAAGCAGTGTTGTCCAGGCGTCGTTCAACGCCGTCGACGATTCCGCAAACCCACGCCCGGTCAAGCTGCTGAGGACCGACCGGGCACACCACCTCGACGAACTCGATCTGCCGCCGCGTTGCATCGTGCGCGGCCCCGTGGAAGGTAACAGCGGTGGCCGGCCACAAATCAACGTGCCGCGGATGGGATTGTCGATTACCGCAGCCGACGTGCGATTCGAGAATATCGACTTCGTTTGGGATCATCCGGCCAGTTCATTGAAGAATGCGGGCCAACGAGGAGCGATCGTTCACCTGCTGGCCGACTCGGCCGAGTTTCGCGGCTGTTCCTTCCAAGCGACCGAAGCTGCCGCGACTCTGCCCGTTGCCATTCTTTGGCAGAGCGGCGCAGGGCGCGATCCCCAGCAGGATCTCATCACCGGGCAAGTCAAGCTCGTCGATTGCGTGCTGGCCCGTGTAAACGACGGCTTGGCTTGTCACTACTCCGGTGCCTTGCAAGTCAAGGCGACCAACACGTTGTTTGTCGGTTCCGGCGCGCTGGTGGCGCTCGATCATTTTCCGCAATCCGACGAACCGGTTGTCGTCGCCATGAGCCAAACGACCGTCCGCGGCGGAACTGCGCTGGCTTGTCGATACGGGGCCACGAAAAGCTCGGTCGGGCACGTGTCGATCATCGCGGGCGGCTGCGTCTTTGCCCCGGCCGACGGCAATTCGCTGCTGCGGATGATCGGCAAGAGTTCGCCCCGGGGGCTGCTGCGGTCGATTCAATGGAGCGGGGACGGCTCGCTGATCACGCCATCGGTGCCGCTGGCAGCCTGGAGCAATATGGCCGGCAAGAGCAGCGTGCTCAGCGAGACATCGCTAGAAATCGCCGGTCTCGTTCGCAGCCGGGTCGAATTCGCCGGGCCAACGGACGACATCCCCGGCGGCTCCGCTGCCGTTCGCTGGCAAGCTCCGCTGCGTTCCATCGACCCGCCCGGGATCGACGCGCGGCGTCTCAACCGAGGCCGCAAGGCGAAATAGCACGTCGCTGAGAAGCGGCAGCCATTCAGTAACCTCTCCCTTTGGGAGAGGTCGGGCTCTCAGGCCCGGGAGAGGGTGGAAGTCGGTGCGGAAGTCGGTGCCGGAAGTCGGGGGAAGTCGGTTCCACCCAATGATTGGCGCATCTCAATTGGGGCCACCCAATGATCGGCGAGTGATCCTGAAGGGCGAAAAGATGGATGGCCCCAATCGCCCGCCAATCGCCCGTTTGCAATCCGCCAAGAGAAAAGGATGGGTGGCCCGAATAGAATAGCCCGAATAGAATAGCTCCAGGAGCGAAAGATGGGTGGCCCCGTTTGCTGCCGTTTGCTGGCCCCGTTTGCTCGTTGGGGTACAATGCTCAACCTATACGCACGGTTTTGTTGGTGTGATAAAGAAGCTGACTCCCGTGTTTTTGAAGCCCTCCCAGCTATGACCTTGCGTCTCCATTGATTCTTGCCCCTTGAGCGTGTTAGGCGTTCAAATTGCGAGTCCCGTTCGCCGGAGCATCCATTTATTTCTCGATCAAGGATTTACAATCTCATGAGAGCCAAGTCACGAACAATGTTGCGACTTTTCATCTTACTGTCGGCCGTATCGACCGCCGTCACTGGATGCGGACCTGCGGAACCAGTAACACCACGTATTGTTCTCTGGTACACGGAATCCAAGTTGCCCGCTGGACACTCGACCTCCGTCGCGTGCAAATACGGCAAGCAGTTCATCGTCGTGCAGGTGGAACTGGATGCGGGAATCATCTATACGCAAGAAGAGCAAGAGGAACACGACGACATAAACATGGTGAAACGTATTGGCCCGAAACACCAGGCAACACTGACATGTGACAGTGACTCTGGCGAGACAACATTCTCTGCGCAACTGCATTCCGCCGGTCCGAGGGCTGGGGCACGCAGGGCAAGCGACTTCAGGTCAGTGCCAATCGTAGTATATCTAATAGGCCACTCCGAATTACCGCAAGCGGAAAAAGTAGAATTTGCTTTCGTAATCCCAGATTCGATAACCTGCGATCGCGGATTCCGTTTTCAATATGGCGACTTGCCGCCGATGGAGCTTCTGGATTCGACGCGTGACTTGGCTGGAGAATGAGAACTGTCGTGATGGTCGAGTGTGAAGTAGCACGCCCCATATCACGTCTCGGTTCAGCAAACGGAAATCGCAATTGGAAAACGCGCTCGAGTGGAAGTCGGTGCCACCCAATGATTGGCGCATCTCAGTTGGGGCCACCCAATGATCGGCGAGTGATCCTAAAGGGCAAAAAGATGGAATGGCCCGAATCGCCCCCGAATAGAATAGCTCCGGGAGCGAAAGATGGGTGGCCCCGTTTGCCCCTGGGAATGCCCGGCCCCGATCTGCTGCCAAGAAACTCATCACCAAGCACACCGTCACGAAGCCGAAGCCGAAGCGAATCGAGCCGACGATAATCTCGACGGAGTTCGGCAGCGTTGCCATCCGAGTCAAGCCAGGTGCGTCCGAGCGTGACTTGCTCGCCGCTGCATTGAAGCAGCTCATGGACGGCAGCATGAAGAAGGCGGCGTGAGCGACTCCGTGGCCGCTAGTTTAATTTTCGCGGGCCTCTCGGGAGATTCCTGTGCTCGTCGTCTGCATTAATCCAGTAGCCACAGTGGGGACATGCGTAGTTTTTGAATATTATCGGCAACTTTGACCAATTCAGCTCTGCCTTGCAATCGGGGCAAGAATAAGTGGTTGTGGTGTTAACCTGGTTTACAGTGTCAGTGTGAAAGGAGTAGGTACTCACTGACATGAGCAAAAACACGAAGACTACTACCGCTAATGCAAGAAGTAAAAACACACCGGTACTTCCATCTTCAAACGCCCCCAGATACATATTAACCCCAACCACCACCATCAAAATAATAAACACTCCAGCCGCAAGACGACACGCTGTCCCGTTAGTCATTTTAGTCATTGCTATCTCCGCTAAGAAAGCACAGGCTGTGTGTAACGTACACACAGCACTGATTTCGTGTCAACTATTCGCCATCTAAGCCCCGATTTTTCCAGGGTACTTAGAGTCATCTCGCCTGCCGTTCGGCCGCTCACGGCGACTGATAGGAATTTCAATACGCGACAAGAACCTTTAGCGGCCCACGGTGGCGCGATTATGGGCCAAATGGCGATGCCTGTCAATTATTTGATCGGCGATTGCCTATTGCCATGGGGCGTATTTGAGTGAGGTAGCCCGGCACGTCGCTTGGGCAACGGTGACGGGGCGTTTCCAAGGGGAACGGCTCGGTTCGGGAGGAAACAGAATCGTTTCTGCCGATTTGGCATGCGCTGGATACGGACCGGGACCACAAACGGCAGGCAGCGACTGAAACGTCGCTCGTTTGGCACCACACCGACTAAAGGAACTCTGGGTCGAGCACCAATTGCAACTCGCCCGGCTCGTTTTCACGGCGCTGAAACTCTAAATACTCGTCGTCAGCTACGAGTTCCAACTCGTCTGCGGTGGCCGGACGGGGTTTGGATACGGGTGGTGGCGCTCGAGCCGTGGCCAATGTGCGGACGGGATCTTCCCAGAGACCGCAGTGGCGTAAGATCTGTTCGATGATGTCTTGCTGGCGTCGCTCGATGAAGCTGAAAGAGGATTGGGGCCATGCATGTTTTACGCCATGAAAGATGGGTGGCCCGAATGGCAGCCCGAATGGCAGCCCGATTGGTAATCAGCCAAGATCGAAAGATGGGCGGCCCTTTTCTCCCCCTTTCTCCCTCTTTCTCACTTCTTGCTGAGCGGGCTGCGGAGCTTCGACGGCTCCTTGGGACTGGGGATTGGAGGCTGGAGGCTGGAGGCTTGGGGGACTGGGGACTGGAGACTGGGGGGGCGCGATGGCTCTCTTGAGGCGGCAATATCATCGTTTCTCAACCTGCTACCCTCGCGCCTCACGCTGGAATCGGCAACGCCGTCACGCTTTCCGCGACCCTGGTCAAAGCCGATGGTTCCGCGGAAGTCGGCAAGACGGTGACCTTCAAGGTCGACGGTGTGTCCATCGGCGATGCGACCACCAACGCCCAGGGCCTGGCGACTCGCAGCTACACGCCGA
>JADFKK010000131.1 GCA_022564995.1 Planctomycetota bacterium | reverse complement strand
CAGCTGTTTCACTGGAAACACGCCAATTGCAGTCCATTAGAGACGGAACAAAAGCACCTGAATCAAAAACCGTAAATCACCCCCACAACCCCAAATTTTGAACAGCCCAGGCTAGCGCCCCGCGGCTTAGCTTTGACAAACCACTAGCGGAAACCGCAATATCCAGATAACGTCAAAGGATACCACGGCAACGGCCTCGATTAGGCCGCTTCTGGCCTGTTTTTTGTTCATTCGACGCCGCGGTGACCGCGCACAGATGCTTCTACGTCCCGACTCACCCGATGGTTTACCGGTCACGCTGACGGTATCTGCCGGAATGCCCACCGCCGGACGAGAAAATAGGTGATTTCCGCAGACTTTTCCACAAACGCATCAAAGTCGCGCCGCGCCGAGGACGATAACGGTGGTATCGATTATGACGATTATTCCGCGCCGGTCGGCTGCCCAGGCCCAGCGGCAAGGGCATCTAACACTCGGGGAGATGCGAATGAACCAGGTACGAACCAAGAGCCGCGGCCTTCGGGGCGCGTTTTGGGCGCTGGCAGCCGTGACGGCCATCGCGGCCACCGGCTGTCAGTCGAACTACAACGGCCAAACGCTTCCCAGCCCGTGGTATATGTACGACGACGTCCAGTATTTCAGTGCTGGCGCTGAATTCAAGCACGCCAAAGAGGCCGCGGCCCTGCAGGCCCGCAGCGATGACCAGGGCCCGCGAGCCGGCCAGCCCTAGAGAAAATATCCCTTTCGCCTCCCCACGAGGAAATACGTTGCTTCGCCGATGTGATGCGCGGGCATAAACACGCCCGCCCGCGGCCATCGCAGCCAGTCGGCGCTGGGGGGGGCCGACGCCCTTCGCCGCTGACGTTCGGCACTCGACCAAGCCCTAGGGTGCGTCGACCGGACGTCAGCAGCGACAGGGTTTTTTTATGCGCGGCGCTTAGCTGAGCAGTTTCGTGAGGTCGGAAATCCGAAACAAATCAGAAACCCAAAGCTCAAATGTCGAAAAAAACCGGACGTCTGGAAGTGTTCCTGTAATTTCGTGCTTTGAATTTGTTTAGGATTTCGTGCTTTGAATTTGAAAGGCAATCTGCATAACTTTCTTGCGCGAAACCCAAATGCGGTTGCCCGTCCGATAGCCAAGGCTATGCCCCGATTGCCTTCGGCGCAACCTTCCGCTCTGCACCGCTCACACTTCGCTGCAGCCAGTGTTTAGCTCGCATGGCCTGGGCACGGATGCTGATGAGGGGATAGTGCGTGTAGCGATAGATCACCTCGGTGTGCGACAGCCAGCGGCGTTTGAAGTCGAGATAGCCGGCGCCCATGTCGTAGGTATGATCGTCTCGCTCGGCGCTGTCTTGCAGGGCGCGGTGCAGCAACACGGTGCCGGCGCCGTTTGAACCGGCCTGGGCGTCGAATCCCATCCGCAGACCCGAGACGCGGCCATGAAAGTGATAATTGTAGGCGAACGCCACAGGCTGCTGATCGATCAGCAACAGATTCAGGTCGGCGGCGCCGCATCGCACGGCGGCGGCGTGGGCGTCGCGAAGAAACGGCCGAACCGACGTGTGTGACAACGTGGTTCCGGTCTGAGAGCTGCTTTGCCAACTTCGTCGGGCAACCTCTTCACATTGGTCGTAAAGATCCCAACGTGGATCGTCTTCACCACGGAGGGCCCCGCCGGGTCGATAGCGAACGTAGCTCACGCGGCCCAGCTTGGAGAGCTTCTTTTGGTCGGCACGCACGTTCGTGCGCCACTTCGACGTGCGAGCGGCCCAATAGGCTTCCCAGCCGTCTTGCAAGTCGGCGATTCCGGCTTGGCCCATCTCCTTCTTGTTGGCCCCGAAGCCAGCCTTTCGCATCGCTAACTCGGTGCGGCGGTGGTCGATGTGGTCGTTGTTGATCCACCGCAGATCGAGCAGATCCCAATCTCGCGGCGTCGAGTGAATGTGCCCCATGGCCGCGTGTAACGTAGCCGTAGGATCGGGTCCGATCGCGCCGTAAAAGGTGCCCCAATCGTCGAGCGGATAAGTCAGCACGCGCATCGGGCCGACCTTCGTCCACTGGCGGCGCACGACCAGCGGGACGATGCCGATCACCTCGCCGGCGGCCTCGACCACCAACACCCGCAGTTTCTGTTTGGCACCGAAATGTCGCCAGTAAACCTCCAGCCAGTCGAGCGACTGAAAGAACGTGGCCTGACGGGTTCGGCAAAGCAGCCGCTTCCAGTGGAGACGATAACCGGCCAACTGCTCGATGTCATTGATCTCGATGACGCTGCTCATGGCTCGAATCTCGCACAGGTATCACGGGTCGGCGTTGGTAAGACGGTTGGGAGACCAGTCTTTATGGCAATCGACGTGCCACGGGGCGCCTCGGGCAGCCCTTACTTGTTACGGCATAAGCAGTTACGCTGGATATCGCGAGCCTATGAAGCGGCCTGGCGAAGGCCGTTTGTGGCAAAATATCAACGCCGATGCGAATTGCGAACGTGGCCCACTGGGACAGCACCGCCTTGATTTGTGACGTCGGTTGACGAATGGCGAATGGTGACGTGAAATGGTGCATCGGGATGCACCCTATCGGGTTCGGGCGACGGGGTTTTGGCATTTTGCATTCGGGCTTCTTTCGTCATTCTTCATTCGTCATTCTTCATTCGTCATTCTTTATTCGTTGTAACGACCAATGTACGAACTGTTTTCCAAGCTCTCAGAACCGTTTACCGCGGCATCGCTGCTCACGGCGCTCGTCATCGTCTGGCTGTGGCTGCGCAGCGAGGTTTCGCGCAGGCCGCTGTGGCTGCTGAGCGTAGCCTACGCCGGGGTGTTTCTGCCGAGCCTGCCATGCGTCAGCTACCTTTTGCTGGGCAGCTTGGAATGGCAATACCCACCCCAGAGTGAGCGCCCCGCCGATGCCGCGGCCCTGGTGGTGCTCTCCGGCGGCGCGGTGCGGGCCGACGAGGTGCGGCCGCACGATCGGCTAACCTCCGACACGCTTTATCGCTGCCTTCACGCGGCCGAGTTGTATCACGCCGGCGAACATCTGCCGATCGTCGTCAGCGGCGGCAAGGTCGATCCCGATGACCCGGGGCCTTCGCTGGCGTCGATGATGCAGCAGTTCCTCATCAAGTTAAATGTTGATGAAAACGACATCGTGATCGAGGAAGAGTCGCGCAGCACTTATGAAAACGCCGTCAATTCGAAGCGCCTGCTCGAAGCACGCGGCATCAACCACGTTGTGCTGGTCACCGAGGCAACCCACCTGCCGCGATCGGTCGCCTGCTTTCGTGCCCAAGGACTGCAGGTGACGCCTTCGGGCTGCCGCTATCAGGCGACCTCCTTCGATCGCCTGCACCTGAGATTCCTCCCCGATGCCGGCGCCGCCTACGACAGCCAACAAGCCGCCCACGAATGGATCGGCATGTTATCGTATTGGCTGCAAGGGCGGATGTAGGGCAGGAATTTTGTCCGTGGCACCGGCGTCCCGCCGGTGAGGCGCCAGTCGGCAACGTGTACGTCCGTTCGACGCCGACAGGCCGCTTTGATAGAATCTTAGGCGAGCGGCAGATCGAGGTTCACCAAAATACCAGCACACAGCGCAAGCAAGTGGATCGACGAAGCTCACTTGCTTGCGCTGTGTGCTCTCCGCCGCTCGCCTCACCGCAGATTTGAGAGATGGCATCGGGCAACGACGGAAAGGAATCGATCCTGTGTCGAAAAAGAGTCTATACGTTGTGGGCGGCCCCAATGGCGCCGGCAAGACAACGTACGCGGAGGATTCGCAGCTACGACATTCTTCTGTGTATCTCAGTGCGGATCTTATCGCTGCTCAACTTTCGCCCGATGATCCAGCGTCTCAGCGAGTCACGGCGGGACGCCAGTTCCTGACGTCACTCAATGCGCGTCTTGCTGGCTCTGACAACTTGCTCATCGAGACGACGCTATCTGGGCGGTCGTTCCGTCGTACGCTCAAACGCGCGCGTGAGCACGGGTTTGAAATCACCCTGATCCTTGTTTTTCTTGATTGCGCCGATACGTGCGTGGCGCGTGTGAAAGAACGCGTGCGTAAGGGAGGCCATCACGTCCCAGAGGTCGACGTTCGCCGTCGTTTTTCACGGAGTTTGGCGAACTTCTGGAACATCTATCGACAAATTGCCGATGATTGGTTTCTGGTGTACAATTCAGGTAGCGACTTCGTCAACGTCGCTGTGGGTGTTGGTGATGACATCTCGATCCGCGACGAGGAGTTGTTTTCCGTGTACTTGCGTCTCGCTGGGGCTGAATCCAATGGCTGATTCGAAAATCGGGTTGGACACATATCGACGTGCCGATGAAATTATGCGCATTGGCAATCGCGCCGTTCGCCGCGCCCAGGAAGAAAGCCGCCGACTGGGCGTGCCGAATGTCTACTCGATCAACGGGTTTCTCTACTATGAGCTTCCCAACGGTGAATTGTCTCGCGACGATCCTTACGTGGAGCCCAGTGGCGAAGAATGATTCGTTCTTCTGGTAACCGTTCACGGGATCATGAACCGCGTTGCTTTGACTCCAGTCAGAATTGATAAAGCGGTGAGGAGAAGCACATTCCCCTTGTTTCTTTGCCACGAATACACGCGAGCCGAGCGACTTCCTGCCTTTGCGGCCTTCGAGACCTTCTGTTCCAAAACTTCTGTTTGAGAGATAAGCCCTCTACCGAGGTTAAAGCGGCCTCCATGTTTTTGACAGAAGGTCGCGGAGTTCGCAAAGGAAAGAAGAAGGCTGGGACGTCCATTCCGATCAACGGCCCAATTGGAGATTAACCCGATGACGGCGGCAACTCATTATTGCCAACATTGCCCCGATCTTATTAGCGTTTATCAGCGTCGTTTAGCGGTTCTCGTTTTCAAACCCTGTGAACGGTTACGTTTTCTGCTTGGTGTGAGCCTGTTCTTCGGCTCGTTGTGCGTTTCGCAGGCACTTTCGGCGCAGAACATCGCCGACGGCACCCGCCCCAACGTCCTCTTCATCGCCGTCGATGATCTCAACGACTGGGTCGGCTGCTTGGGCGGATATGGCGGGACGGTCCACACGCCGAATATCGACCGGCTGGCGGCGCGCGGGGTGTTGTTTACGAATGCCCATTGCGCGGCGCCGGTTTGTAATGCCTCGCGGACGGCCGTGATGACCGGCTTGCGGCCTTCGACCAGCGGCATCTATGCCAACGGGAGCTGGTGGCGGCCGGCGCTGCCGCGGGTCGTGACGCTGCCGCAGTGGTTTGCCCGCGAGCGATATCGCGTCGTGGGCGGCGGGAAAGTTTATCATCATACGCCCGGCTTCAATCCGCCTGACCAATGGCACCACTATTTCGATCAGGTGTTCGACGATCCCTGGCATCGGGCCAAGCCGGGCCAGGCGTTGCCGGTTCGCGGGCTCAACTGGCCCCAGGGCTTTCCGCTTAACCGCTTGGAAAACGTTCGCCGCGGTGTGCGTCCGCCGCTCAATCCGCGGGAGTTCGACTGGGGTGCGATGGATCGCGATGACTTGAAGATGGGCGACGGGCGGATGGTGGCTTGGGCCGAGAAGTTCTTGCGAAAAAAACACGATCGCCCGTTCTTTCTGGCCGCCGGCATCTTTCGTCCGCACTTGCCGTGGTATGCGCCGAAGAAGTATTTTGCGATGTATCCGCCGGAAAAAGTCGTGCTGCCGAAAGTGAAAGACAACGACTTGGACGACGTGCCGCCGGCCGGACGCAAGATGGCGAACGCTCGCGGCGATGAGTGGCGGCTGTTGAAACAAAAGCGTCGCTGGCGAGAGGCCACCGCGGCCTATCTCGCCTCGATCAGCTTCGCCGACGCGCTGGTGGGGCGATTGATCGCGGCGCTAGACGATGGCGGGCACGCGGAAAATACGGTCGTTGTCCTTTGGTCCGACCACGGCTGGCATCTGGGCGAGAAGCACCACTGGCACAAGCAGACGCTTTGGGAAGAAGCCACCCGGGTGCCGCTGGTGGTGATCGCTCCCGGGGTGACCAAGCCGGGCGGACATTGCCCGCGGCCGGTCAGTTTGATTGATCTCTATCCGACGCTAATCGAACTGTGTGGGTTGAAACCGAACGAGCGTCTCGACGGACAGAGCCTTGTGCCGCTATTGAAACGTCCGACTGCGACCCGAGAGCAACCGGCACTGACCACGCGCGGCCGCGGCAATCACGCGATTCGCAGCGAGCGGTATCGTTACATCCGCTATGCCGACGGCTCGGAAGAGCTTTACGACCACCGCACCGATCCGAACGAATGGACGAATCTGGCCGAGAGTGCCGATCACGCCGAAGCCAAGAAGGCGCTCGCCCGCTGGTTACCGAAGCGCGACGCCGTCAATGCACTGCCGAAGAGCGCCTTTCGCTTCGATCCGCGAACGTATCGCTGGACTCGCAAGAAGCCGACTCGGTAAATGACGAATGTCGAATTCCCGAATGACGAAGGAATGACGAAGCACAAAGACCGAATAATTCGTGCTTCGTCATTTGAACATTCTTTCGACATTCGGATTTCGTCATTCGACATTATGCACGGAGACGTGCAGCCGCTACTTTTTGCTCGGCAACTCGACCGTCACCTCAGCGCGAAACATCCCCTTCGGGTCGCCGCGCTCAGCCAGCGTCTTGGCTAAGACGCCAGCGGTGCGTTTGACCGTTCCGGCGAAGAGCGTCTTCCCGCCGGACGTGATCGTGATCGGCCGATCCAAATCGAGCATGGCGTCGCTCAGGCGGACGGTCAGTCGTTCGACGTCCTTGGACGACACGTCGATCGTCTGTCCGTCGAGCGTGGCAACAATCTCGCTCCGCGCGCGGCGGTTTTCTTTATCGACCGCCAGCCAATAAAAGCGGTTGTGCGTTACGTCATCTTGCTTCCAGACGATCTTCTCCGGCAGCAGCTTGCGGCGGCGCTTGGCCATCCACGGCACGGCGGCGGCGTCTTCGCGATTGAGCCAGTGACCCTTGCCGGGATAAATTTTCGCCCAGTGTTCGTATCCGCCGGGATCGGCCTTGTGCAACGCGGCGAGTTGATCCTTCCATTTTTGGCCCACCTTGTTTCGACTATAGGCCCCGTCTTTCTCGCCGACGTGCAGGCTAAAGGCGAGATTCCGCAGCCCCAGCGGCACGGTTTCGTTGGGATGCCCGGCCATCATTGAGGCGGCCCCAAAACGATCGGCCATCCGCGGCGCGAGTTGATAAACCCCGTCGCCGCCGGCCGAATAGCCCATCAGATAAACGCGGTCGGGGTCGACGTCCTCGAAGACGATCAGATTCTCGATCAGCCGGTCGAACATAACGTCGATGTGACCCTGGTGCCATAGATTCCAAGTGTTGGTGGCGGCCCTTGGCACCAAATAGACGCCTTCGGCCGGGCTGTAGAGCCGCTTTTGATTTTCCCACTGCTGGTCGTTCACACGCTTGGGCGCCCCGCCGCCGCCGTGCATCGAGATGTACAGGCTGCGTCCGGCCTTTGGCTTCTCGCCGAAGATTTTGTAAAAGAACGGCATCTTCAGATTGCCGTGCGTGATGGTCCTGGCTTTCATTTCGGCGGCCCGCTCTTTGCGGATGCGCGCGACGTGGTCTTTCCATAACAGCGCCGCGGCGGCTGCGGCGTCTTTCTTCGTCAGGGCCGCGCTGGCAAATTCCTGCTTGTCGAGCGCCGGTCGCCGGTCGACGGCCAGTTGCAAATAATCTTTCAGCGACTGAATCACCTTCGACGTCGGAGCTTTGTCGACGTCGGGCGTCGCGATTGCCGACGCAAGCTCAAACGAAAACAATTGATCGTGCTTAGCCGGCTTGATCGTCTCGTCGATCGCCTTGCCTTCGTGGCGGATTTCGAGCTTGTACTGTTCGCCCAATCGCAGCGGCACGGTCAGATGATCGTTGGCGTCGAAGCGCTCGTCGTTGGTCGTGCCATGGAAGACGACCTTGCCGGCCTTGTCGGTGATCTTTAGCTTGGCTGCTGCACGGTCGCCGCCGCGCGTCGCCAACACGCGAAACATCACACCGCCAACGCCCTCGGGCAGCTTCACCGCCCGACGGGTATAGCGGTCGGTGACATTCACCGCATAGACGTAATCGATCGTGCGGTCCCAGGGAAACGGAAACGTCTGCGGCGTGCGTTTGTAGCTGACCGCGAAGATCGCGTGCAGCGGGTGATCTCGCTGCGCTGTTGCGGCTCGCCCGGCGAACCAAGCACGATCCAATTCGTTGCCGGCCGGCTCGGCAGCGCCGGTGAAGTGCCAGCCGTCGTCCCAGACCTCGACCCAGGAGTGATTCCCGCTCTTGTTCGTCCACAGCGGCGTGCCCACAAACCGCGCCGGCACTCCGACCGCCCGACAGGCGTCGACCAGAATCACGCTCAGCCCGGTGCAGGAAGCCAGCCCCGACTCGATCGATTCCTTCGGGCTCTGATCGGCCTTGCGCCGCTTGGTCGAGTAACGCACCTTGAGTTGGGGAAAGACCTTTTGATTCAAGATCGCCGCCGCCTTGCCGGGTGACTTGATGTCTTTGACCAGCGGGCCGAATTTTTCGCGGAATTCTTTGCGCCATTCATCCCGCCGCTCGTTGATGTTGGCATACGGCAGAATGTTATTGAAAAACAATTCCTTTGGCACGGCCTTCTTCCAGGGCGATTCGTTCCAGGCGGCGTAACCCAGCCGCACATTATCCAACAGGAACTTCGCCGACAAACTCCGCAAGTCTCGCGGGGGCATGTGGATCACCAGAAACCGCATTCCCTCGGCCTGATCTTTCGGCACCCGATCGAGCGCCGCCTGAATCTCGGCCCGGTTGTCGCCGGCCTTGGCCAGCGCCGCCGAGACAGTGCCCACCTGTGATTTCGCCGCCGGTTCCGCCGCCTGGGCACCACGGCACACAAGCAGCGCGGACAACAGAAGTCCTGTCCAGATATAACGATTATTCATGGCTTTTCCTTCGATAGAGAGTTGGAAGCCACAGTATAGCAAGTCCCCCGGCCGGGAGCAAAACGTGGTCCGGGGGTGTGTGCCTGTGTTTCCGGCGACGAGATGCCAAGTCGAGTCGCGCTAATTCCGCTGCGCCAAATCCAGGCGTTGCTTGAAACATCAGCCGCAGGGCGCTAGCCCTCGGTTCCCGCCGCTTTGAGCGGCAAGGCGCTAGCCGCCGGTGAAACCATGTTACGTTTTCCCGCACAAAACCCGCGGCTAGCGCCTTGCGGCTCACCCTGACGGCGGCCAAAGTAAGTGGCATTGGGCGAGCGCCCACCGGATGATGAGAGCAGCGAATTCATTCGCTCGCCGGGCCGCCCATGTAGATCGTTTGGCTGGGAAACGCCATCTCGATCCCCTCGTCGTTGAAGCGGGTGAGGATCTCGGCGTTGACTCGGTCGTTGAGCGCGCGAAAACTTGTCCAGTCGGCGGGGAAGTGCCAGTAGACGACTTGGATGTTGAGGGTCGAGTCGGTGAATTCGGTGAAGTTCACCCGCGGCGCATTGTCTTCGTTCATGCCCTCGTGATGGTCGAGAATCTCTCGCACGACGTCGATCGCCCGTTGCACTTTTTCCGGCGAGGTGTCGTAAGTCAGCCCCAGGCCGAAGTTGCGTTTCAAGAACAGCCGGGAGGAAATGTTCTTGATGCTCATGTTGGCCAGCGTGCCGTTGGGGATGCAGATCACGTGTCCGTCGGAGGTGCGGATTCTGGTCGAGCGAAAACCGACCGATTCGACCGTGCCGCTGTGCCCGCCGGCCTCGATGTAGTCGCCCATCTCGAAGGGATGGTCGCTGAAGATCATCACCGAGCCGAAGAAATTCTTCACCATGTCTTGCGATGCCAGGCCAATCGCCAGCCCGCCGACGCCCAGCCCGGCGATCACGCTGGTCATCGGTTTGTCGCTCAGAATCGTGGCCACTTGCACCAGCCCCAGAATCACGATCGTCGTCCGCAGGCTGGTCCGCACCAGCGGGCGAAGCATGTCGTCGAGCTTGCTCTCGGTCCGCTCGGAGACGACTTGCATCCAGCGATCGATGACGTCGACCAATGCGTAAAAGGCATAGGCCACCAGCAACACGGCCAACATACGGATGATCGTTTCGGCGATCATCTCGACGGCCGGGACCATGAGGAGAAACTCCAGCCCGATCCACAGGCCGACAAGGCACGGTCACGTCCGAAAACAGCCAGACGCCGCTGGGCGGTGCCTTCCTTTTGCGATGTGGTCAATTCGACTTTGATCGCCGACCAATCCAGACACTCGACGGCAGTCGCCAGATCGTCCGAGTCGACCGACGTGAGCAGCGTTCTCATCGTTGCCTGCGGGCTTTGCAGATTGCTGGACACAACGCGGGCCGCCGCGTCGGTCTCGCCGGTCTGGGCCGAGAGCGGCGCGGCGATCAACACCGCGGCCAGCGCGAATAGAATCGATCGACAGGCAAACATTTTTCGCATTAGATCAGGCTCCTCGGAAAGGGAGTCGCCAAGCTTTGCTCTGGCGAATTCAGCTTCGAACGATCGACGACGTCCGAGCCGCTTTGCGATTGGTTCTTCGAGGCCGCCGAAAAATAACTTGCCGGTTTCGCTTTCCGGCGAGCGGCGGCCGTTAGGCCGCTGGTAATTCCTCGTTCGTTTTCCGGCTCGTCACGCGCGGAGGTACTACCCCCGAGCTAACGCACGGGACTCGCCGAGAAGCGCACGTTATTTTTCGGTCGCTCCTCAGTATCTCGGCCGAGTCGTGCCAGAGAAGCGAGGTTCGGCCGGATAGCCTCGGTCGTAGGAATCTCCGTCGGGCGATCGCGCGTCGTAGCCCGCCTGCGTCGGGTAGGACTCGATCATCCGGTCCGCGCTGCGGTCGAACGGAACTCCGTATGCTCGCCTGTCGCGTTGCGGCGGTTGACGCGTTGCGTGCAGCCACTGCGAACCGTCCGCACGAGGCCGGTCCGGTGTGTGCATCAGCGCCACGTAATCCTGCTCGTGGCGCTCGGCCCGCCGCAGCGCCCGCGAGTAGGTAGCACTTGATTTCAATCGTAACGCGCCGTTATACATGCGGCGGGCGCTGTTGTAGTCGTGGGCCGCCTCGTGGGCGACGCCGAGATTGTGCATGGCGACGTCGCTCTCGGGATGGTTGTGCAGTGCCGCCTCCCAGTGCCGTTTCGCTTCGTCCCAATGACCCTTGCGGGCAGCACCGTTGCCGCTGTAGATGTCGCCAAAGCCCTTGCCCCACGGCGGACCGGCGATCTCGACGGGCTCCTGATCGACGTGCGGAACGATCATTCGCGTGATTCTCCGGGCACAGTCTTGCAGGTTTTCGCGCAATGCGGCTTGCTTGCTAAGCATCTCGCCTTCGCCGTTCGTTCTCGTTGCCGAGTAGGAACTCGTTACCGTGTCTTGATGACGAATCCGGCCCGTACGAACGTCGATCAGCCGAAACGCCAGCGAAACGGTGACGTCGCGGTGGGTTGTTTCGTTATTCTCGAATTCAAAATCGCGACGGCGGTCCGATGTATCGCGCCGACCGTCGCGAGACTCGGAATCGCCGAATGCGAATCGCTGGCTGTTGGTCTTGTCGTCTTCGGCGCTATAGCTGATCACCTCGCCGACCAGCAGCGTGTCGACCCCCAGTTGGCGAGCCGCTTCGATCGCAGCCCGCTGATTCGGCGTTGCGCCAAACGGGGATAGAAACGGTCGAGGCGCAGCCGCACAGCAACACCAACGCCGCCGCCGAAAACGGCGCGCAGGAGCGCAACATTTTCTGAGGATCCATTATTGCTGCCAAAAAAAGATAAGAGGGCAGATGAGTACCAAGCGGACTTGCCGGACCGAATGGCCGGCGCGATACGTCCGCCAGCGGCGGTTTGTAGCGAAAGGGAGTCGCTGGGACAACGGCAGTATCGCAATTATCTTCCGCGGTTGACCCAAGGGCGGCAATTGGGGCTGGGTGAATCAGCCGCGACGCGCTAGGGTCTGTCTCAAAACGGGTTGGATTCGTATTTTTCATCAGCCGCCGGGCGCTAGCCCACGGTTTTCGTGGACGATGGACGTGGGCGGACGGGGCGTGTTACAATCACCGCGTTGCGGGTGAGTATTTTGCAAAAACTCAACCGCGTTTTCCTCTCGCTGGGAATCACCAATGTGGTGCGGCTGGCCAAAGACGACGTTGACTATTATCTCGACCAGGAAGGCAAGGAAGACGATCTGAAGGAGGCGATGGCCGCTTTCGAGCAGAGAGATTCCAGCACCGGACAGAGCGCTTTTAATACGCTCCGCCTGGTCTTGGAACACGAAGACGAAGAGCTCAAGTATCTGATCGAGATCAACATCCAGCGGGCTCACAAGGTCGGCGAACATCCGATTCGAGTGACCGTCAACGGGCTCATGAAAGATTTGCACGTTGGCCCGGATCAAGGCGATCAGGATACGCGCAATCTGCTGCAAGGGCATTTCGATTCTCAGAAATCTTATGACTCATACACCGGCGGAAAGAAGGCACGCTTCGATGCCTTTTTGGATCGGATCGACGAGGAAATTCGCGGACACATCGGGGTTGATGATGTGCGCAAGTCGTCGAAGAGCAAAATCATCCGCCCCAGCGAACCGGTGAAAAAACAGAGCCAGTGGCGCAGGTGTGACGACTACGATCCGGTCTATTACGGCTACGACGACTACTTTTTCTATTCGTGGGTGTGGTCCGACATGTGTTACCGGGAGAACATCCACTGCCGCGACTGTAGCGTCGTCGACGAGGCGGGGCAGACGGTATTCGAGGTGGGCGAAGAGGGCTTTAACGCGGGCGAATCGAATGCGATGAATCCCGAGGAGCCGATCGAGCTGCCCCCGGATGCCGACGTCGAGGTCTGCGCGGATCACGCATTTTCCGATACACTGTGCGAAGCCCAGCAGGCCGGCGATGTCGAGTCGGTCGCGGAGCCCGCCGGCGGAGATTCGGGAGGCGATTCGGGAGGCGATTCGGGCGGATGGTTGGGATCGTTCTTCGGCGGAGATGGTGATGGCGGCGGCAGTGGCTGGGGCGGCAGCGATAGTGGCGGCAGCGATAGTGGAGACGGCGGAGGCTGCGGCGGCGGATGCGGGGGCGGTGGCGACTAAGAAAGGAAGACGATGCAGAGCGTAATTTATGTTTGCGTGTTGGCTCTAATCGTCAACATGTTCGCAACGCCCGATGTACTGGCCGCGGACAACGAGGGCGAGACGCCGCCGCTGGTGGTCGGCGTCAAACATGCCCCGCCGTTCGTGATGGTCGACGAGCCGTCGGGGGCCGTGACGGGTTTCTCGATCGATCTGGTGCGGTTGATCGCCGGCCAGATGAAGCCGCCCCGGCAGGTGAAGTTTCTGGTGCAAAAAGATATCGAGGAGCACCTCGCCGCAGTTCAAAACGGGCAGGTCGATCTTGGCATTGCCGCCACCTCGTTCAGCAGCGAACGCCTGCGGACGATGGACTTCTCGGTGCCTTTTTACCAGAGCGGTCTCGACATCGCCGTGCGCGAGGAAGGCGCGGGCGTAAAGTTCTGGGATATCGTGACGTTGCGAAAACTCGGTTACGCGGTTCTTTGGCTGGCGATTTTTTTGATCGTCTGCGCCCACATGATCTGGTTCACCGAGCGGGGCAAGAGCGAAGCCTTCGACGACCGCTGGCTGCAGGGGGTCGGCCAGGCGATCTGGTGGACGATCGTAACGATGTCGACCGTCGGCTACGGAGATTTCGTGCCGCGAAAGCCGCTCAGCCGGTTTCTTGGCGTGCTGGTGATTATGGCCGGCATTGTGCTGTTCGGAGTTTCGGTCGGCGCCTTCTCATCCGCCCTCACCGTTCAAAGGCTCGCCTCCGACATTCGCGGGCCAGACGATCTGCGCGGCCGCAGCGTCGCGGTCGTGCGGGGCACCATCGCCGAGGAGGTGATGCGCCGCCGAGGCGCCGAGGTGCTGGCGGTCGAAACTCTTGACGAGGCTTTGGCACAGGTCAACTCGGGCGAGGCCACCGCGGCCGTTCACGACCACGCCTTGCTGCAGTATCATCTCTCGCTGGAAGCTTCCCCCTTGATCCTCGTCGGCCGACCGTTCGCCAAGCAGTTCTACGGCATCACGTTTCCCCAGGGCAGCGGGCTGCGCAAGGAAGTCAACGTCGCTCTTCTCGAACTCGATGAGGGCGACCCGTCTCGATACCGGCTGCTCGTCGAGCGGTGGTTTGGCGATTAATAAGCATCGTTCGAGAAATAAGTGTCGCATTCTTGCCTGGCGAGCCCCGAGCGTTAGCTCGGGGGTAATACGACCGCACACGAGGAGCTTGACGCCCAGTGAGGAATTACCGGCCGCCTAACGGCCGCCGCTCGCCGGGTGCGGCTTCGTGGGACACTTATTTATCGAACGATGCTAACGCAGGAGGTGAAGTTGCGTGGTGGCCTACTTCCGTCGCCGCCGGCCGAAGAAGAGCAGGCTCAGCAGCCCGAGGGTGGCCAGCAGCGACGTCGACGGTTCCGGCACCGCTTCGGCACCCAACGCCGCTTCCGGCGCGGCGGCCGGTCCGGGTCCGGTCCAATCGGCGAGCAGCACGGTCAGATCTTCGAAGTTGACCGGCGTGGTGTCGGGATCGACAAGATTTCCCAACACCACCGGGACATCTTGGTTCCAGTTCGCAAGCAAGATCGTGAGGTCTTTGAAATCGACGAAGCCGTTGTCGGCCAAGTCGCTGAAAGTCCCAGCCGCTGATGTCGTTCTGTGCAAGACCGATCCCACGGAGGTCGCCGTTTTGGTAGCTGGCCGTGGAGTACAACTGCTCGGCGGTGAAACCGAGGATCTTTTGGAATGTCACACCAGCGATGACCGCCGCGGTGAAGTCGGCATCGGTCACGGTGGCCCGATTAAGACGGGCGTCCGTCAGATTGGCCCTCCCTCAGGTCCGCGCCGTTTAGGACGGCCCTAGCAATATAGGCCTGAGTGAGATTGGCCTCGCTGAAATCAGCGGCGGTCAAGGTTGCCCCAAATAACAAGGTGTCAGTCATATTCTTGCCGGCAAAGCTCCAGCCGCTAAAATCATTGAATTCCAGATTCATGTGACTTAGGTCGCCGCTTTGGTAACTTGCCGTCGAGTACAAATGTTCGGCCGTGAAACCGCGGCTTGTGGTGTCTTTGAAAGACGCTCGAGCGACAAGCGCCCCACTGAAGTCCGCATCGGTGAAGGTCGCGCCGCTGAAGTCCGCATCGGCCAAGGTGGCGTGCCAGAAATCGGCGTTCGTCAGATTCGCGCCCCTAAAATCTCCACCGGTCGCGACGACACTCCGGAGACGGGCGTAGGTGAGATCTGCCCCGCTGAAGTCGGCATTGGATAACTGAGCACCCTCCAGGTCCGCGTAGCTTAGGTCGATTCCTCGTGGCGACATGTCCGGCTCGGCGTTCCCTTCGGTAATCAACTCACCGTTATCCCAGCGGAAGATATCCGCGGCGGCCGGGGGAGCGGCGAGCGTGCCGCAGAGGCCGAGAAGCGACAGCGAGACGAAAATGACAGCCGATCGATCGGTGGAGATCACCATGGCAGCCTCCCGAGGTTTTCGTTGATCCGGCCGCTCTCGGACCCGCGCGCATTGTAGCATAAAACGCCGCCCTCAGGGTGAGCCGCAAGGCGCTAGCCGCGGGTTTTGTGCGGGAAAACGTAACATGAATTCACCGGCGGCTAGCGCCTTGCCGCTCAAACTAAGCGCCATTGGGCAGCCGCCCTCGCTATCGCTTCGTCCGCCGTCGGCGACGCGCGAGCAGGAAGGGCAGGGCGGTGATTAGCAGGGCGGCGGTGCCGGGCTCGGGCACCGCGGCGAGGAAGGCTTGCACGTTGAGAGGCTCGGGCGAGGCGGCGCCGGCCGCAACACCCGCTTGCCAGTTTTGGGCGGTGATTATTAGATCGATGAGGTTGATGAAGCCGTCGTCGTTGAAATCGCCGGAGGTCCAGCCCCGCTCGCCGACCGCTTGCTTCCAGTGGTCGGCCATGATGATGAGATCAATGTCGTCGACCCGTCCGTCGAGATTCGCATCGCCCAGCGTGCCCGAGGTCGAAATCAGCAGCGCGCCGGCCGAGTCGTCGTACTCGGCGTCGTAGATCAGCCCGGGTCGGTTGGGGTTGGCGATGGTCGCAAACTGGTTGATCCGCTCGGTGTAGGTCAATACCTCGAATTCGTCACCCGGCAAGGTCTCGAAGCCGCCCGTGTCGACCAGTTCGAGAGTGCCGTCGAGCACGACGCGGCCAGTGACGTTGAGCCGGCTGAACTGACCTTCATCAAGGCCGGCGAACTCCAGTCGAAGCGTGCCGTCTCTGCGCTGACGGTAAACCGCGTCGATGCGCATCGGTACGTCGGCGATGGCTGGCGCGACGACGCCGCTGTTCAATACGTCGGCGGCGATCGTTCCGCTGCCGGTCAATCGTCCCCTCGGTGAACAGGCAGATTTGCAGGCCCTCGAAAGGAACACTTCGCTGGCGAACAACGTCGCGCCCGGTTGCAGCTCGATGGTCGCTCGGCGGTCGATGTTGACGACGTCGGTGACAACAAGCGAAACGCCGGGGCGGATCGTGAGGTGCATTTCCCCGGTTTGGCCAAACAGGTTGATTTGCCGAACCCCCGAGTTTGCCTCGACGATTGCCTGCAAGGGGCTCGCGCTGGTCGTATTGGCCAGCATCGCGATCCAGTCTCCCCGCGGGAAACCGCCTCCTTCCCAACTCGAGGCCGATCCCCACGAGGCGCTCGCGCCGGCGGCCGACCAGCGATGGGTCGAATCGATCGCCCCGGTGATCCAACCGGCGTTGACCGAGACACGAGTGGAAAACATAAGGCTAGGGATGTTGTCGAATACGTCGGGCAGAAGCTCAAACCCGTCTTCGCCCGACCTGTAAAGCCCGCCCTTGTCGAAGACCGCGGCTTTTACGGTTTCGCCATTGGCCGTGGTGCGAAAGTCGCTCTGCGCCGCATGGTTGACCCCGGCCAATTTCCAATCGCGGCCATCGCGAATGAACAGCCCGCCGCCGGAATCGCCCGAGGAGAGGTGCACCTCGTCGGTCACGCCGCGCTGGTCGAAGGCCGCGACAAGCACGGGGTTCCCGCCGTTCACCTCGGCCAGTCCACTGACGACGTTGCGGCCCCAGCGCAGCCGCGTGTCCGATTCTTCCCACAGCCAACCCTTGAGTTGGCCGTCGCCATCTTCCAGCAGCGGCTCGCCCCGCGCGTGAAATCCGCGTCCGAACATGACCGCCGACTTGCCTGCTTCGCGGGTGCCGGTGTACAGCGGGGCGAACGAGTCGAACGTGCCGTCGACTTGCCACAGGGTAAGATCGACAGAACCTGGCGCGTCGACCTTGCCGATGGTCTTGTACGTCTTGCCGCCGATCGTAAACTCCTGCCCCGGCGTGCCGTCGAGATGCTTGGCCGTCAGAAAATAACTATCGCCGACGGTTGTGCCCTGGACACTTCGCCACAGGCCCTGATACTGCCAGCCACTGCCCGCAAGCGTGCCCGTCGGCGCGGTCGTGTTGTGATCGGGGTCGGACGTGCCAGCGAAGAGCACCGCTTTGGCCGGCGAAGCGGCGAACATGCTGCCGGCAAGCAGCGCGGCGATCGCTCCGACCTGCTGTACTCGCCAGCGCACGATGCGGCCGGCGACTGGCGAAGCGGGAACGGTTGTGGCGGCTTTGCTGACCATACCCATTCAGTATAGCGAAGGCGGTGCGGAGAGACGACGATTTTGCACGACTTCTTGTCGCCGGCAATTCATGGCGTGTGGTTGCCCCTGAAAGTGAAACATCTTACGATGCAGTCGTGTGTCTAAGTTTCCTCCCCAAATTGGCCGTTTCCGCCGGTTTGACCCCAGATACGGTTTCACCCCAAACTAACGCGGCATGAAGCCTCAAAAATTCACCGATCAGTCCAAGACCCTGCTGACGATGGCCGGGCGGCTGGCCAAATCGATTGAGGCCGATGCGCTGTTGGTGTTGTTGGAAGGGCCGACCGATTGGAAACAGCTTCGCAAGGCCGCCGGGCGAGAGAAGCTGTTGGTCGCCGCCGATTCGCCCGAACAGATCGAGGGAGCCCAGGAGGCCGGCCTCGAGGTGGTCGTGCTCGACATGGCCGGCAGCCCGGTTCACGAACGGCTGACCCAAGCCCTGTTGGAAGCGGTGGCCGACGACATGCTCTCTGCCGGCGCCGAGGTGGTCGCCCTGTACGGCGGCTTCGAGCCCGGCACGATCGACTCGCTGAGCGTGATTCGGCTCGACGAACGGCTGGGAAAACTATCGGCTCGCGATCTCCGCCAGTTAGAAACGCGAGTTCCACTGGAGACGCTCAAGACGGTCGTCGATCTGGCGGTCGAGATCGGCCGCGAAGGTCGCGAAGGCAAGCCGGTTGGCACGCTGTTTGTCGTCGGCGACTCGCGCAAGGTGCTCAATCACAGCCACGCCACGGGCTTCGATCCGGTGAAGGGATATTCCCGCAAGGAGCGCGATCTGCGCGACCAGCGCGTCCGCGAGGGCATCAAGGAGATTGCCCAGATCGACGGGGCGATTATTGTCTCGGCCGACGGCATCGTCGAGGCGGCCGGGCGTTACATCGACGCCCCGGCGGCCGAGATCACGCTCAGCAAGGGTCTCGGTTCGCGTCACTGGTCGGCCGCCGCGATCAGCCGCCATACCAATGCGGTGGCCATCGCCGTGAGCGAAACCAACGGCACGGTTCGCATCTTTCAGAACGGCGAGGTGATGCTCCGCATCGAACCGTTCCATCGGGCCATGAAGTGGCGAGAGTTCGAATACGAGCCCCCGGCGGCACCGGATTGACGACGTCGAACAGCTTGGGGCACGAGTTTCAGAAATCACTAATCACTGATCCCGACCTGACCCCAAGGTTTTCTGCCCCCAAGGTTTTCCTGGGACTCGTCCTTTATTATCATCCCTTGGGACTTGCCCTTTATTTTCATCCCTCCCTTGGCTTGATAGGGAGAGTAGGACTGCTGGATATTTTTTATCAGTTCACGAAGTTGTTTCTCCAATTTGTTAAACCGCTTATTTGACAGCTTAATGGATTTCGTTGCCGAATCTTCTAGCCGTTTAAGCGATTGACGAAGACTGTCCAAGCCTATGGTTGCGTCTTGTTTCAATTGACTTTTTACAATGGATTCACTGGAGTACCAATGGGCCAGTCGCTCTACGGCAACGCCTTCGATTCTGTTGCCGACAAAACCGATGACGTTGACGTTGGGGGCGGTTGATAGAATCTCGCATTGCTCAAACGCGGATTGGTCGAACGAGTAATACTTGAATAATGCATTCGCATTTTCGCTCCACGATCGAATTTCATCAATTCTGGCCGCGACATTGTCTGACACGCCGTAGACTTTGACGCCTCCAGACGAGTAGTCGTAAAAGACTGGCCCAAAAGAGTGTAAGAAACAGGAATAGCTATCGTCAGAATCGGACAATTCATTCTGACCGCGAAAACCACTGTCGAGAGACTCACAAGCGGTCATAATCCGGTTGGCGAGCTGCTCATGCGTTTCCTTCAGTTGTTCCGAAAACTTTTGAGTTCGACTTTGCAATTCTTTCAACTCGTCTTTCGCCTCCAACAAGGCGACACTCGATTGCTTCAACCCGTTTTTCGCCTCCAACAAGGCGGTACTCAACTGTACGAAACCGCTGTAGACGCTAACAATCCACGATCGCAGTTGAAACAACGGACAGAAGAACGATCGGATCGCGTCGACTACGATGCCCCACGTTAGGTGCCAAAAGCTCTTGTTCGAGCTATGGATCAGATTGTCTTGATGGCTTTCCATGTTGTTTTGCACAAAAACACTATGTAGAGAACGACATCGGCGAGCAAGAGTGCGTATTCAAGGAACTTTCCGGTATACACGATGGCCGGGTCTACTTCCAGGCTCTCCAGCCAATCGACGAATAGAGAGAGCAAGCCTGCTCCAGCGAGAACGATAACACATAGTATGCTCCCCACTACCACATGAAGCATAAACTCATAGACAGGATACCACCATTCTTTCAGTTTCGGCTCGATAGGTGAAGGTTCTTCTGGATTTTGGCTTTCTGGCATCGCTTCACTTTCCGTCTTGCCCAAACCGAAATCAGCGTGTTTCGTGCCAAATCAAGCCTACCATCCCCCCCTGTCGCTGTAAACACGCGGCCCTCGACTTTTCTTGGATTTTCTAGGCTTTTCTCGACGGCTTCGACACCCCAGCTTCGCCCTGGAACCTTGGTGGAACCTTGGGGGCAGACCGGGATTAGTGATTAGTGACGCCAACAAAACCGACTGGTCACCGATTCCCTTTCATTCGCCCCCTTCACCAGCGCACGGTTCGAGGCCAGAGCGCCTGGCTAAGTCTGCCCTGTAGGACTCTTTCATTCCCAATCCCAGGCCGGATTATCCCGGCGGTTTCCCTGACCCCAGGTTGCCCGATCTGGAAAACTTTGGGGTCAGGTCGGGATTAGCAGGTCGGGATTAGTGAATAGTGGCGCCGTCAAAACCGGCTGGTCACCGATCCCTTTGAGTTCATCCGTGCTGGGGCTTCGCCGAGGCTCAGCCGCCAGCCACCCGTGGCTGAGCCTTACCTTTCCAGCAACAGTGCCACTTCGAACCGCCGATGCGGCGCGGTGGAACGCTGGCGGCGCGATTCGCGGATTTCGAGCACGCTGGGAGTGTGGCCGAAGCGATACGAGCGATAGACGTAGGTCGCCGGATTGCGTGAGTTTTCCCGGCGAAAGTTGTAGTTCTCTTCGAGCATCTTGACCAGCCGATTCACGTCGCCGGTCGTGCCCTGGAAGGTGATTCGCTGCGGCCGTTGCAAATGGTTGAAATAGTAAGTCAGCGAGCCGGCCAAATCGTCGACCTGCGTGCCAGTCACCAAAGGCACGCGATAGCCCTGCAGCACGTATCCCCTGTGGACCGGGTCGGCCTGCTCGAGGCCGGTGAACACCCGCGGCCAATGGTTAATCACCCAGGCCTTGTCGACATTGAAGTTAAACACTTCGTCGAATTGCTCGACGCCCTGGCCCTCGACCGGCTGTTCGGTCGCCGGCAATACGTCGTCCGATTCCGGCGCCGAGATGGCGCTACCCGGTCCGTACACGTCGGTCGTTTCGCCGCCGCCACCCCAGCCCTGCGTGAGTTTCTTCCAACCGTCGGAAAGCACCATGTACGGCACTCCCACGGCTCCGCCCATGGCCATTAACAGGAACGTACGTCGACCGAACATGATGAATGACTTTCAAGTCTGAAGGGAAGGTGGGGAGAGGGGATTAGGGAGAGGGGGGCTGGGGGCTGGGGGCTGGGGATTTGGGATTTGGGATTTGGGATTTGGGATCGGGTAAACGACAGAAAGACATCCTCGGACTCAAGTCCCCAGTCTCCAGCCCCCAGTCTCCAGCCCCCAGTCTCCAGCCTCCAGCCCCCAGCCCCCAGACCCCAGCCC
>JADFKK010000130.1 GCA_022564995.1 Planctomycetota bacterium | reverse complement strand
GCACACCAAGTTCGAGGGCGAAGTCTACGTGCTGTCGAAGGAAGAAGGGGGTCGCAAGACGCCGTTCTTCTCCGGCTACCGCCCGCAGTTTTACTTCCGCACCACAGATGTGACCGGGTCGGTGAATCTGATCGGCGATGCCGAAATGTGCATGCCCGGCGACAATGCCAAAATCGCGGTCGAGTTGATTTGCCCGATCGCCTTGGAGCAGGGTGTTCGCTTCGCCATTCGTGAGGGCGGTCGAACGGTCGGCTCGGGCGTGGTAACGAAGATCAGCGAGTAGCTGCGCTAGGGGTGTAGCTCAATTGGCAGAGCACTGGTCTCCAAAACCAGAGGTTGAGAGTTCAATTCCCTCCGCCCCTGTTTGCCGGGTGAAATGACAGAAGCAGTAATCTGAATGGAAAAAGTGGCCGGGGCGGAGGTCACGGAAGTGAAGCACTGGTAATCCAGGTGAACGGAAATGGGAAAAGCCAAAGCCGAGACGGGCTCATTTAGGCAAGCGTTGTTTCAACTCGGCCTTTACAAGCGCAATCAGGGACGGATCGCCCGACAAGTGACTTTTGCCGCCTTGGCAGTGCTCATCGGGATGGGGGTTTATCGCCTGAAGGGCACGTTAGAGCAGAGCGAAAGTTTTGCCTGGCTGCTCCGCAAGATGGGCTTGGCGAGTTCGCATTTGGCGCTGGCATGGGCCGTTCCAGTTGGAATGCTTTGCCTGGGTATGTGGTTTTCCTACCGAATGGTCAATTGGCCGAAGTTTGCCGACTTTTTGATTGCTGTCGAAGCAGAGATGAATAAGGTGTACTGGCCCTCGCGCGGCGTTCTGTTTCGCAGTTCGATGGTCGTGCTGTTTGTGATTTTCTTTCTGGGGATATTGTTGGCCGGTTACGACTTTGCCTGGATCTATATCTTCAAGCAAATTGGCGTTAAGCAATAGTGCGATCGCGGCGGATCAAAACGAAGGCGTAGTGACCCATTTCACGGAGAGTTTTGGCGTGAGCGACGAACCCCAGGACGATGCCCCGCAGGAAGATGCCGCGCAAGGCGATTCGGCGGGAGAGGTCGCCGCGATTGAGGATCGCCTGGAGTCGGACTTGGCACAGCTCGCCTCGCCTACGGGCGAGCCGGCGGACCTTGCCGCGGCGGGCGATGAAGCCGAATTCGACGCGGTTGATGACGAGGTTGAAGAGGACGTTGAGGATGTTGAGCTAGCTGGTCCGATCGAGGAAGTCACCGAGGAGGAGGTCGAGTCGGCCAGTAAAGACTGGTTCATTCTCAAGGTGCAGAGCAATCGGGAGACTTCGATCGCCGATGCTCTGCGGCGGCGGATCAAGGTTGCCGGGCTCGACGATTTTTTCGAGGAGATCATCGTACCGGTCGAAAAGGTTACGGAGTTCAAAGCCGGCAAGAAACGGGTCACCAAACGCAAGCTGTATCCTGGTTACATTGTCGTTCACATGAGCATCAATGACGACACCTGGTTCGTGGTGCGTGAGACGCCAGGCATTGGCGACTTTACGGGAGCGGCCGGCAGCCCGACGCCGATGCTGCCGCACGAGGTCCAACGCATTGTAGCGGCCACCCAGGAGCCGGCGGATGACAAGGTTCGGTTGAAAATTGGTTTCAAGGTGGGCGATCGGGTGAAGATCAATGAGGGAACCTTCAACAGCTTCGAGGGGGATGTTGAGTCCATTGACGAGATGAACGGGCGAGTGATCGTGGTGATTAACATCTTCAATCGTAGCACGCCGGTTGATTTGGAGTATTGGCAGATCGAGGCCGTGTAACGCCGCCGCAACCGTCGGGCTCGGCCCTTGGGCGCCGCCCGCCGCTAATCCTTACCGCACATAGAAAAGAGTCATGGCGAAGCAACTTGCAGGAACAGTGAAGTTTCAAGTCCCTGGCGGACAGGCTACTCCGGCGCCCCCGGTAGGTACTGCGTTAGGGCGATTTGGAATCAACCTCGGTCAATTCGTACAGCAATTCAACGACCGCACGAAGGAAGCCAACGGCATGGCGATTCCCGTGGTGGTCAACGTGTATGCTGATCGAACCTTCGATTTTATCACCAAGAGCCCACCCGCCGCGTCGCTGCTGAAGCAGGCCGCCGGCGTGGCCAAGGGCTCCGGAGTTCCTAACAAGGAAAAAGTCGGACAGGTCACGGCGGACCAAATTACGGAAATTGTGAAAACCAAAATGGCCGATCTCAACGCCCGCGACGTGGATCACGCTCGGCGGATGATCGAGGGGACGGCGCGCAGTATGGGATTAACGGTCGAAGGATAATCAGCATGTCGAAACAATCAAAACGCATGAAGTCGCTTTGTGAGAAGCGCGGCGGCGACGATCCGGTGGCGCTGGTCGAAGGTGTAAAAAGCCTCAAGAGATTTGACAACGTGAAATTCGACCAGACGGTCGAGATCGCCATGCGGCTTGGCGTGGACGCCAAGCAAGCCGACCAGATCGTGCGCGGGTCGATCGTGTTGCCACACGGCATCGGAAAGTCGCAGCGCGTGGTGGTCTTCGCGCAGGGCGATCTGGCCGATCAGGCGACCGAGGCCGGCGCGGACGAAGTTGGCGGTGAGGAACTCGCCAAGAAGATCAAGGACGGCTGGGTCGATTTCGACGCCTGCATTGCCGCCCCGGACATGATGAAAATTGTCGGTCCGCTGGGGCGGGTGTTGGGACCGCGTGGCCTGATGCCGTCGCCACGAGCTGGCACCGTGACACCCGACGTGGCCGGCGTCGTGCGGGAATACAAGGCCGGCAAGGTGGTGTTTCGCAACGACGCGGCCGGCAACCTCCACGCCGTGGTCGGCAAGATGAGTTTCGACCATGACAAGTTAGCCGAAAACATTCAAGCCTTTATTGACCACATTCTCTTCCTCAAACCGATGGCCGTTAAAGGCGCCTACGTCAAGGGAATCTCGATCAGTGGGACGATGAGCCCGGGCGTCAGGATTATCGCCGCGTAGGCGGGCAGGACGTTGGCACTACATCGCGAGGTTACCTGAGTTTGCGAGGGAATGTACCGTGTTTCAAGTGACAGTTTTCCCAGACGCTGGGGACTGGGGACTGGGGGCTGGGGACTGGGAAAAACGGAAACAAGGCTTTACCAGTCCCCAGCCCCTAATCCCCAGTCCCCAAGCGATTTGCAAGGTTTTACCCGGCTATGAGTAAATACGTCAAACAACTCGTTACCGATGATCTTCGCGGCCGGCTGGAGGGCGTCGAGGAGGTGCTGCTGGTGGATGTCATCGGAATGGATGCCACTACGAACAATCGCCTCCGGGGAGCACTGACCGAGAAGAGCATGAATCTTCTCGTCGTCAAGAACAGCCTGGCCAGACGGGCCACCGAGGGCACGCCGCTTGCGCCGGCTTTCGAGGGCATCAGGGGTTCGATGGCTTTGGTCTGGGGCGGCGACGATTTCGTTTCGCTGGCCAAAGAGATCGTTCGCCTGGCGAAGGACAAAGCGTATGAGAAGCTCGTTCCCACCGGCGGCGTCATGGACGGCGAGCAGCTCTCGGCCGAGCGAGTTCAGGAGGTCAGTAAGTGGCCCAGCCGCCAGGAACAGTTGAGCCTGTTGGTCGGTCAGATGCTTTCGCCGGGAGCGGCCCTGTCGAGCCAGTTGATCTCCAGCGGCGGAGCGCTAGCCAGCCAGATTGAGAAAATCAGCGAAGCGGAAGACAGCGCAGCGGAAGACAACCCCGCGGAGTAATCATTCGCAACCACACAACGTAAACATTTTGAGTCAAACGGGTAGTTCACGCCTTCGCCGCAAATAAACCCGGTATCGGCAAGGCATCAGTACGAAAGGACGAGGTTTTTCCAATGGCAACTGACGAAGCAGTCAAAGAGTATTCCGGCGCGACTAAAGAGATGGGCGACAAGATCGTGGCGCTGACGCTCAAGGATGCGAAAGAGCTGAGCGATTATCTCAAGGACGAGCACGGAATCGAACCGGCCACCGGTGGCGGTGCGGTGATGATCGCGCCCGATGGCGGCGCCGCCGAGGCGGCCGAAGAGCAGACCGAATTCGACGTCGTGCTGGAGAGCTTTGGTGACAAGAAAATTCCCGTCATCAAGGTCGTTCGAGCCGCAACCTCGCTCGGTCTGAAGGAGGCCAAGGATCTGGTCGAGGGCGCTCCTCAAAAGGTCAAGGAGGGACTCAGCAAGGAAGACGCCGAGAAGTTGAAAGCAGAATTGGAAGAGGTCGGCGCGACCGTTTCGATCAAGTAACTGGCGGTATTTGCTTTTTTAGACTGACAAGCGAAGTTTGCCGACGTTGGTCACATCATCGGCGGCGTTCTTGAGAGGATGGGATTTGGCGCGTCTTGCTGTCCAACTCCGGCCCATTTTACAACTGGGGAGCCCGATGCGCCGGTGGTGCGCGCCGAACCTTCGACAGGTCGGCCTAGCGCTGGCGAATCGCGGCATCAAGAAATCAGGAGCATGAAGTCGTTATGGCTACTTCCGAACAGCGAAGAATTTGCCCCGCGGACAAACGAGAGTTCGGCAGCGGTCGCTCGTCGCACTTGATCACCGATCTGACTCAGATTCAGACCCGATGTTACGAGTCGTTTCTGCAATACGATGTGCGCCCTGAAAAGCGGCGCGACCAGGGCATCGAAGGCGTCCTGAAAGAAATCTTCCCGATCGAAAGCTACGACAAGACGCTACGGCTGGAGTATATTCGCTACGCGCTCGGCAAGCCACGCTACGAGCCGTACGAATGTCGCCAACTGCGGCTCACCTACGGCCGTCCGTTTCGCGTCTGGCTGCGGCTTACCAAAGAGGAGCCGATCGAGGAAGAGGTTTACCTGGGCGATCTGCCGATCATGCTCGGCGGTGGCGAATTTATCATTAACGGTGCCGAGCGAGTCGTCGTCAGTCAATTGCATCGCAGTCCGGGCGTCGACTTTGTTGTTTCCGATTCGGACACCGGCGGTCTGCCGCTGCATAGTTGTCGTATCATCCCCGAACGTGGCAGTTGGATCGAACTGAACGTCACCAAGAAGGAACTACTCACCGTCCGCATCGACCAGAGCGGAAAATTCTCGGCGATGACGCTGTTGCGGGCCATGGACCCGAAGTACAGCCAAAACGCCGACCTGCTGAGAACTTTCTACAAGACTTCGGTGGAGAAAATCGTCGACGGGCGTAGTGTCAGCAAGATGGAATCAAAAATCGCGGTCGACAACGTGGTCTATCCTGCCAAGAGCCCGCGAGCCGGCGAGATCATCGTCGAAGCGGGCCAGCGGATTACCAAGAACGCGGCCGAGGAAATTTGCACTTCCGGCTTGACCAAGATCGAGGTCATGCCCGATGTGCGCGATCCGCTGATCTTTAACGCCCTGGCCGACGATGCGACCGGCTCGCACGAGGAGGCGCTGCTGAGAATCTATCAGCGTCTGCGGCCGGGTAACCCGCCGCAGTTGGAGAAGGCGCGCACGCTGTTTGCCGAAAAGTTCTACGACACGAACCGCTATCGGCTCGGTAAGGTGGGCCGGTTCCGCATCAACCGCAAGCTAAAGCTAAATGTTCCCGAGTCGCACGAGACGCTCCGCCCCGAGGATCTGATCGCGTCGATCACTTATCTGCTGCGGTTGCGATCTGGCGATCCGAGTGCGGAATTGGACGACATCGATCACTTGGGCAATCGCCGGCTGCGTACGATCGACGAGTTGGCCGCGGACGAATTGCGCAAGGGGTTTTTGAAGTTGCGGCGGACCGTGCAGGAGCGCATGAGCCTGAAGGACGTCGAAGACATGACGCCGCGGAGCCTGATCAATCCCAAGAGCATTTCCGCGGCGATCGAGTATTTCTTCGGCCGCGGCGAATTGTCGCAGGTCGTCGATCAAACCAACCCGCTGTCGATGCTCACGCACGAACGGCGTCTCTCGGCCCTGGGGCCCGGGGGGTTGAATCGCAAGCGGGCCGGATTCGAGGTGCGGGACGTGCATATTTCGCACTACGGTCGCATCTGTCCGATCGAAACGCCCGAAGGAACGAACATCGGTCTGATCTCCAGTCTGGCGATCTATGCCAAGGTCGACGACTACGGTTTTCTGATCACGCCCTATCGCGTCGTTAAGAAAGGCAAGCTAACGGACGAGGTGGTTTGGTTGCGGGCCGACGAAGAGTCAGACGCATACGTCGCGCCGGCTGACGCGGTTGTGAAGAACGGCCGTATCGACGGCACCACGATCGTGGCTCGCTACAAGGCCGATTTTGAGTCGGTTCCCGTCGAGAAGGTGCAATACATCGACGTCGCTCCGGCCCAGATGGTCGGCGTCTCGGCCGCGCTGATTCCGTTCCTCGAACACGACGACGCGAACCGGGCATTGATGGGCTCGAACATGCAGCGACAAGCCGTTCCGCTGTTGGTTCCCGAGCCGCCGCTGGTGGGAACCGGCATGGAATTGTCGGTGGCGGAATACTCGGGCATGCTGGTCCGCGCCGCCAGGGCCGGCAAGGTTTCGTATGTCGACGCCAAGCGGATCGAGATCGGCGGCGAGGTTTACGTACTCAAGAAATTTGTCGGGCTCAACGAACGCACCTGTCAGAACCAACGTCCGATCGTCAAGATCGGTGACAAGGTGGAAAAGGGTCAGGTCATCGCCGACGGCGCGGCGACCTACCATGGCGAACTGTCGCTGGGCCGCAACGTGTTGGTGGCCTTCATGTCGTGGGACGGTTTCAATTTCGAGGATGCCATTATCATCAGCGAAGAGTTGGTGCAGGAAGACACCTACACGTCGATTCACATCGAAGAGTTCGACATCGAAATCCGCGAGACGAAGCTCGGCCGTGAGGAATTCACGCGCGACATCCCCAATGTTAGCGAGAAGGCCCTGCGTAACCTCAACGACGCAGGGATCGTAGCCGTCGGCACGTCGGTTCGCCCGGGAGATATCCTGGTCGGCAAGGTTTCTCCCAAGTCGAAGACCGAACTGACACCGGAAGAGAAACTATTGCACGCCATTTTCGGCCGCGCCGGCGAGGACGTAAAAAACGACTCGCTTGAAGTTCCTTCGGGCGTCGAAGGCATCGTCACCGAGACCCAAAAATTCTCGCGTCGCATGAGCCTTTCCGATGATGAGCGAAAGATCTTCGAGAAGGAGCTCAAAGAGATCGAAACCGAAGGTAACTCGCACATCGCCGAGACATTCGGCGCCATGATCGCAGAAATGGAAGGCGTTCTGCAGCGGACGCTTGCCGATGACGAAGGCACTCCGCTGGTGAAGGATCAGGATCCGAAGTTCGCCGCCGAAAGGGCCGGACAATTTCGGCTCTCGGACGTCGTGGAGCGCATCCGCAGCGCCGATCGCAAGTCGGAGATCGAGAGAATCCACAAGAACCAATGGCCGATCGTCGAGGCCGCCATCGACCGGCGGGATCGGCGGGTGAACTCGATGAAGCGCGGAGACGAGCTACGCAGCGGCGTGCTGCAAATGGTCAAGGTTTACATCGCCACAAAACGGGTAATCTCTGTGGGCGACAAGATGGCTGGCCGGCATGGCAACAAGGGCGTCATCTCGAAGATCTTGCCGAAAGAAGACATGCCCTTCTTGGCCGATGGCACACCCATACAGATTCTGCTCAATCCGCTTGGCGTGCCGAGCCGCATGAACGTCGGCCAGATTCTGGAAACGCATCTGGGCTGGGCCGGTTCCAAGCTCGGCTTTCAGGCAATCACGCCCGTGTTTAACAGCGCCACGGAAAAGCAGATCAACGATTGTCTTGAGGAGGCCGGGCTGCCGAGACATGGCAAGACTCGGCTGCACGACGGGCGTACCGGGATACCGTTCGAGCAGGAAACCACGGTGGGCTACATCTATATGATGAAGCTGCACCATCTGGTCGACGACAAAGTTCATGCTCGCAGCACGGGACCCTACTCCCTCATCACGCAGCAACCGTTGGGCGGAAAGGCCCGCTTTGGCGGCCAGCGATTCGGCGAGATGGAAGTCTGGGCGCTTGAGGCCTACGGAGCCGCCTACATTCTGCAGGAACTATTGACCGTGAAGAGTGACGACGTGGAAGGACGCACCAAGATCTACGAATCGATGGTCAAGGGTGAGAACACGCTCGAAGCCGGCACGCCCGCCAGCTTCGACGTATTGACCAACGAAATTCGTGGACTCGGACTGAACATGCAGTTGGAAAAACGACGGGTGTGATTTTCGACGGCCGCTTGAAGCATTGTCGGAAACCACCAAAGTGAAATCGAATCGGTCGCGTCAAGAGAATCGATCAATTACGTCGCCCTCGCACTGCGACCAAAATCAAGGAGCGCTAAACCGTGAGCATTGGCGAAACTTCATACGAACGAGTTAACGACTACGCTTCGGTTAAGATCAGTCTGGCCCGCCCGCACGACATCCGTAGCTGGTCGTTCGGCGAAGTCAAGAAGCCCGAGACGATCAACTACCGAACGTATCGTCCGGAAAAGGACGGCCTGTTCTGCGAGCGCATCTTCGGCCCCGAGAAGGACTGGGAATGCTCCTGCGGTAAATACCGCGGAATGAAGTATAAGGGCATGATCTGCGATCGTTGCGGCGTTAAAATTACCCACAGCCGTGTGCGACGCAAGCGGATGGGACACATCGAACTGGCGGCGCCGATCGTACATATCTGGTTCTTCAAGGCGATGCCGAGCCGGCTGGGTAACCTGCTGAGCATGAAGACGACCAGCTTGGAAAAGGTCGTCTACTTCCAAGATCACGTCGTGGTCGATCCGGGTGACACGCCGCTCGAATTGCAACAGTTGCTCACCGAAGAAGAGTATCGCGCGGCCCGCGCGCAGTATGGCGAGGGCAGCTTCGAGGCCGAAATGGGTGCCGAGGCGATCCGCAAGCTGCTCATCGCGCTCGATCTGGTCACGCTCTCCGAGAAGTTAAGAAAAGACCTGGAGGAAACCGGATCGAAACAAAAGGCCAAGGATCTGATCAACCGGCTGAAGGTCGTCGAGGCGATCCGCGACAGCGACAACAAGCCGGAATGGATGGTGCTCGACGTGATCCCGGTGATTCCGCCCGACCTGCGACCGTTGGTGTTGCTCGATTCGGGTAACTTCGCCACGAGCGACCTGAACGATCTGTACCGGCGGATTATCAATCGCAACAACCGATTGAAAAAACTGGTCGATTTGAACGCGCCGGAAGTGATTATCCGCAACGAAAAGCGGATGCTCCAGCAGTCGGTCGACGCGCTGTTCGACAACAACCGCTGCAAGCGGCCTGTGCTCGGTTCCAGCAATCGCCCGCTCAAGTCGCTGACCGACATGATCAAGGGCAAGCAGGGGCGTTTCCGCGAAAACCTGCTCGGCAAGCGCGTCGACTACTCCGCCCGAAGCGTGATCGTGGTCGGTCCAAATTTGCGACTCCATCAGTGCGGGCTGCCGAAGAAGATCGCGCTGGAATTGTATCAGCCGTTCATTATTCGGCGTCTGAAGGATCTCGGTCACGCCGACACGATTAAGAGCGCCAAGAAGATGCTCGAGCGCAAGGACGAGGAGGTCTGGGACATCCTCGAAAGCGTGATCCGCAACCATCCGGTGTTGATGAACCGCGCGCCGACGCTTCACCGCATGGGCATCCAAGCGTTTGAGCCGCTATTGGTCGAAGGCAACGCGATCAAACTTCATCCGCTGGTATGTAAGGGATTTAACGCGGATTTCGACGGCGATCAGATGGCGGTTCACCTGCCGCTATCGATCGAAGCGCAGGTCGAGGCCCACACGCTGATGATGTCGACCAATAACATTTTCAGCCCCTCGAGCGGTGCGCCCATTATCAGCCCCTCGCAAGACATCGTCATGGGTTGTTATTACTTGACCATGAACGTGCCCGATCGCAAGGGCGACGGAATGATTTTCAGCTCGCTGGATGAAGTCCAATTGGCCTATTCGCTGGCAGTCGTCGACACCCACGCAAGGATTAAGGTCAGGCTTCCGTCCGGTCGCGGCATCAAAAGCGTCGACGACGAAAGCGTCATCGAACAAGAAGGATCGTTGGTCGAAACGACGGTCGGCCGCGTCATTTTCAATGTGATGCTGCCGACGGGAATGCCCTACTACAACATTGCGATGCGATCGGGAGAGTTGGCCAAGGTGATCTCGGACAGCTATCAAATCCTCGGCCGCGGCAGCACCATCGATCTACTTGACGACATGAAGGCGCTGGGCTTTGCACAGAGCACCTCGTCTGGTTTGTCGTTCGCCACGGATGATCTCATTACGCCCGCAAATAAGGGCAAGATCGTTTCGCTGGCGGAGAAACAGGTCGTCAAGACCAACAAGCTTTATCAGCGCGGCATCATCACCGACGGCGAGCGATACAATCAGGTGCTCGATGCCTGGACGCACGCCCGAGAGAGCATCACCTCCGAAATGATGGCCGAATTGGAGCAAGACCATCGAACCGATGGCTACGTCAATCCGATTCACCTGATGGCCCACTCGGGTGCTCGTGGCGGTGTCGAGCAAATTCGTCAGTTGGCCGGAATGCGCGGCCTGATGGCCAAACCGTCCGGAAAAATCATCGAAACGCCGATCAAGGCCAATTTCCGCGAAGGCCTTTCGGTGCTTGAGTATTTCAGTTCGACGCACGGTGCCCGTAAAGGCCTGGCCGACACGGCCCTGAAAACAGCCGACTCTGGTTATCTCACCCGCAAGCTGGCTGACGTGGCGCAAAACGTCGTCGTGACCGCGGAAGACTGTGGCACGACGCAGGGCATCACCAAGGGGGTTACCTATCGCGGTGAAAAGGTCGATGTTCGCCTGTACGACTCGATTCTCGGACGCGTCAGCCGCAACAACATCGTCAACCCAATCACCGACCAAGTGATCGTTCGTGCGGACGAAATGATCACCAGCGCGATCGCCCGCAGCATCGAAGAACTCGGCCTGGAGAAAATTCAGGTTCGTAGCGTCCTGACGTGCGACGCGACGCTGGGTGTTTGCCGCTTGTGTTATGGAATGGACCTGTCGACCGGATCGCTCGTCGAAGAGGGCATGGCGGTCGGAATCATCGCGGCCCAGAGCATCGGCGAGCCTGGCACGCAATTGACGATGCGTACCTTCCACATCGGCGGCGTTGCTAATACCGACTTGGAAGAAAGTGAAATCAAGGCCAAGAAGGCCGGCGTGGTCAAGTTCACCCGACTCAAGGTGGTCCGAACCGACGAGGGCCGGCAGGTCGTGCTGGCCCGTAACGGCGAATTGTTGCTGCTCGACCCCAAGGGGCGAGAACTCGAAAAGTACGCAGTCCCCGCCGGTTCGCACCTGCTCGTCGAGGAGGACCAAGAGGTTAAAGAAGGAACCGTGCTTTGTCAGTGGGATCCGCACAGCATTCCCATCCTTGCCGAGGTCAGCGGAAAGGTCCGTTACGAAGATCTTGTCGAAGGGGAAACGGTTCGTAAGGAAAGAGACCCCAGCGGTCACATTCGTCAATTGGTCATTGAACACAAGGGCGATCTGCACCCGCAGATCGTGCTGGAGGGCAAGGACGGCACGATTCTCGATTTCTACTATCTGCCCGAGCGTGCCTACATTGAAGTCGCCGAAGGCAAGAAAGTTTCGCCCGGTTCGCTGCTGGCCAAGACGCCGCGTGAGCAGGTCGGCACCAAAGACATCACCGGCGGTTTACCGCGAGTGACCGAGATTTTCGAGGCCCGCAAGCCGAAAGATGCGGCCGTTATCGCGGAGTTGGACGGCATCGTCGACATCCTCGGCGAGAAACGCCGGGGCAAGCGCTCGATCGTCGTACGTAGCGAGGCGGGAATCGAACGCGAACACCTCGTCGCCCACGGAACGCACCTGCGCGTTCACGCCGGAGATTTCGTGCGAGCGGGAGAGGCCCTGGTCGATGGGCCGCTGGTGCCGCATGAAATCCTGCGGATCTCCGGCGAGGAAGCAGTTCAGCACTACCTCGTCCGCGAAATACAAAACGTCTACCGCAGCCAGCGAGTCGACATCAACGACAAGCACTGCGAGGTGATCGTCGCTCGCATGTTGCGCAAGCTAATGATCGAGAATCCGGGCGATACGAATCTCTTGCCGGGTATCGTGATGGACAAGTTCGAGTTCCGCGAAGCGAATATCGGATTGGCCAAGTGCCTGAAGATCACGGACAAGGGTGACAGCGACTTCGAAGTCGATTCGATCGTTCCGGTGGAGGCCATCGAGCAGGTGAATGCGCAAATCGAAGCGCTCGGCGGTGATCTGGCCAAGGGCACCAAGCCGAAACCGGCGACCGCCAGCACACAACTGCTGGGAATCACCAAGGCGGCCGTGCAGAGCACCAGCTTCATCTCCGCCGCCAGCTTCCAGGAAACGACCAAGGTATTGACCGAAGCGGCGCTGGCCGGCAAGATCGACCGCTTGGTCGGACTGAAGGAGAATGTCATTCTCGGCCATTTGATTCCCGCGGGCACCGGGTTTCACACCTTCCAGGAATCCGACGTCCGCATCAACCCCGAGGCGTTGGACATCCTCAAGACCGAAAAAGAGACTCAATTGGAGCGGGCGTTCCCGCTGTTGGATACGTCGTCTGCGGAATCGGGCAACGGATCGGACGCCGAGCCGCCCAAGCCGCAATCAGAGCAGCCAGCCACAGTCGGAGTTGAAGTCAGCACCGAATCCGTCGTCAGCACCGAATCCGTCGTCAGCACCGAATCCGTCGTCAGCACCGAAGCCGTCAGCACCGAAGCCGTCAGCGACGGGGCCGACGCCAGCAGCGAAGGGGGATCGACCGAAGACATTCTTGACTCGATCTTGGGCGGGGTCGACCCGGCGCCGCCCGAGGAAGGGTAATGCTTTGCCCCCGTCTTGACACACCAGGACATTTCGTTAGGCTCGATGGTTGGGAAAAATTTCATTAATCCACCGGTGCTTCGCACAAGGTCACTATGCCGACAATTAACCAACTGGTCCGCAAGGGACGCAAGAAGTCTCGCAACGTGAGCAAGGCCCCGGTTTTGGACCGCTGCCCGCAGAAACGCGGCGTCTGTCTTCAGGTCCGCACCATGACGCCCAAGAAGCCGAATTCGGCTCTGCGAAAGATCACTCGCGTGCGTCTTTCGAACGGCAAGGAAGTCACGGTCTACATTCCGGGCGAGGGTCACACTCTGCAAGAACACTCGATCGTGTTGGTACGCGGCGGCCGAGTGCGGGACTTGCCGGGGGTGCGATATCAGGTAATCCGCGGAACGCTCGACGCCCTGGGAGTCGAGGGCCGCAAGCAGTCGCGCAGCCGATACGGGGCCAAGAAAACCTAACGGCGAAATCGTAGCGGCGGTTCCTGCTACTTATTCATTCATTCATTCATTCATTGATCGGACGGAAACATTTGTTATGGGTCGTATTACTTCCAGTCGCAAGCAGCTTCGCGGAGATCCCGTTTACGATTCGAAGCTGGTCAGTAAGTTCGTCAATTGCCTGATGCACGGCGGCAAGAAGACGACGGCGTTGAGGATTTTTTATTCGGCGCTCGACGAGATCAAGAAAAAGATTCCCGACGAAGAGCCGATCGAAGTGTTTAATCAAGCGATCGAAAACGTCAAGCCACACATCGAAGTCCGCTCGCGGCGCGTTGGCGGGGCAGCCTATCAGGTTCCGATGCAGGTCAATCGAATTCGCCAACAGTCACTGGCGTTGCGCTGGATTTTGATTGCCGTGCGAGAAAAGAAGGGGCGTCCGACCTACCTGCGGTTGGCCGATGAGCTCGCGGCCGCCTACAACAAAGAAGGCGCTGCGATGACCCGGCGCGAAAATATCCATCGCATGGCCGACGCCAACAAGGCCTTCGCCCACTTTGCCTGGTAACCGACGAAGAGAAATCTCACCTACGCCTCGCCGCGATCATTTGCGGCGAGGCGTTGTTCATGCGCTTGTGCTGCCCAGTGATCATCCTCGCTTACGCGTCGGGTTATGATGTATCGACCATGACACGCAACATCCAACAAATCCGCAACATCGGCGTCATCGCCCACATTGATGCCGGAAAAACCACGCTCACCGAGCGGATGCTGTTTTACAGCGGCGCGACCCATCGCATGGGTGACGTCGACAAGGGCACGACCACCACCGACTCCGACGAAGAAGAGCAGCAGCGCGGCATCACGATCTACTCGGCCTGTGTTACGTTCAAGTGGAAAGACGTCGTGGTGAACTTGATCGATACGCCGGGCCACGTCGACTTTACGGCCGAGGTAGAACGCAGCCTGCGCGTCCTTGATGGCGGTGTTGTCGTGTTTAGTGCTCGCGAGGGCGTCGAGGCCCAAAGCGAGACGGTTTGGCGACAGGCCGACCGTTACGGCGTGCCGCGAATCGCCTTCATCAACAAGATGGACCGCGAGGGGGCCGATTTCGAGGGCACCGTCGAGCAAATTCGCAAGCGACTCGGCTCAAATCCGCTGCCGGTGCAAATCCCCGTCGGCGCCGGTCCGCCGCATCTGCAAGGAGCCTTTCGCGGCATCATCGATCTTGTTGACATGAAGCTGCTCACCTTCCCAGAAGAGTCGAAGGGAGCCAAGGTCGTCGCGGTCGATATTCCCGACGAGTTCGCCAAAGAAGCTTCGGCCGCGCGAAATTCCATGCTCGAAGTGCTCTACGAATACAGCGACGAACTAATGGAATTGGCCATTCAGGAAAAGCCGATTCCCGCCGATCTGGTGCATCGCGTGCTCCGCCAGGCAACCGTCCATCGTTTCATCGTGCCGGTGTTGTGCGGATCGGCCCTCGATCACGCCGGCGTGCAGCCGGTGCTCGATGCGGTGGCCGCCTACCTACCCAGCCCGAAGGATGTCCCGCCAGTCGAAGGCACCCGTCCCGAAAAAGGCGCCGCTGCCAGCAAACGGGAAAAACGCCAGGCAAAAAAATCCGCTGGCAAGGGCGCCGCCGGTGGCAACGACGAGACCGAAACCCGACGTGCCGACGAAAAAGAGCCTTTTTGCGCCCTGGTCTTCAAGATCGAAGCGGCCAAACACGGCGACCTGTACTTTGTGCGCGTCTATTCCGGCGAACTGTCCGCCAACAGCCGCACCTACAATCCGACCAAGGACAAGAAGGAAAACGTCTCGCAGCTCTGGCACATCCAGTCCGACGATCGCCAGCAGGTCAAGAGTGTGGCGGCCGGCGACATCGTCGGTGTGATTGGCCTGCGCCATTCAGTCACCGGCGACACACTTTGCGATCCGCAGCATCCCATCGTGCTCGAATCAATCGCCTTTCCCGAGACCGTCATCTCGATGGCCATCGAGCCGGAGACCTCGACCGATCGCAAAAAACTCGCCGCGGCGCTCGAAGTGATGAAACGCCAGGATCCGACCTTCCGGGCCGCCGAAAGCGAAGAGACCGGCCAGACGATTATCTCCGGCATGGGCGAGCTGCACCTGGAGGTGATCAAACACAAGCTACTGCGAGACTTCAACCTCAACGTCAAAGTCCACAAGCCCCGGGTCAGCTACCGCGAGACGATTCAGCAACCGGTCGAGGTCACCGGCGAGTGTCATCGCCAGATCGCCGGCCAGCAGACCTTTGGTGAGGTGACGCTGCGGATGGAGCCGTGGGACGAGGGCGAAGACCCGGTCACGGTCGCTTGCGATTCCGCCGGCAATCTGTCCGAAGAAATGATCGCGGTGGTGCTCGACGAGCTAACCGACATCGGCCGGGGCGGCGGACTGTTCGGCAATCCGCTGATGAAGCTCAAGGTGACCCTCACCGGCGGCCAGCAGCGCGAGGGCGAATCGACCGACGTGGCCTTTCGCATCGCCAGCAACGACGCCTTCAACGTCGGCCTGCGCGAGGCCGGCGTCGTCTTGCTCGAGCCCATCATGAAAATGCAGATCACCTGCCCGGAAGAATACCTGGGCGATTTCATCAGCGACCTGCAGAAGCGTCGGGCGTCGATACAACGAACCACCACCCGCGACGAGATGGTTATCATCGACGCCACCGCCCCGCTGGCTAGTCTCTTCGGCTATTCCAGCACGATGCGCGGCCTCAGCCAAGGCCGCGCCACCCACAGCATGGAGCCCAGCGCCTACGGCCCGGCGCCGCCCGGAGCTGCTGGATGATTTTCAGTACAATGCACCTTACGCAACATCGTTGGGACGATTTTTGTGATCACTCTGCTCATCGCCGTCGGCGCGTTTGTTGGCTATATCGTTGCTTATCATACCTACGGTCGCTGGCTGGCCCGGCGGATCTTTGGGCTCGATCCATCGGCGCCGGTGCCGAGCCGGCAACTGCGCGACGACGTCGACTTTATTCCTACTAAGAAAAGCGTGGTTTTCGGCCATCACTTCGTCAGCATCGCCGGCACGGGGCCGATTGTTGGCCCGGCGATTGCGGTCTTCTGGGGCTGGCTGCCGGCGCTGGTGTGGGTGATCTTCGGGTCGATCTTCATTGGGGCGGTCCATGACTTCGGCGCCCTGGTCATCTCACTGCGCAACCGCGGTCAGACCATCGGCGAGGTGGCCGGGCGGATGATCGGTCCGCGGGCGAAGGTATTGTTTCTGCTCATTCTGTTTTTCGCTTTGATGATTGTGCTGGCGATTTTCGGGCTGGTGATCGCGGCGATTTTTAAGATGTATCCCGAGACGGTGCTGTCGGTGTGGATCGAAATTCCGATCGCCATCGCCATCGGTTATTGGGTTTATAAAAAAGGCGGCGGGCTGCTGGTGCCGTCGCTTATGGCCCTGGGGATAATGTATGGGGCGTTGGCGATTGGCGTTTATTATTTCCCGGTGGTTCTTCATGTTGATAATCCCATCGTGGTGTGGACCGTAATTCTGCTGACCTACTGCTTCTTCGCTTCGGTACTGCCGGTGTGGACGTTGCTTCAGCCGCGCGACTACATCAACAGCCACCAATTGTTGTTGGCGTTGGGACTATTGGTCGTCGGGCTGTTGGTGGCGAGTTCTACGGGGCAGGCCGACATCAACAGCGCGCCGGCGATTGTCAAAAGCGAGAACATCGCTCGCGGCGCGCCGCCGATGTGGCCCTTCTTGTTCATTACGATCGCCTGTGGTGCGGTCAGCGGATTTCATTGCGTCGTCAGCAGCGGCACCAGTAGCAAGCAGCTTTCTTCGGAGTCCGACGCCCAGTATGTCGGCTACGGGGCGATGTTGCTCGAAGGAGCGTTGGCCGTGGTGGTCATTATCGCCTGCTGTGCCGGTGTGGGGATGGGCAAGTTCGACCGCGACACGAAAGCCGCTAATGCCGCCGGCTACGACTACAAACCGCACGAAACGGCCGAGGGTGAAAAGCTGGTCGGTCCCGCGGCGTGGACAACCCGTTACGATGCTGAAAAAGGTTGGAGCGCGTTCGGGCTGGGGGACAAAGTCGGCGCCTTCATTGAGGGTGGGGCCAACTTCATCGCCGTGCTGGGGCTGCCGCTCAAGCTGGCCATCGGCATCGTGGCTGTGCTCGTGGCCAGCTTCGCCGCCACCACGCTCGATACGGCCACGCGATTGCAGCGTTATGTGATTCAAGAATTGGCGATTACCGCCCACCTCAGACCGCTGGCCAACAAATATGTAGCGACTCTCATCGCCGTGGTGACGGGAGGCGCGATGGCCATGTTGCCCGGTCCTGGCGGCGCCGGCACGGGCGGCCTGATTCTCTGGCCGCTGTTTGGCGCGACCAATCAATTGCTGGCCGGACTGGCCTTCATGGTCACCGTCTTTTACCTGCGGCGACGCAACAAACCGATTTGGTTCGCCGCCGCGCCGATGGTCTTGATGATTGTCTTGCCGGCCTGGGCACTCATCTGGCAAATGTTCAACGCCGACTCGGGCTGGCTGCCGAAAGGGAATTACCTGCTGCTCGGCATCGGCGGTGCCGTCATGGTCCTGCAAATCTGGATGGTCATCGAGGCCCTGCTGATGTGGCCCCGGGTCAAGGGCGTGTTGGAAGAAGCCCTGCCACCGCTGGAGAATGAGGCGGCGATGGCCGGCGGGAGATCGTGCTAGGAACTCGTCCTCGTACCTCGTACTCGTACTCGAATGGCGAGATCGAGTACGAGTACGAGTACGAGTACGAGTACGAGTACGAGTACGAGGAGGTACGAGTACGAGGAGGAGGTACGAGGACGAATCGGCAATGGGCTACTTTACTCCTCCACCACCACCTCCGGCGGCGGATCGATCTGCTGCTGCACTTCGATCGACTTGTGACCCTTATAGGCGCCAGGACGCGCGCGGAACTTCGGCACGCCTTCCAGGTAGACGATCAGCGGGCTGTTGATGTCTTTTTCCGTGGTGATGATGTCGCCGACCCGCAGGCCGACCAGGTCAGACGTGGTAATGTGCGTTTCGGCCAGATAGACCACCAACTCGACCGTCGAACCTCTCAGGTTGTTGCTGAGCCGCTCGATCGTCTCCGGCGTAGCCTGCTTGCGGCCGTAGCTGACCCACGTGTTGGCCGTGAGCTTGTTGCCGATCCGCTCGATCGAGTTGAACGGGATGCACAGATTCATCATTCCCCGCACGTCGCCGATCGTCAACTCGAAACTGATCAACACCACCACTTCGTTCGGCGGCACGATCTGCACCAGTTGCGGATTGCTCTCGACACGATCCACCGAAAGTTTCAAATCGAGCACGTTTTCCCAGGCATGCCGCAGCTCGTCCAGAAACAACCCCGTGATCTTGGCCACCAGCCGCAATTCGATCTCGGTCAGCGGCCGGCGGGCCAGCGGGCCGGTATCTTTTCCGCCGCCGAGCAGCCGATCGATGATCGGATATAGAATGGAAGGGTTGATGTCGAGGATCAGATTGCCTTCCAAAGGCTCGGCTCGCAGCAGATTAAAACAGGTGGGGTTTTCCAGGCTGAAGACGAACTCGCTGTAGGTAAGTTGATCGACACTGGTCAGCTTCACCTCGACAATGCTCCGCAACAGGGCCGATAGCGCGGCGCCGAAGTTTCGCCCGAAACCCTCGTGCAAAGTCTGTAACGCCCGCATCTGTTCTTTGCCGACGCGTTCGGGCCGCTTGAAATCATACGGCGTAATCTTCTCGCGTGTCTTCGCACCGGGCCCTTTCGCGCCGCCACTGGCGCGCGACGAGACCCCCGTCGTCCGCTTGGCGGCCGGATTGCTCGTTTCCATCGCCGTCAACAGGCTTTCGACTTCCGCTTGGCTTAAAACGTCACCTGACATGTCCATCTCCATAAACCACGTATTTGTAGATCGTCAACTCCCTGAGTCCACACGGCCCGCGGGCATGAAATTTGTCGGTGCTGATGCCGATCTCGGCGCCCAGGCCAAACTCGCCGCCGTCGTTGAAACGGGTGCTGGCGTTGACCATCACGGCCGAACTGTCGATGCGGGCAACAAACTCGCGGGCCGCTGCTAAGTCGCCGGTGACGATCGCCTCGGTGTGACCGCTGCTGTAGTGGTTGATGTGTCGAATCGCCTCGTCGATGGAGCCAACGATTTTCAGCGAAATGATCGCGTCGAGGTATTCGGCCGCGAAGTCCGCTTGGCTGGCTTCCTTGGCAACCGGTAGCAACTCGCGGGTGCGTTCGTCTCCGCGGATTTCGACGTTGTTCTTGGCGAGCGCTTCGCCGAGTCGCGGTAGAATCTCGGCCGCAATGTCGGCATGAACTACCAACGACTCGCATGTGTTGCAGACGCCCAGCCGCTGACACTTGGAATTGATGGTGATCGCTTCGGCCATCTCCAAGTCGGCCGCCGCGTCGATGTAAACGTGACAGTTACCGGCGAAGTGTTTGATAACCGGCATTTTCGCCTCGGCCGAAACGCGACGAATCAGCCCCTCGCCGCCGCGGGGAATGGCCACGTCGATCAGCTCGTCCAGCACGAGAAAATGGCCAACGGCCTCACGATCGGCCGTGGCGACCAGTTGCAGGGCATCGGCCGGCAGGTCGTTGTCTTTCAATGCTTCGGCCAGCATGTCGACGATCGCCCGTGAGGAATGGGCAGCTTCCTTGCCGCCGCGGAGGATCACGGCGTTTCCGCTCTTTAGGCAGATCGCCGCCGCGTCAGCCGTCACATTCGGTCGCGACTCGTAGATGAAAAACACCACCCCGAGCGGCACGCGAATCTTCGACACCTCCAACCCATTCGGCCGCCGCGAAGACTCGATCACCTCGCCGATCGGATCGGCCAGCGCGGCGATCTCCTCCAGCGCCGCGGCGATCCCCTCAATCCGCTCCGCCGAAAGCCGCAGCCGATCGACTTGAGCGTCGGAAAGCCCAAACGAGGGCGCCGCCTCGATGTCTTTTTCATTCGCCACCAACAGCGCGTCGGTTCGCCCGCGCAACATCTCGGCCGATTGCCGCAGCCAAGCGTTCTTCTGCGCCCCGCCGGCCTGCGCCAATTCCTCGCTAGCGCGCTTCGCCCGCTCGGCCACGTCGCGGCAGTACTCGCCCAGGTCGGTAATTTCGGCGGTAGCCATGTTCACATCCCGAAAAAACAGCAAATCACTCGCCCGACAGGACGGGTAGAATAGGCAATCTAGGGCGACCACCAGGTAACCGCGCAAGTATCGCGGAATTTTGTCGTCGGGTCAACGCAGATTGGGGTTGGGTGAAAGCGTTTGACTCCGCCGCTATGGACAAGATAATGGGGCTGCGGGGCGCAGGGCGAGTGAGCCATGTTATTTCGGAAGAACCACGGGCTGCCTGCCGGCCCAAGGCCACTGAACCTCAACGTGCTCTATATTCTAGCGGCGGCGGCTTGCTCCCTTTGGGCCGCGCGCGCATACGCTCTTCACCCCGATGTATGGCCGCCACCATTTGGTCGCTTTGACCTATTTGACTGGTGGCCAATGTATGCATCATTCGTGATCGTCGCGGTGATTGGGTTTTCCTTGCGCTGGGGTTTTGTCATTCCATGCACTCTGCTCGGCAAGGGAGTTGGCGACATCCTCAATTTCTTCGTCAATCCGGCCGTCAACCGCGGGTATCTTGACCTTGAACCCGCTATCTACACGGCAGGTTCGTTCATGTTCTTTGGCGTATGCGTTGGTCTTGCGATCGGCGTCATTCTTGACCGACGCCAAACGGAGCCACCTTCGCCCTAAACTTTTCAAACTTCCCACCGTTTCTCTCCAACAACGACCAAAACAGTATCGATTCCCCGTCGCTCCGCTGTTGCTCTGGATTGGGGTGGGGTGGACAATGAGGGCAATAGTCAGGGCCATCCATCCTTTGTTCATCCGATTCATCCGGACGAATCAATGGGCGGGCGGCCGTTACTTCGCGTTCGGGGCGGTCCGCAGATGATTGCGGATTTACGCAGATGGATCGTGGATGGGTAACGAATTCGTTTATCTGCGCGAATCTGTGGAATCTGCGGACCACTCATATCCCCGGTTTATGAATCGTTCTTGGCGGGAAATTCAAGCCGAAGATGTAGGGAAAATATGTTGCCCGGTAGAGTAGAGGAGGAATGTTAGATGGGTAGGCTCCAACATAGATCAGTATCCTGGTTTCCCGTTCGTGCCTCAATAGCTGTATGCCGTGCAATTAACATTGCCTCCCCCCTCTTCAAACCGGAC
>JADFKK010000129.1 GCA_022564995.1 Planctomycetota bacterium | reverse complement strand
TGTTTTCAACAGGATAACGATGCGTTTATTTTTGCCAAGACCAACCCCGCCCGTAGGCCCAAACCGCCGCCTTTCTGATTTCGGCAACAGAAACTAGTTAAAAGTCATGACGTTTCACTCAGAAAGCGAAAAGCAGTAATGACTCCCATCGAAACTTCCGACGTCATCATCATCGGCGGCGGCGTGGCCGGGCTGAGCACGGCGATGCAATTGGCTCTGCGCGGCAGCAAGGTGATCGTGCTCGAGCGCCAGCGGCTCGGCAACGGCTCGACCGGGCGTGCCGCCGGACTGCTGGGCCAATTGCGCGGCACCGAAGCCCACACGAAGATGTTGATGGACGGGATAACCGTTGTGCATGAATTGCAGCAGCGGGCCGACGTAGAAATCTACGTTCAGACCGGATCGCTGCGCCTTGCCGAAACGCCCGAGCGGGCCAAGGAAATCGCCGATCTGGTAGCGATGGGCAAATCGATCGGCTTCGACATCGATCATCTCACGGCCGGCGAAGTGGCCGAGAAGCTGCCCTACATGCGGACCGACGATTTGCTCGATGCCTGTTACTGTCCGACCGACGGCCACTTGCAGCCGGCCGAGTTGGTCAGCGCCTACATCAAGGTCGGCCGCGAGCACGGCGTGACGTATAAAACCAATTGCCCGGTGCGGAAGATCATCACCGCCGGCGGCCGAGTCACCGGCGTGGCCACCGACGAGGGCGAGTATCACGCCCCGGTCGTCGTCAATGCCGGCGGGCCATGGTCGTATTTGATCGCCGACATGGCCGATGCAACCTTGCCGACCGGCGCGATCGGGCACGTCTATCTGACCACGCGGCCCGATGAACAGAACCCCGTCGATCGCCTCAGCCCCGGAATTCGCAACCGGCATCTGCGGATCTACTCACGGCCCGAAAGCGGCGGGCTGATCGTCGGCATGTACGAAGCCGATCCGCTGCTGTTCGACGCGGCGAAGCTGCCCGACGATTTCGACATGTCGGCGATGAAAGCGGCCCGCGACGACATTCGGGTGGCGATTTTGATTGACGCGGCCGGCCAACGATTCCCCTGGATCAACGAGCGGACGCCGATGACGATCACCACCGGGATCATGACTTTTACGCCCGACGGCAAGCCGTTTTGCGGAGTGCTGCCGAGCTTGGCAGGGCTGTTTCACTGTGCCGGCTTCTCCGGTCACGGCATCGTGCAGAGCCCGACGATTGGCGTCATCATGGCCGATTTGATTCTCGACGGCCGGACGAAATACGACGTCGCGTCGATCGAAGCCGATCGATTCTTCGACATGCCGGGTTACCGAGACCGCGAAGAAATCAACGAGAAATGTCAGGCGATGAGCGGCAGTTACTACGGCCGCGTCGAAGGAAAGTCGGCCCCATGAAAATTCTCGTCCCCACAAAACGTGTGCCCGATACGGATCAGCGAATTCGCGTGGCGGCGGATGGGCTGAGCATCGACACGTCGATGCTGCCGTTTGTGGTCAATCCGTTCGACGCGATCGCCTTGGAAGAGGCAGTGCGAATCAGCGAAGAGAGCAGCCAGCCGGTCGAGGTGGTGGCGGTCGGAGTCGGCGGCGATGAATACGAAGAGCAGCTTCGCACGGCCTTGGCGATGGGGGCCGAGCGGGCTTTGTTGGTCGAGACAGATCGGCCGGTCGACCCGTGGAATGTCGCCCGGCTGCTGGTGAAGGTCGTCGAGCGAGAATCGCCCAACCTGATCATCATGGGCAAGCAGGCGGTCGACGACGATGCGAATCAGGCCGGGCAGTTTCTGGCCGCGCTGCTCGACTGGCCGCAGGCGACGTTCGCCTCGAAGGTCGAATTGGTCGAGGGCGGGCTGCGCGTCGATCGAGAAACCGACGCGGGCATCGAAACGGTGCGGGTATCCTTGCCGGCCGTGGTCACCACCGATCTGCGATTGAACGAACCGCGTTACGCCTCGTTGCCAAGCATCATGCGGGCGAAAAAAAAGACGATCGAGCGGCTGAGTTGTGAAGAGTTGGGCCTCACGATCGAGCCGCGGATCGAAATCGTGGCGATGGAAGGCACGTCGTCCGATCGGCAGTGTGAACGGGTTGATTCGGTCGACGAACTGATCGATCGGCTGCGCAATGTTGCCGAGGTAATCTAGAACGAACTTTATCAATGCGCATCTTGCTAATCGCCGAACACAATGGAACCCACCTGCGCACTGCCAGCCGCTGCGCGCTGGGGTTCGCGAATCAACTGGCGGTGCAAACCGACGGATCGGTGACTTGCCTGCTCCTCGGCAGCGGCTTGGACGAAGTCGCTGCCGACGCGGCGCGATTCGCCGATGTGCTGGTGGCCGACGACGAGGCGCTGCGCAGTCCGGTGGCCGATCGTTACGCCCGGGTGATCGCCGACGTGGCCGGCGCCGGCGCGTTCGATCTAGTCACTGCCGCCGCCACAACATTTGCCAAGGACATTGTCGCCCGGGCCGGTGGACTGCTGGGCGGGGCCATGGCCAGCGACGTGATCGCCCACGAGTGGCGCGACGACCGGTTGCTATTACAGCGCCCAATGTATGCCGGGGCAGTCAACGCGACCGTCGTGTTGCACGGGCCGGTGCAGATCGTCACGGTTCGTCCGTCGGCTTACGAGGAGGCGGCCGTAAAGAACCGCCCGGGGTCGATCGAAAAGATTGAAGTCGACGCGGCGGCTCTGCCCAATCACATTCAATTCGAGGGCCTCGCCAGCAAAGAAACCGGCCGGCCCGACGTGACGGAAGCCCGCGTGGTCGTTTCCGGCGGGCGGGCGATCAAGAACAGCGAAGATTTCGAGCGGCTGATCGGCACGCTGGCCGACCGGCTCGGCGCCGCCACCGGCAGCAGTCGGGCCTTGGTCGACGCCGGCATTACGCCCAACGAGTTTCAAGTTGGCCAAACCGGCAAGATCGTGGCGCCGGAGCTGTACATGGCGCTCGGCATTTCCGGCGCCGTGCAGCATCTGGCCGGCATGAAAAACTCCCAGGTGATCGTGGCCATCAACAGCGACCCCGACGCCCCGATTTTTGAGGTCGCCGACTATGGACTCGTTGGCGATGTGTACGAGTTGATTCCCGAATTGATTGAAAAGCTCGATGGAGATTGATCTCAGCTGCGGAGTCTGAACAGAGCCGCCCTGTCCCCAGGGCGATGTACTATGCACCGCCGACATGCATCGCCGTGGGGACACGGCGGCTCTCTTTCCCTCGATCTCCGCACATTTGACGACTCGCAATGAATCACGGATATGCTCTTTTCGCTCCGATCCTAGCAGACACATCCGAGTGGACGCGCGAAGTCTTCGGCAACATCCCTCCGGCAGCCAAAGCCGCGTTTTATGCGATAGCAGCCGCGGCGCTGGCATGTTTCGCCTACGGCGTCTATCGACGCGCCCGCCTGTGGCGCATCGGCCAGCCATCGGACGGATCGAAGAGCTTCGTCAAATCCACGCTGGCGGCTTTGCCCGAGCTGCTGTTTCAATCTCGCCTGCGCCAAAACCGTGTCCCCGGCCGCACATTGGCCACTTCCGCCCATCTGCTGCTGTTCAGCGGCTTCGTCGTGCTCACCATCGGCACCGCACTAATCGCGGTCGAACATGTGCTTGCCGGGATGTTGGGACGCGATGCCAATGACGCCGTGTTTCACAAGGGCGTCTACTACGCCGTCTTTGAAATCACGCTCGACGCCTTTGGGCTCGTGTTCTTAACCGGCTGCGGATTGCTGGCCTTTCGGCGCTGGCGCATGCCCGGCAGCATCGCTCAGCGGTCGCTCGACTGGGGCGTGCTGGCCGCGTTGCTGATGATCGGTCTAAGCGGATACGCAACCGAAGGCGCGCGGATCATTCGCGAACAGACCGTCCGGCCGGAGTTTTCGTTTGTCGGATTGGCGGTGGCTCGATCGTTGCAAACCGCCGGCATCGACCAGGCGGGCGCCGTCACGCTGCACTTCGTCCTCTGGTGGCTACACGCCGCGCTGGCCCTGGGGCTGATCGCCGCGGCACCCTACACACGGCTGCTGCATGTAATCGCTGGTGCGAAGAATCTCGCGTCGGCCCACCGCCCGCTCGGCACGATGGACCTCATTTCGATGGAGCAAGTCGAAGAAACTGGCCTCGTCGGCGTCGGCCAAATCGAGCATTTTACCCGCCGGCAGTTGCTGCAATTAGACGCCTGCGTCTCCTGCGGACGCTGCCAAGACGTCTGCCCCGCACACGAAGCCGGCAAGCCGCTCTCGCCGCGCGACGTGGTGCAGGACGTGCGCGGGGTGATGAATCTCCACGGCACCTCCGAATTGCCGGAGTTGGTCGGCGGGGTTGTTTCGCACGAGACGCTGTGGTCCTGCACTACCTGCTCGGCTTGCGTCGACGTTTGTCCGCTGGGCGTCAGCCCGCTAGACTTGATCACCGACATGCGGCGATTCGCGATCGGCGAAGGCGCGCTGCGCGGTCCGGCCGCCGCCGCTTTGCAAAAAACCCAGCGGTCCGGAAATCCCTGGGGCCTGCCGCCGCAAGAGCGCTTTGCCTGGGCCGACGGGCTGGGCGTGCCGACCGTGGCGGAAAATCCACAGTTCGACGTGCTCTATTGGGTCGGCTGCGCGGCCGCCTACGATCGCCGAGTGCGGAAGATCGCCCGTAGCGTGGTGCGGCTGCTGCAAATCGCCGAGGTGAACTTCGCCGTGCTGGGGCCCGAGGAACGCTGCACGGGCGAGTCGGCCCGGCGGATGGGCGAAGAGTTTTTGTTTCAAGAAGTGGCGGCGGCCAATGTCGAGGTGCTGGGCGCCGCCGGGGTGAAGAAAATTCTCACGCATTGCCCGCATTGTTTGAACAGTTTTCGCAGCGACTATCCCCAGATGGGCGGCCGTTACGAAGTAGTTCACCACAGCGAGTTTCTCGCCGAGTTGATCGCCGAGGGCCGATTGAAGATCGACGCGGAAGCTCGGAAAAAACTCGCTCCAGGCAAAGTAACGTATCACGACCCGTGTTACCTGGCCCGCGTGCAGAACGTGACCGCTGCGCCCCGCGATGTGTTACAACAAACGCTCGGCGGCGACGGCGAGCTGGTCGAAATGCCCCGCCACGGTCGAGCGACCGCCTGCTGCGGCGCCGGCGGAGGGCGAATGTGGTTCGACGACACGCCGGATCAGCGCATCGGCGTCGGGCGAATCGAAGAAGTACTCGCGACGGGAGCGAAAACCGTTGCGGTTGCCTGTCCGTTTTGCCTGACGATGGTCAGCGACGGCGTGGCGGCGAGTGAAAGCGACGTCGCCGTGCGCGACATCGCGGAATTGTTGATCGAGGTGATTGATGCCAAACCTTGATGATGCCCAAATCGTAATCATCGGCGGCGGAGCCGTCGGCTGTGGCGTGGCATATAGTCTCGCGGCGGCCGGAAAAACCGACGTGTTGCTGCTCGAACGCGAACCGGCTCTGGCGGCGGTCACCAGCGCCGAAGCGGCCGGACTCGTCGGGCAGGTCCGCTCCAGCGTCGAACGAACGCGGCTGGCGATGTGGTCGGTCGAGACGTTTTCCGAATTGCAGCAACACGACGAAGCGAACCCGGCCTGGCGACAAGTCGGCTCGCTGCGATTGGCGCTCACCGACGAGCGCGTCGATGAATTCAACCGCTTGGCGGCCGTAGCAGAACAATCCGGCCTGGAAGTCTCATTCCTCAGCAACGACGCCGCCCAGGAAAAATGGCCGCTGCTGAGCTTCGATCGCGTCAAATCCGTGCTCTGGTGTCCCAGCGACGGATACTTGCAGCCGACCGACTTGGCGATGGCGTATCGGGCCTTCGCCAAAGCCCGCGGCGTGCGCTTCGCCACCGGCACGCAGGTCGAGCGGGTCGTCGTCGAAAACGGCCGCGTCGTCGGCGTCGAAACCAATCGCGGCGCCGTCGCGTGTAGCACCGTCGTCAATGCCGCCGGTGCCCATGCCTATCACATTGCCCAAAGCGTCGGCCTCCGCTTGCCGATCGTCCCGGTTCGTCACGAATACTTCATCACCGTGCCGGCCGACGGGATGACGCCCGATTTGCCCGTGGTCCGCATCCCAGACGCCACGCTTTACCTGCGGGCGGAGGTCAACTCGCTGCTCGTTGGCGGTTGGGAGCCGGCCAGTCTTTCGTGCGATCCGGGCGATTTTTCACCGGATGAACTTGCCCCGCCGATCGAGCCCGATTGGGAGGTGCTCGACGGATTCAGCCGGCAACTCGCGCCGTACTTCCCGCAGGTGCGCGAGCTGGGCATTCGCAGCGTGCAAAAAGGTTGGCCCACCTTCACGCCCGATGGCCGCTTCATCGTCGGCCCCAGCCGCCAGGTGCAAGGCTTTGTGATGGCCGGCGGCTGTAACGCCCACGGCGTCTCCGGCTCCGCCGGCATCGGCCGCCACGTGGTCGAGTCGATGTTCGACGCCGAGCCATCGAAATACGTCAAGAGCCTCAGCCCCGATCGCTTCACCGAGACCGACTGGGATTGGGAGACCGCCGAGCGACAGGCCCGCACGCTGTACGAATCGTACTATCACGTCGGGCATTGAAGTTGGCCCAGCACCTTCACTTCAATCGCACCGTGGGCAGCCGCTTGAGACGCTGATTCCGCGGATCGACTTCGATGCCGACCGATTCCAACGCCGTGACGCCCAGCAGCGGCTCGGCGTCATCGTTGCCGAAGATCACCGTCGCGCCGACGACTTCGCCCATGAACTCGATCTGGGCAACTCCGATGTCCAAAACCACTTCGGACCCGTCGGCCAGTTCGTAGGTTCGCTTGCCTCTCGGTTCAACGCCGATTTCGCGTAGCCTACTGGCGGGAACGTAGCAATCAATTGCACCCGTATCGACCAAGAACAGACCTTCCCAGCGGCGTTCGGGATCGGCCGGGTTCGACACGGCAACGGTAACGTGAGTTGCGCCCATGTGAGTTCTCGGTGAAAGTGAAGTCGAACTTTGTTGATGCATGGAAAGGCAGCAACCGAAGTCCTTTTATTGTACCACTTCTGGCGGCCGAGTCGAGGCGGAAGAGCGAATGACCAAGGTCATCGCGTGTTGCCGAAGATGGGCCGCCCGATATGATATACTGTGCGAAGCCTTCATTTACCGACCACCCACTGCCGGAGCCATTCCATTGGACGACGACATTCCTTACTTGCTGCTTACGCCCGGCCCACTGACCACCTCTCGATCGGTCAGGCAGGCGATGATGCGAGATTATTGCACTTGGGACGACGATTATAATTCGATCGTCAGCGACATTCGCCGCCGGCTGGTCGCGCTGGCCTGTGAAGACGAGGATGGCGGCGATTACACGTCGGTCTTGATGCAGGGCAGCGGCACGTTTTCGGTCGAGGCGACGCTCGGATCGGTGATTCCGCCGGACGGCAAGTTGCTGCTGGTCGACAACGGGGCCTATGGGCAGCGGATCGGGCAGATCGCCGCGCGATTGAAAATCGATGCGATCATCATCGATCAGCCGGAAACTCAGCCGGCCGATTTGAATCGCGTCGAACAGGCCCTTTCGACCGACCCGACGATCACGCACGTGGCGATGGTGCATTGCGAAACGACCACGGGGCTGCTCAATCCGGCGGCGGAAGTCGGGCGTTTGGCGAAGCAATTCGGCAAAAAATATATCCTCGACGCCATGTCGTCGTTCGGGGGCGTGCCGATGACGATGGGCGAATTGGGCGCCGATTACCTGGTCTCCTCGGCCAACAAGTGCATTCAAGGCGTGCCCGGTTTTGGCTTCGTAATCGCCCATCGGCGGGCGCTCGAAGCTACCGAAGGCTGCGCGCGCAGCCTCAGCCTCGACCTGTTCGACCAGTGGAGGGCCATGGAAACCGGCGGCGGAAAGTGGCGATTCACCTCGCCGACGCACACGGTTCGAGCGTTCGCCCAGGCACTTGTGGAACTCGAAGAGGAGGGCGGTGTCGCGGCCCGGGCGGAGCGCTACGCGGAAAACCAACGGCTGCTGGTCGAGGGCATGGCAGAGATCGGCTTCCGCACGCTGATCGATCCGCAACATCAGTCGCATATTATCACGTCGTTCTTATTTCCCGATGACTCGACCTTTCAGTTCCGGCCGTTCTACGATGCGATGAAAAAACGTCGCTTCGTGATTTATCCCGGCAAGGTGAGCGTCGCCGACACGTTCCGCATCGGCAACATCGGCCACGTCTTCCCCGACGACATCCGCCAGTTGCTCGTGGCGATCGGCGAGGCGATCGAGGAGTTGGGGATTCAGATGGGGCGTGTATCGTGAGCGCGAAGCGTAAGTTTTGAAGTTGCGCTTTTTTAGTCCCGGAGGGACGACATCGAATAGCCTGGGGCGCCAGCCCCAGGGATAATGTCAATTCTCCAGCGGAAAGCCCCGGAGGGGCGACACCGTGCGACGTCATCCGATGTCGCCCCTCCGGGGCTTTCAGAACTTAATTCGACCACGATTTCCTGGGGCTCGCGCCCCAGGCTATTCGATGTCGCCGCTCCGCGGCTGATTTGCGCAACTTCAAAAAGCGTAAGCGAGCGCGAGCCTGCCGCACGCTGCCCTTCCCCTCCTCCGCCCCGGACAGGATAATGGGCCGGCTGATCGTGCCGACCTCGCGTTAGATTCCCAGACTTTTCGACACATCGGCGACCAGAAAACTGTTCGGCAGGCGAACCTTGATGAAAAAGCGACTCCGCAAAAAACTTCACCTAGGTGAATTCCGTGAACTCTGTTTTCACGTTGCCTTCCGCACGCCAACTAGCGTCTCGGCCGTTGAAGATGACGACCTGCTCGATCGTTTCCTCGAAATGATCGAAGGTGACGGTCTTCAATTCGGCGGCGCGGGCGGCCCGCACGAATTTGATGGCATTGTCGCATTCAACGCTCGGGGCTCGGCCACCGATCAGCATCGTGAAACCGTGCGGCGGTGGCTTGAGAGTCAACCGAAGGTATTCAATATCGTCGTTGGAGAACTTGTGGATGCATGGCACGGCTGGGACTGAATTTGACTGTCAACACGGCACGGCGGCAGAGCGGATTCTTTCGCTTTTTTCTCATGCCCACCGTTTCCCTCTGACAACGACTGAAACGGAATCACTACCACACGCTGAAATCCTCGCTTACGCGTCGGGCTACTAACAACCAGGGCACCGCCCGCTTGGAGAACAACACACATGACGACCCCCACGGGAATGCTCAGCCTCGACCAACTCTCCACCGCGGTCGAGGGCGGGCAGATCGACACCGTGCTGGTCGGCTTTACCGATCTGTACGGCCGGCTGATGGGCAAGCGATTCGATGGGCGGTTCTTCTTGCAGACCGTGGCCGACGCCGGCACACACGCCTGCAATTATCTGCTCACGGTCGACATGGAAATGGAGCCGGTGGCCGGATACGAACTGGCCAATTGGGAAAAAGGCTATGGCGATTTCCATCTCGCGCCCGATTTTGACACGCTGCGAATCGCCAGTTGGCTCGATCGCACGGCCATGGTGTTGGCCGACGTCCACGATCCGGCAACACACGTGCCCGTCGAGCAGGCCCCGCGGTCGATGCTTCGCCGGCAGATCGAACGGGCCACGGGCGCCGGCTTCACGGTGATGGCCGCCTCGGAGATCGAATACTATCTGTTCCGCGATTCGTTTCGCGAGGCGGCCGGCAAGAAGCACACCAACCTCCAGTCGGCCGGCTGGTACATCGAAGACTATCACGCCCTGCAAGGCGCCCGGGTCGAGGAGTTCAACGCCGAGGCCCGGCGTCATCTGTCGGCCTCGGGCGTGCCGGTCGAATGCACCAAGGGCGAATGGGGCCTCGGGCAGCACGAGTTGAACGTCTGCTACGCCGAGGTGCTGCAGATGGCCGATCGACACGCGGTCTATAAACAATGCTTGAAGGAGTTGGCCGACCGGCTGGGCTGGAGCGTCACGTTCATGGCCAAGTGGGCCGCAGACGGCGCCGGGTCGAGCTGCCACGTCCATCTCAGTTTGTGGCGCGACGGCGAAAACATCTTCGCCGGCGATCATTCGCTGGGGCCGATCAAATGCTCCGACGAGTTTCGCTGGTTTCTCGGCGGCTGGATGGCCCGCGCGGCGGAGCTGATGGTCTGCTACGCGCCCAACGTGAACTCGTACAAACGCTATCAAGCCGGCTCTTGGGCGCCGACCCGCTTGGCCTGGAGCCACGACAACCGCACCGCCGGCTTCCGTGTGGTCGGCAGCGGCGAGAGCCTGCGGATCGAATGCCGCCTGCCGGGGGCGGATTGCAATCCGTATTTGACGTTTGCCGCGGCTTTGGCATCGGGCCTGGACGGCATCGCCAACAAGACCGAGCCGCCGGACATGTTCGACGGCGACGTCTACTCCGCCCGCGACGTGCCGCACGTTCCCCGCACGTTGCACGCAGCCACCGACATTTTCGAGCAGAGCGATTTCGCCCGCGAAGCCTTCGGCGAAAACGTCGTAACCCATCTTGTCCACTTCTTCCGCACCGAGCAACAAGCCTACGACCGGGCCGTTACTGACTGGGAGCGGCAGCGATACTTCGAGAGGATTTAACGGAGCCGCCGTGTCCCCACGGCGATGCGTGTTGGCAGCGCCAACGTACATCGCCCTGGGGACAGGGCGGCTCTGCCCCGTTTCCGAATTCCACATTCCGAATTCCATGACTCCCATCATCGGCATCACGACCTACGGGCGCGACAAAGAGGATCAGTATCCGCTGCCGGTGCAGTATGTCGAATCGGTGCGGCGGGCCGGGGCGGTGCCGCTGTTGATTCCGCCGGGCGAAACTCGAATTGACGTGCTGCTCGCGCAGTTCGACGCGATCGTTCTGGCCGGCGGAGGAGACATCGACCCGGCGCTGTACGGCGGCCAGCAGCACGAGGCGGTCTATATGGTCGACGGCGAGCGGGATCGTATGGAGGTCGAGCTGGCAAAGCGGTTGATAGATTGCGGCATGCCGACTCTGGCGATCTGCCGGGGAATGCAGCTTGTCAATGTTGCCCTGGGCGGAACGCTGCACGAGCATTTGCCCGATGTGTTCGGCGGGCAGATTAAGCATCGCTTGCCGCCCCGCGAGCCTGTGCCGCATCCGGTTTCCGTGCAGCCCGACTCGCGCATCGCCAAGATCATGCAGACCACCGAATGTTCGCCGCAGTCGTGGCATCATCAGGCGATTCGCGAGGTAGCGCCGGGGCTCGAAGTCGTCGCCACCGCGGCCGACGGCGTGATTGAAGCGATCGAGTTAAGCGGGCACCCCTGGTTGGTCGCCGTGCAGTGGCACCCCGAGTTGAGCGCGGCGGAAGACCCGGAGCAGCAGCGAATTTTCGATGCGTTGGTGAACGCTGTAGGAGGCGTCTCCGACGGCGATCAGAATGTGTAGGAGGCGTCTCCCGTCGCCGACCGCCGGCTCCAGGGCGAAACGTGGCACAGGCGTCCCGCCTGTGATGAAACGTGGCACAGGCGTCCCGCCTGTGTGGTTCACCGGCGGGACGCCGGTGCCACGGCAATAATAAATCGCCTACAGCGATCCCGCGACACTCCAAGGAACCAATCATGCGTCTCGAAAACAAAATCACGCTGATCACCGGCGCGGCCAGCGGCATCGGGCGCGAAACGGCCGTGCTGTTCGCTGCCGAAGGAGCCAAGATCGTCGTCGTCGACGTCAACGACGAGGGCGGAGCAGAAACCGTGGCGATGATCGAAGAGGCCGGCGGCGCGGCCGTTTATCAGCACGCCGACGTCTCGGCGGCCGACGATTGCCGGGCGATGATCGAGCGGGCCGAAAGCGAATATGGCCGGCTCGATGTGTTGTTCAACAACGCCGGCATCATGCTCGGCGATGATGGCGACGCGGAACAAACCGATGAGGCAGTCTGGGATCGCACGCTAAACGTGAATCTCAAGGGCGTGTTCTTTGGCTGCAAAGCGGGCATCCCGGCGCTGCGACGCGCCGGCGGCGGGGCGATCATCAACACGGCTTCGTTCGTGGCCTTGATGGGCGCCGCCACGCCGCAGTTGGCCTACACGGCATCGAAGGGCGGCGTGTTGGCGATGACCCGCGAGTTGGCGGTGATTCACGCCCGCGAGAACATCCGCGTCAACGCGCTCTGCCCCGGGCCGTTGAAAACCGAGCTGTTGATGAACTTTCTCGACACCGAAGAGAAGCGCCAGCGGCGATTGGTCCACATCCCCATGGGCCGCTTCGGGCTGGCCGGCGAGATGGCCCGGGCCGCGTTGTTCCTGGCCAGCGACGACTCCTCCTACATGACCGGCAGCGAGCTAGTCGTCGACGGCGGCATCACCGCGGCCTACGTCACGCCGGAGTAATGCAAATCGCGACCCTTGCAGAATGTAAAGCCGCGACCAGTGGTCGCGCCCCCGCGTTAGCGGCGCACACGATCAATACGAGCAGTCGGAACCGGCCTGGGCGGAAGCGAGTCCCCAGATTCGTAGCGAGAGCGTGGTACGGCCGGCTCGCGTGGCTTCGTCGCCACCCTTTTCACTCCCCCCGCCCCCAGAAACGTCATCGCGCTAACCGGCACCGTAAGATCCCCATACGCCGTGCGAATCTCCAATTCCTTCAGCAGCAGCTTGCCGGTGAGACTGTCTCCATTACGAAACGCCACCTTGACGGCGCCCTGCTCATCGGAAAACGACACCGACGCAACGAGCGCCAGCGGCACCTCGACTTTTGCGAAAGCGGTTTCCAGCGGAATCTTCTGTCCGGCAGGTGGCGTCCAAATGTAGCGGTTCCCGTCATTAAGCACCAACGCGAACGATCCCGGCTTGACCTTCGCGACGAAGACGGCGTTGGGGTCGATGGACGGCTTCTTGGCTGTGGGACGTTGCGGTGTCCGATCAGTATAAGGATAGGCGTAACTACTCACGCGCGGCGGCGAAGGACGATCTTCGGCCATCACGGTAACGGGCAAGTTCAGCGCCGCGCCGTTCAACAACAACAACAACACGACAACCATCCAAAGTCCACCACTCCGCGAGATCCGTCTCATGGCAATTTCTCTTCCGTGTTATGCGCGCCCCAGCGGACAAACTGTCAGTCTGTCCGAGGATTGCGCTTGTGAATTGATCGTGCCTTGTTCGTACCGTTACGCTTCAACAGACGACCGCTCCGCCGCCACCGGGCTTGCCCCCGGTGGAGCGAACGTTTTTGCACTAAGCCGCCCCCGCCGGCGCGCTCCCTTCACTCGCGATTCCGCCGCCTTCGGCGGCGGAATCGCGAGTGACAAAGAAGACAGGCGAAGCCGCGGTAGTGCAAAAACCCGTTTCCACCGGGGCAAGCCCGGAGGGGAAGAACCTGCGACAGGCCGCAATCTACCACCTCGGCCTGATTCTCCCCACCGCAATCCGGCCGTTATCCTGTCTCAATTCTTCGTCCGGTCGGCCGCTCGCCGCTGCTGAGAGGGCGTTGCCTTGCGGCTACTTGCAACACCCGGGGCAATTCACCACAATTCTAGCTTTCCAGGAAGACGTCAGCCGCGACGCGCTAGCGTCCGGTTCGCTGGGAGTACGTCCGCAAGGAACCGTGGGCTAGCGCCCAGCGGCTGATCGAAACCACGATTCACCACTCCAGGTAAAACCACATGTCCAACGAACCGCCCACCGAACAACCCTCGCCGGTCAACATGACCGAAGCTCCGCCACAAACCATCGGCGGCATTCTCCGCCGCCTCGGCCCGGGGCTGGTGCTGGCCGGGTCGATTGTCGGCTCGGGCGAGTTGATCGCCACGACGATCACGGGTGCCCAGGCCGGTATTTGGCTGCTGTGGCTGATCATCGTCGGCTGCGTTATCAAGGTTTTCGTGCAGGTCGAACTGGGCCGCTACGCGATCACTTCCGGCAAGACCGCGCTGACGGCGCTGAACGAGGTGCCCGGCCCTTCGTTCGGCGGACGTTGGGGGCGTCACGAGGTCCGCGGCAATTGGCTGATCTGGTTCTGGGCGATCATGTTTCTGGCCTCGATGGGCCAACTCGGCGGCATCGTCGGCGGCGTCGGCCAGGCCCTGGCGATCAGCCTGCCGCTGACCAAAGAGGGCAGAGCCTACAACGCGCAGCTCGACGCCAAGGTAAAACATCAGGCGAAAACGGCGCAGCTCAAGCTGGAACTGGCCAACGGGAATACCGAACAGGCCGACGAGCTCAAGGCGGAACTTGACGGCTTGAAACCGAGGGTCGAAGCCTACAATCATCTCATCGCAACTCACCAACAGTACAACGAGAAAAAGGCCCAACTCGATCGATACCAGGCCGCCGTCGATGACGACGACGAAGGCGAGGATGCCGAAGAGGCCCTCGCGACAATCGCAGTGCTCAAGCAGGACGTCCAAATTCTCGCCGACGAAAAGGAAGCGGCCGGGCCGCTGCTCGAACCGCTCGACCACAAATACTGGGCGGTCATCGTTGCCGCGGTGACCGCCGTATTGCTGTTTTGGGGCCGCTACGGATTTATCGAACGCTTCGTGATGATCATGGTCGGTTCGTTCACGGTCGTGACGATCGCCAATGTCGTCGCGCTGCAGTTTCACGAATCGTGGGCCATAAGTTTTGGCGACATCATCGACGGGTTGAGTTTCCATGCGGCACAACTCAGCGTGTCCCAAAAACTCGCCGGCGCGAAGCCGCTGACTACGGCCCTGATGACCTTCGGCATTATCGGCGTCGGCGCGTCGGAATTGGTCGCCTATCCGTACTGGTGCCTGGAGAAAGGTTACGGGCGCTTCACCGGGCCGCACGACGAATCGCCCGAGTGGGCCGAGCGGGCCAAGGGTTGGCTGCGGGTCATGCGTTGGGACGCCTGGTGCTCGATGGTGATCTACACGATTGCGACGGTCGCCTTTTATCTACTGGGAGCCGCCGTGCTCAACCGCACCGGTTTGCAGCCGGCCAAGAGCGAAATGGTGCGGATGCTGGCCGTCATGTACGAGCCCGTATTCGGCGCGATCGCCGGCACGCTGTTTCTGTTCGGTGCCTTCGCCGTGCTGTATTCGACCTTTTTCTGTGCCAACGCCGCCCAGACCCGCATGGCCACCGACGTGGTCAACGTGGTGGGCTTGACCAACATGAGCGAGAAAGGCCGCCGCTGGAGCATTCGCATTCTCGGCATCCTTTTCCCGGCCGCCTGCGCCGCGGTCTATTGGATCTATCCCAATCCGGTCACCCTCGTGTTCATCTCCGGCACCATGCAAGCCCTGATGTTGCCGATGCTCGGCGTGGCCGCCATCTATTTCCGCTACACCCGCTGCGACAAGCGTCTCAAGCCGAACCTGCTGTGGGATCTGGGCCTGTGGGTATCTTTCTTGGGGTTGTTGGTGGCGGGCGTGTATTTGGCGTACGACAAGGTGTTTGGATAGGCAGCGAGGAGCCGCACTCGACCTTACCTGTAACTACGCTCGCCAGAGCGTGGATTGAGCGTATCCACCGTCTGGCGACGGCAGCTACGACAGGTAAATTCTCATCTGCCGATCGCCTAAAACGAAAAAGGGCCACCCGAGGGTGGCCCTTTTCGCGTTGCAGTATGGAAGTCTTATGGGCAGCTAGGCCACGCGACGTCGCCGCCAGCGACAGCTCGCCGCGCCAATCAATCCCAGCAGGAGCAGCACGATGCTGCTGGGCTCGGGAATGAACGCCGCGTTGAAGTGGTCCAGCGCGTCCTGGTCGGTGAGGATCTTGTCATAAATGGCGACCTCATCAAGCATGCCAACCCACGTCGCCGGCTGGTCGGATCGCTGGTCCCAACCCATATAGCGGATGCGACCCTCGTTGTCTTGCAGCAGATCGTTACCGCCGCCGATCACGTCATCCGCTTCCAGCACGCCGTCGACGTAGACCTTCTGCGTTCGGATACCCCAATCCATCGTCAACACGATGTGATGCCATTGGCCATCGGTAACCGACGTGCTGCTGTGTCCGAGATTGACCGAGATGTCGTTCGCCGCGACGCCGATGGTGCCGGCGGGATTGTCGTCGATCCAGCCCCACTGAATATCGCCGTCGCCGGGGCTTTCCTCGCCAAAGACGAGAGGCGCCCGCCAGTTGTTTCCGTGGCCGGCCTGCGTACTGTTCATCCAGAATTCGACGCTGGTGGTTTTGTTCGGTTCCGGGCCTCCGCAGCAAGCACGCATCGAAACCAACTGGGCCAAATCGCCGGCACTCAGCGCCCCGAAATCGATATTTGAGGAATTGGGCGTGGTAAATTGGACCGCCTGCCCCAGAGTTCCACCTTCATATAGATTTGGCACTAGATTGACATTGTTGTAGGTTCCGTTCGTGATCGTGGCGTTCGAGCCAGAATCGACAGCGGGCGATGCCGTGGTCGCCTCCTCAAATCGCCAGTAGGCAACCGGATTGTCTGCCAGCACGGCGTTAGAATAGGGTGACGCCTGAACGGCGGCGGCCAAGCCAAGAAGGGTTGCAGTGATGGCGGCCAAGAGGGTCGTAGTTTTTTTCATCAGTCGTTTCCTCATACATTAGCGCAGGAATGACAATGGCGTTGATTCTCAAAGGGGCGCATTCTGCACAAATCCCCCGCAGATTCGGAATATTCAGTTTAATTGCCCCAACTCGCCACGCAAGGATATTGTTGGAAAATAGTTGGAAATAAACCCCCAGCCGAATTACCCCCCATTCATTTGTGTTTTATTTGCCGCCAGATTCAAGACCCGTGACGGAGGCCTGCACCATAACTATCTGTCACGTATAATGTTATGTTGTTGACGCCGGCCGTGCTGAGCGTCGGACGCGCGACGGGCCGTCTGGAACGAAAAAATGGAAAAAAACCCTCACCAGCAACGAAAACAGGCAATCTGGCCGTGTCGGGTCTTGGTGCTGCTGGCCGCTGCGCTTGCCGGCTGCGGAGACGGCGAGCGGCCAGCGCTGGACCATGCCGATGGCGACGCTCCGCCGGTCGGCGATGCACGGCGGCCCGAAGCCAAGATCCTTGACGGCCCCGCCCTCGTTCCCGGCCACGAAAATCGCCGCTTCACGCTGCGAGTCGCTGACGAATACAATCGGGTCGATCCGGCCCGTGACGGCTGGCAGACCGAAGTGATTCAGCAACTTGCTATGCGTAGACTACGCGACCTGGGCGATTTGATCGCCCACGCAGATTCGATCTCCTCAGATAAGCTCGCCGGCCTGGCGGCGCCAGAGTTTGCCGCGACCGTGCTCCGTCCGGCGCTTACGGAAGTCTACCGCGACCGTGTTCTCGTCGTGCGGCGGCCAGCCGACGCTGGACCGAGCAGTGCGCCACCGGCCGACGAACCGGACGGAACGGGTCCCGAAGCGCTGGCCCGCGCCCTGCGCCAGCTCGCGGCACCGCTCATCGGCGGTGTCGACGTGCGCGTGAAGTTGAAGATCGTCGGCATCACCGTGCGAGACGACGTGCAAGACGTCGCCGTGACCCGCGTCGACTATCAAGCGACCGGCCGCGTCGCTGGCCGCGTAGTACAGCAAAACGCAACATGGCAATGTCGCTGGCAATTAGCGGACGGCGCGCCGCCCATGCTACTCGCCATCGCGGTCGATGAATTCGAGGAAATCGTCACTGCCGACGGTAGCGGCCCGATGTTCTCCGACTGCACTGAATCGGTGCTCGGGGCCACGGCGGCGTATCGAAAACAACTGGTGTACGACGTCGATCACTGGCGCAATCGCGGGGAGCGCATCCTGGCTCCGTTTATCACCGGCCTTGAGGGCATGGCCCTGGGGGACGTCAACGGCGACGGCCTGGACGACATCTATTTGTGCCAGGGTAGCGGTCTTCCGAACCGGCTCTTTTTGCAGCAGGCCGACGGCACACTTCGCGACGCGCCGGCCACCTCCGCCGTCGATTGGCTCGACCCGTGTGACTGTGCCCTGCTGGTGGACTTGGACAACGACGGCGATCAAGATCTCGTGTTGGGCGCGCAGTTGATGGTTCTGGTGCATGTTAATGATGGGCATGGACGATTCGGGCAGGTTGTAAAAATCTCCTTTGGATCCTCGGTCTCATCGCTCTCGGCCGTCGATTACGACGGCGACGGTCTGCTGGATCTCTACGTGGCCGGCCACACGGCCAACACGGCCGACCAGAGCGAAAGCGTGCTGGGGGTGCCGATTCCGTATCAGGATGCGAACAACGGCGCCCAAAACGCGCTGTTTCGCAATCTCGGAAAAATGCGCTTCGAGAACGTGACGCAGCGTGTGGGGCTGGATCAGAATAACCGCCGGTTCACCTACGCGGCCGCCTGGGAGGACTACGACAACGACGGTGACTTGGATCTGTACGTCGCCAACGACTACGGCCGCAACAATCTCTATCAGTTCGACAAGCCCAGCGGACGCTTTCGCGACGTGGCGGCCGAGGCCGGCGTGGAAGACATCGCCTCGGGGATGTCGGTCTCTTGGGGCGACTATAACAACGACGGCCTGATGGATTTGTACGTGAGTAACATGTTCTCCAGCGCCGGCAACCGCATCACCTACCAGCGCCAATTTCGCCAAGGCGACGATCAGGTCACGCTGGCTCAAATTCGTCGCATGGCCCGCGGTAATTCGCTCTTTAAGAACGTCGGTGGCGGCAAGTTTCTTGACGTCAGCGTCGAGACCGGCGTGACCATGGGACGTTGGGCTTGGGGATCGAAATTTGTTGACTTGAACAACGATGGCCGGGAAGACATCGTGGTGGCCAACGGCTTCGTCACGCAGGCCAATCCGGATGATTTGTGAAGTTTCTTCTGGCGGCGCGTGGCGTCGCAGTCCCCCGCCGATCAGAGCGACCCGAAAAAAGTCCTCGACTATCGCAACGCCTGGAGCGCCACCAATCGGCTGATGTTCGAGGGGCGAAGCTGGAGCGGCCATGAACGCAACTGTTGTTTTCTGAATACGGGCGACGGCCGCTGGGCTGATATTTCCGCCGTTTCGGGACTCGACTTTCTCGATGATGCCAGGGCGATCTGTGCCGTCGACTGGGACCACGACGGCGATTTGGATCTGTGGATCAACAGCCGCAGCGCGCCGCGCCTGCGACTGCTGCGAAACGACACCGTCACCGGCAATCACTACATCGCGATTCAACTGCGGGGCGTTACCTGCAATCGCGACGCGATCGGGGCTCGAGTGACGCTGCAATTGGCCGGTGAGTCATCGCGACGCATGATCCAGACGCTCCGCGCGGGAGATTCTTACCTGTCGCAATCGAGCAAGACGATGCATTTCGGCCTGGGCGATGCTCAGCACGTGCGCACGCTGGAAGTGCGCTGGCCCGATGGAAAGATCGAAAAGTTTTTGAACGTGGAGGTCGACCGGCGCTATCGAATCGTGCAGGGCAGCGGTCGGATCGAGCCGATTGACGTCATCACCCGCGCGGTCAAGTTGGCACCCTCGCAGCCAAAAATCCCCCCGCCGTCCGAGTCGGCTCGCATCGTGCTGATCAGTAAGCCGCCACTGCCGGCAATGATGTTTGAGAGGCTCGACGGGACCGGCGAGCGGCTCGGCGGGCCGCGGGACGGGCCGCTGCTCGTCAATCTCTGGGCCAGTTGGTGTCGGCCGTGCGTTAAGGAAATGCACGAAATCACCGCCGCCCAGGCGCGAATTCGCAGCGCCGGACTCGAAATCGTCGGCCTCTGCGTCGACCGGCTCGATGAAAGCCGCAAAACCAGCGAACGGGCGGCACACGAAACCATCCGGCGCACGCGGTTTCCCTTTATTGCCGGTTGGGCAACGGCCGCGGCAGTCGACAAGATGGAGGTCGTTCAGCGCACCTTGATCGACGTTCAGAAGCCGCTCCCGCTGCCCAGCAGCTTCTTGCTCGATCGGCACGGACGCGTCGCCGTCATCTACAAGGGAGCCGTTTCGATCGACCGACTGCTCGAAGATGTCGCGGCGCTCGACGCCTCAGAGGAGGAGACGCGACGACGCGCGATGCCCTTTGCCGGGCGACAGCGAATTCGCCCCGCACCGGTCGGATCGCTTCAGGTGGCACTGAAATTCTTCGAGGGCGGATATCGTCGGCACGCGAAGGATTATCTGAGACAGCTCGACGCCATCGCGCGCGACCAGCGGCCCGGGCATCTTCAGGTCCAGCACGCCAAGGTGCTCTTCTTTCTCGGCACGTTGTTGAGCGAAGACGGAGAGAACGACGAGGCGCTGCGGGCCTGGCGCGACCTTGGGCGAATGCACCTGAAGCGAGGAGAGCTGCCAGAAGCGATCCGCCACTTGCGTGCCGCGTTGCAACTCGCTACGGGTGACGCGCAAACACGACTCGATTTAAGCCGGGCGTATTATGCCCTGGGCCAAGGGAAGGTTCGGCAAGGAGACGCGGCGGAAGCGGTCACGGCGTTTCGGTTGGCCGTCAAGCTTCATCCCGGATCGATTCCGCCGGCCAACGATCTGGCCTGGCTTCTGGCGACGCACCCCGACGCCAAGGTCGCCGACGCGAAAGAGGCGATTCGCCTTGCCGAAGCGGTTTGCCGGAAGCTAGAGAATCGAGATCCATCGTCGCTCGACACGCTGGCAGCCGCCTATGCGCGTGACGGCCGATTTGCCGACGCCGTCAAGACGGTTAAACTTTGTATCGAGTTGTTGCGACAAAGCAAGCGAATCGAGTCGGCTCGCCTGAGCGAAGCGCGGCTGAAACGGTACGAGGCCGGGAAGCCCTATCTAGAGAACCTCACCACGACGAAAAAGTGAGATTGAGGCCGTCATTCGCAGGCCCGAGCGCTTTACTGTTTCTTACATGGGCTCGTGGTAGGTGTATATCCGGCGTACGACAAGGTGTTTCGGGTGCAAGGAGCGTGACGAACTTTCTCACTACGAATTTGGCGTGGGCTCCACCGAATCATCACGACGAAAGGGGTACAACGTCCAACGCAACGTCAAGCCGCATTGCGCCATCCGACGCAGTGTTTCGTTCGACAGGCCCTGGTTGAATGCCCACGGCTCATCGCCGCAATCGTAACCGACGTTGAATTCACGTTTCTCGCATTCATTCCACATCTTCATCGCGGCAGTGGGTAACGCTTCGATTGCGGTTAATATCTCCGCGATATTCGATTCAGGTTCGGTGGGATCGTTTTCGGATTCATGCGTGGACCACCAAAGGCCGTCATCGCCGAGGGTAGCATGAAGCGGAAAAACGCCAAGAGCCTCGAGCGCCGCCGCGAGGTCGTCAAGCGGAAACGACGCGATAAGGTCGAGGTCCGTGTTGAGGTATTGGATTATGGGTTCACCTGTCAACAAGGTCGTCTGCCCAAAGTTAGGGTTTACTGACGGCGTGGCGACGATGCGCTTCTTGCAGCGTCGCTTCCATGTCCCACGGTTCCAACTGGCCCGCATCCGCCTGTTCAAATCCAACTTTTAACTCTCGCCGGAGGTAATCGTCGAACATTCGACGAGCCTCGTCGATTGGAATGGCGACGTGCGTCGTTTCGCCAGAGGGGCGTACAAGAAAGACCGGGGCACCTTGCTCCTGGTCAAGCACGCGAAATTGATGGTAGTGATACCGTTTGACCAAATGTTAGGAAAAAACCGCTAGGCCGCCGTCCCCATCATCAGATCATCGAAACTCCACAGCGTCTTGGTGACCTTGGCGGCCATCGCCGGCGTGACCCTCATCTCGCCCGGACGCCAGCAGAAGTTGTAATAGGCCATGTGAAGGTTGATGGCCGATTCGAGGTTTTCCAGTT
>JADFKK010000128.1 GCA_022564995.1 Planctomycetota bacterium | reverse complement strand
AGCATAACAGAACCTTCGCAATGTCGCGGCGGGCGAGGTGTTATGCTGAAGCATAACCTACGTCTCAGCATCCGTCGATTCCGACGCGGACGACGATCCTTGCGGTTCGACGTCCGTTGGCTCGTCTCCGTTTGCGTCTCCGTTTGCGTCCCCGTTCTCTTCTTTCGGCACGCGCACGATGACCGCCAGGGTGTCGCCTTTGTCTAACGACATGATCCGCACGCCTTGGGTGTTGCGGCCGACGGTGCTGACGTCGCGGGCGGCGATGCGCTGGAGTTTGCCGCGGGCGGTCATCATGATGAACTCGTCGTCGTCGTTGGCGCGCACGATGCTGATGACCGGGCCGTTGCGTTCGGTGGTTTTGATGTCGCGCAGGCCCTTGCCGCCGCGACGCTGCGTGCGATAGCGGCTGGTGGAGGAAGGTGCTTTCGACCCTTCGGTGTCCGTCTCTTCGGGGCCGGTCTCTTCAGCGTCAATTTCCTCGGTGTCAGTCTCTGCGGCATCAGTCTCGTCGATGTCAGTCTCGTCGATGTCAGTCTCGTCGATGTCAGTCTCGTCGATGTCAGTCTCGTCGATGTCAGTCTCTTCGGTGTCTGTCTCTTCGGGCTCGACCACTTGATTCGGCCCGAAGAACGTTCGTTTGCCGTAACCCTTGGCGCAGACGGTCAGCAGCAGGCCGTCGGGGTCGGCCACGACCATGCCGACGACGTGATCGTCGCCGACCAGCGTGATGCCTTTGACGCCGCTGGAGTTTCGGCCCAGCCCGCGGGCGTCGGACTCCTTGAAACGGATCGCCATGCCGGCGGCGGTCGAAAGCACCACTTCGTCGCCGGGGCCGGTCACAACGACGTCGACCACTTCGTCGCCCTCGCGGAGTTTGATGGCGATGATGCCGCCGGTTCGCGGGCGGCTGTACGATTCCAAGCTGCTCTTTTTTATCAGTCCGTTGCGAGTGGCCATCATCAGGAAGTGGCCCGGCTTGTGGAAATCTCGAACGGCTCGACAGTCGGCGATTTTTTCGCCCTCGCCCAGTTTGAGCAGATTCACCACGGCCCGGCCGCGGCTCGATCGGCTCAGTTGCGGCAGATCGTAAACCTTCAGCCAGTAAACCCGGCCGAGATTGGTGAAGAACATCAGATAGGCGTGGGTGCTGGCCACGAACAGATGTTCGATCGGATCTTCTTCTTCGGTGCGGGCGCCCTTGAGCCCCTTGCCGCCGCGCCGCTGCGCCCGATAGACGCTGGTGGCGGTGCGTTTGATGTAACCGTTGTGGCTGATGGTGACGACCATGGTTTCTTCGGTGATCAGGTCTCCGATGTCGACCTTGCCGATTTCTTCGCCGGAGATTTCGGTGCGCCGCTTGTCGCCGTGCTTGCGCTTCAACTCCTGCATGTCGTCGCGCACCATCGCCAGGATGTTTTTCTCGTCGGAGAGGATGCGGTTGTATTCGTTGATGTCGTCGAGCAGCTTTTGGAATTCGCCGGCGAGTTTTTCTTGTTCCAGGTTGACCAACGAACCGAGCGTCATCCGCAAAATGGCGTCGGCCTGCACCGGAGTGAGCGTGTAGTTTTCGCTCACGCCGCGATCCGACTGAAACGATGCGAAGCCCTCCTCGCCCAGCGCCCGTTCCAGCAGCGCCGCGGGCGTTTCGATCTGCATCAGCCGGTCTTTTGCTTCGGCCTGTGTTTTCGACGTGCGGATCACTCGGATCACTTCGTCGATATTGGCGTGGGCCAGCAACAAGCCCTCGACCGTGTGCTTGCGCTGCCGCGACCGAGCCAACAGAAACTGCGTGCGGCGGCGGAGCACGGCCACGCGATGCCGGAGGAATTCCTCCAGCATGGCTTTGAGGGTCAGCACCCGCGGCTTGCCGTCGACCAGGGCCAACAGGATGATCGAGAAGGTGTCTTGCAGCGGCGTGAACTGGTAAAGCTGGGCGAGCACGACCTCCGGATCGACGTCTCTGCGCAGCTCGATCACCAAGCGGACCGGATCTTTCAGATCGCTCTCGTTGCGGATGCCGGTGATGCCGTCGATCCGCTTATCGGAGGCCACGGCGCCGATGCGCTCTTCGATGCGGTCGCGGGCTTGCTGATAGGGGATTTCAGAAATGACGATGCGGCTGCGGCCCTTGGTGTGCTCTTCGATCTTGGTCTTGGCTCGCAGGATGATCGTGCTGCGGCCGGTGTGATAGCCCTGGCGAATTCCCGCGCGACCACAGATCACGCCGCCGGTGGGAAAGTCGGGACCGGGGATGATCTCCATCAGTTCGTCGATCGAGACCTCCGGTTCGTCGATGATCTTGACGACCGCCTCGCAAACTTCGCCCATGTTGTGTGGCGGAATCGACGTGGCCATGCCGACCGCGATTCCGTTGGAGCCGTTGACCAGCAGATTCGGATATCGCGAGGGCAGCACAGTCGGCTCGGTGCGGCGCTCGTCGTAGGTCGGAACGAAATCGACCGTATCGAGATTGATGTCGTCGAGCAGCAGCGCCGCGAAGGGCGACATGCGGGCTTCGGTGTATCGCATGGCCGCCGGCGGCAGCCCGGCGATCGAGCCGAAATTGCCCTGCTTGTCGATCAGCACGTGCCGCATGTTCCATTCCTGGGCCATGCGCACCAGGGTCGGATAGATGACGCTTTCGCCGTGCGGATGATAGTTGCCGCTGGTGTCGCCGGAGATCTTGGCGCATTTGACGCGGCTGGCGCCCGGCGAGAGATTCAGATCGTTCATCGCCACGAGAATTCGCCGCTGCGAAGGCTTCAGCCCGTCGCGCACGTCGGGCAGCGCGCGGCTGACGATGACGCTCATGGCGTAGGTCAGGTAACTTTGCTTCAACTCCTCTTCGATCGGCATCTCGATGATACCGCGTTCCATGGAGGGCTCGCCGTTGGAGGGCTCGTTAGGATCGGTCGGCTCGCTGGAATCGGTAGACAACGGGAGTCCTTTCGGCGATGATCAGATCGCGCCGCTGGCGGCGGTTTTTGGCTCGGGGGAGCGTGGGTGCAGTGTGTGCGATTGTTCGCAAGAATCCAATCCGGCAGTATAGCGTTTTTGGGGCGGTCTCACAACGGGAGCCGGGCGGAAATGGGCGTTGCAAGCCGTTGGCGTCAAAGAAGTTATGACGAGGATTATGGGGTGTTTTGGGCTCGGAAGTGGATTGCTCGATCCGTGACGAAACGCCGGCCGGAAATGGGCCCGCAGAGTTTTGTCGAGGCCCGGTTTGAGGATCGAGCGGGGGCATGGTAAGCGCGAGGTGTAAACCTTGATGTGGCCCAGTTTTTTACCGCGAAGCGGTTGCACTCCACAGCCCAGGGTCGCGCAGCGCACCCTGGGTACGAATGCCAATTAACATTTTTACCCCGAAGGGGTTGCACAAACCGAATCGCCTATCATGCGTCTAATCTGTGCAACCCCTTCGGGGTAAAAACTTATTCTTCCGCGACGTGACCCAGGGTGCGCTGCGCGACCCTGGGCTGTGGAGTTAAACGCCTTCGGCGTAGAAACTGCGGAACGTGCGACCTACGAAACAGCGTAACATCAACACACGTACTTTACTGGAGCGGCCATGTCGCAACCTGAAAAACATCCCTTGGCCTGGATCGGCGACGAGCTGGATTCGCTTGAGACGGGCGGTCTGATGCGCCGTCGTACAACCCAGTTAGGGCCGACCGGCGCTCAATGTCACGTCCCCTGCGGCAAGTTGGTCAACTTCGGATCGAACGATTACTTGGGACTCGCCCGCGACGCGCGATTGATTCGGGCCGTGTCCGAAGCGCTCGACGACGAAGCAGGTTGGGGCAGCGGGGCCAGTCCGCTGGTAACCGGCTACGCTGCGGCACACCGCGCGTTGGAGCAGCGGCTGGCCGAATTTGAAGACACGGGCGCCGCGCTGTTGTTCTCTTCCGGATTCGCCGCCAACGTCGGCACCATCGCGGCGCTGGTCGGACGCGGCGATGCGATCTTCGGCGACGAGAAAAACCACGCCAGCATCATCGACGGCGGTCGGCTGTCGCGGGCGGAAGTGAACGTGTATCCACATCGCGACGTCGCGCGACTCGAAGAGATGCTGCGAGAATCGAGCGGCCATCGTCGCCGGTTGATCGTAACCGACAGCTTGTTCAGCATGGACGGCGATTTGGCGCCGCTGGTGGAGTTGGCTGATCTGGCTGAGCGGTACGACTGCATGTTGATGGTCGACGAAGCCCACGCGACCGGTGTGTTCGGCAGGCAGGGACGCGGCGTGGCTGAAATGCTCGGCGTGGAACGGGGCGTTCACATTCGCGTCGGCACGCTCAGCAAGGCGCTCGGTTGCGCCGGCGGATTCGTCGCCGGGGACTTGGCGCTGATCGACTGGCTGGTGAACCGTGCCCGGCCGTATGTTTTTTCGACGGCTCATCCCGCGGCCGGCGCGGCGGCGGCGATTGCGGCGCTGGACATTGTGCGAGACGAGCCTGAGCGACGAATGAAGCTCTTGCAAACGGCCGAGCAGTTTCGCGGCGCGCTGCGACGGCAAGGCTGGAACGTCGGCGATTCGGCCAGCCAAATCGTGCCGGTGATCGTGGGCGATGTGCGGCGCACGATGGAACTGGCCGAACAGTTACGAGGGCGCGGCTTCTTCGTGCCGCCAATTCGCCCGCCCTCGGTGCCCGAAGGGGAGTCGCTGCTGCGGATTAGTTTGAGTCACGGGCACACGGAGGAGATGATTGCCGGGTTGATCGAAGCACTGGGGGAAATGGAAACCCCATAAAGCCGCGACCGCTGGTCGCGCCCTGCGTCGACTCGTTATTGGTGTTCGCGTTCAATCAGCCGCAGGGCGCTAGCCCTCGGTTCTTACCGCGATTTGTGCAAACCGGGGGCTAGCGCCCCGCGGCTGATGAATAATCCGGGCCAGACTGGCGGCTATTCGTGCCGGAGCGCTTCGATGGGGTCCATCAGCGCGGCACGGATGGCCGGATAGAGCCCGAACACGACGCCGATGAACACCGAGATGCCGAACGCCAAGGGGATCGACACCGGCACGATCACGGGCGTGATGCTGCGAACCACGTCGGGCAGATTGCCCATCGTGTCGGGAATCCAGGCTTCCAAACGCTCGCGGGCGAAGACGACAATCGGCCCACAGGTGAGTCCGACCAAGACGCCCACCACCCCGCCGACGACCGACAACACGATCGTTTCGACCAGGAACTGCATGACGATGTCAATCTGCTTGGCGCCCAGCGCCCGCCGGATGCCGATCTCGCGGGTTCGCTCGGTAACGGTGGCGAGCATGATGTTCATGATGCCGATTCCGCCCACCAGCAGGCTAATCGCGGCGATCATCCCCATAAACGTGATAAACATCAGCCGCGTGGCTCTGGCCTGTTCCAGCAATTCAAGGGGCACGGTAACGGCGTAGTCCTGCTTTTTACCATGTTGTTTTGCCAGCGTGCGCTTGACGACCTCGGCCGTTTCCAGCACATGATCCACGTCGTCGATGCGCAGCGTGATCTGGCTGAGTTCGATGATTTCCGCATGGAACAGCCCTTGGCGCCGCAGAATGACCATATCGCCGATGCGCTTCTCGACGGTCTTAATGGGGACGTAGATGTCGTTGGAAAAATTCTGTCCTGCTAGCGAACCGCCGATGCCCGAGGTGGCGTCGCGGTGCTTCATCACGCCCACGACCTTGTAGACGTCTTGTTCGACCTGGATCATTTGGTCGAGCGGATCTTCGAGCGGAAACAGCCGGCGAGCGACTTCGGCAGACAGGACACAGTGGTTTTCGATGCTCTTCGATTCCGCTTCGCTAATGAAATGCCCCCGCTCGACTCGCAATTGTGTCAACTCGGCATATTCGGCAGTGCAGCCGACCAATCGTCCTTCGACCTTATGGCCATTGTGGTAGAATCGCTGTCGCAATTCGCGAATGGGAACCGCCCGCAGCACCGTTGGAATGACCTCCAGGCGGCCGAGATCCTCCCGCGTGATTCCGTAGGCAACCGACGAGTTTTCGTCGTCGGCCGACGGCTTTATGGTGCGGACGATGATGTTATCCGCCCCCAGGCTTTCGATCTGTTCTTGGGCCTTGAGGCTGATCCCCTCGCCGATGGCCAGCAGCCAGATGACGCTGGCCACGCCGATGAAGATGCCGAGAATCGTCAGCAGCGAGCGGAGCGGATGCAACAGCAGGCTCTTGACGCCGAGCTGCCACGTTCTTATCCAGGCGAATGTCATGATATTACGTCCGACTGGATGCGCCCGTCTTTGAAACGAATCACGCGGCGGGTATGCGCCGCCACCTCCGCTTCATGCGTGACCAAGATGATCGTGCGTCCTTCGTCGTTCATGCGGTCCAGCAGGGCGAGTATCTCCTCGGTGGTGACCGAGTCGAGATTGCCCGTTGGCTCGTCGGCCAAGATAAACTGCGGATCATTCGCGAGGCTGCGGGCCACGGCTACACGTTGTTGCTGTCCGCCGGAGAGTTCCGCCGGCCGGTGCCTGAGTCGATCGCCGAGCCCGACCATTTCGGCCAACTCGCGGCAGCGATCCCGGTCCTCGCGTGTCATGCCGCCACGGTAATAGAGCGGCAGCTCGATGTTCTCCATCACGGTCAACTGCGGCACCAGATTGTACGATTGAAAGACGAAGCCGAGCCGCGAGGCGCGGATGTTCGAGAGTTGGCGGTCGTCCATTTTCGAGACGTCGTCGCCACCTAAAAAAAAGCGTCCGGAAGTCGGCCGGTCGAGACAGCCGAGCAGGTTGAGCAGCGTGCTCTTGCCCGATCCGGAGGGGCCCATGATGGCAATGTAATCGCCCTCGGGTATGTCGATTGAAACGTCGCACAGGGCATGGACCGTTTCGGCCCCCAGCACGTAGTCTTTGCTGAGGTTTTCGAGTTTGGCGGCCAATCGCATCAGCCGGCTCCCAGACGCTGCTTGGCGTTGTTTCCTCCGCGGCGGCGTCCTTCGCCGCCCGATCGCTTCATGTTCTCCATGGCGGCCGCCAATTCACCCGCGTCGATCATTTGATCGCCGTTGGAATCGATTTCCGCGAAGCGCGAACGCATGCCGGCGGGCAATTCATCCATGCTGAGGCGTCCGTCGCTGTTCTTGTCCATTCGCTTGAGCATCTCCGCCGAGTTGGGGCCACCACCGCGGATGGCCACTTTGCTCTTCGACCGGGGCCGCTTGGAACGCGTCGCAAACTTTTTCTTGTCCTCTGCGGAGATCTTGGGCAGGTCGATCTTATCGAGGTAGCGATCGGGATTCATGGCGACCATCTCGTCGACTTTCAGCCCCTGGACGATCACGGTCTTGGAATTGGTCAGGCCAAGGGTGATTTTCCGATATTGCCAATCCGATTCTCCGCGAACGACGCAATACAACTCGCCGTCATTGTCGTTGACCGCCTGCACCGGGATCTGCAGCACGTCCTGCTGCACGTCGACGTGGATCGAAATCTGGGCTGTCATTCCCGTTTTCAATTCCTGATCGTCTTGAAAACCTCCCTCGGGCCGGATGATCGTGACGAACACCGCGAACTCCTTAACGCCGCCGCCATACCAGCTACCGGGCTCAGGATACGGATTCACTCGCGATATCTCGCCGTGGAAGTCCGCATCGGGCAGCGCGTCGATCTTGATACTGACCGACATGTTTTCGTGAATCAGTCGGATGTGGGCTTCGTTTACTTTCGCCTTGACCTGCATATTCTTCGGGTCGGGCAGCCGGATCAGCACCTGATGTTCGCGGACCACCGTGCCGGGTTCGATCACCACTTCGGACCCGCCGCGGCGGGAACTCCGGTTGGCGTGGACAACCTTTCCGGCGTGCGTCGAACGAATCGTGCATTTGTCGATCTGGCTTTGAATCTCTTTGAGCTTTTCCTTTTCGAGATCATCGGCGTTTGTCTCCGCCTCCAAAATGGCTTTCGCCGAGGCGATATCGGCCGCGAACTGCTTGGTGTTCTTCTCTTTCGTGTACTGCTGGAGCACCGTGAGTTGGGTTTTGGCCGTGGCGAGATTATTGCGGGCGTTTTCGACCGCGAATTCGTCGGCCCGTAACTGTTGTGACGTGACGTATCCCTTGGCAGCCAATCGTTTGCTGAAGCGCAGATACTCCTGGGCACGGCTCAAATCTTCCTCGGCCACGAAGATCGAACTCAGGATCGTCTGTTCATCTTGCTTGTAGGTGCCTTCGGTGTATTCCTTCAGGGCGATCACCGCTGTGTCGTAATTGTTCTGTGCCTGGATCACTCTGGCGCGGGCCGTGTTGATCGTAAGCCGCTGCTTGTCGAGATCGGTCTGAATCCTTGACGAGTCGAGTTTCACCAAAAAATCACCCGGCGTCACAACCGTTCCTTCGGGGACCACTTCGATGATTTGGGTGCCGCCGCTTCCCTGCGACTTAACCTCGCAGCGGAATTCGATGTTGTTGGCGCTTTCCACCTGGCCGCCAGAGCTGATGTCGTAGACGAAGACGCCCTGAGCAACTTTGTGGAAAAGCGGGCCGGCCTCTTCTTGCTCGCCGCCGCCGAGCGTCCAACCAACCGTTACCGCGCCGATCGTCGCCACGATCATGCCGCCGGCTCCGAGAACAAGCCACACGATCGAGACACCGCCACGACGGCGCCCAGCGCGCTCCTGACGGCGACCAGCAGAATTCGTCTGGTTATGCATGGCGGGACGACCTCTGGCGGGAAAGCGTGTCGCAGGGTGGGCGGGAAGAGCCGCGCGCGGCGACCGACGTTTGGCAATCTGCCCGAACCGCAACTCCAAACCTATTGTAGACGCCGCCGCATGTCGTGTCACCCTATGTTAGGGCCCGCGGCGCTATTTACATGAAACCGCGGAAATAACAGCAAGTTTCGCCGGCATCGGGCCGGTAGTGAGCCGCAAGGCGCTAGCCCAGATTATTCATCAGCCGTGGGGCGTTAGCCCCCGGTTCTTGCCGCAAGTCTGTAAGAACCGGGGGCTAACGCCCCGCGGCTGACTGACAGACTGTTTTTCGTGTCATCGACGTAACGGCGATTCACCGGCGGCTAGCGCCGTGCCGCTCACGTTATTTCGTCGCCGCCCTACCCTGCTGGGCCGAATGCCAACGACCATGCCAGTCGCCACGCGAGGGGATCGGTTTCGACCGGGCCGTGGCTGCCTTGGGGAGCGGCTTGGGCACGATCAGCGGCGGCGGGCCGCTGGCGGTTTCGGCCGTTTGAGATTTCGACTGCACAGCCGGCCCTTGCGCTAGCGGTCCGCAACATGGTTCCGCCGACTCGTTGCCCTCGCCAGTCGCTCCAAACGTCTCGTCGATCGGCCCCGGGTCGATCCACAGCCCTTGCTTGTTGAGCTGCATCGTACCCAGGTTGAAGTCGAGTCCCAGCCGCAACACCTCGTAGTTGACCCACACACTGAGAAAATCGTTTTGCACGGCAAGCAAGGCCGACAGCGCGCTGACCAGGTCGCGGGCCGTGGTCGCTCCCAGCAGCACGGTTTCGCCCGGCTTGGGCGGCTCGTTCAATCGCAGCCGGATCAATTCGACTTGATCGACCGCCACCCGAATCGCGGCGCGGCGCAGCTCGAAGTTCAGCTTGTTCAACTCGATCGTTCGCAGCGTTGCCCGCAGCCCCTGATTGATGCGATCGACCGTTTCGTAATACTGGCGTCGGGCCTGCTGATACTCGATCAGCGCCTGGCGATAAATGTTTCGCTCTCCCAGCCGGGTGAGCGGGGCATCGAATTCCAGCCCGACGCGAAGCCGGCCGTTCGTACTGCGCAATCGCGCGGGGTTATTGCCGACGTTGCTGATGTCGCCGCTAAAAACAATGTCCAGATTACTCTCCAGATCGTTCGCGTTAAACTCGATCAGCCGGTAAGAGTCGACCAGAGCCGCTCGGGCGTTCATCCAATCGCGGCGGCTGACGGCCGCGATGTTGAGCGCCCGCTTGGCATCCATTTCGACCGGCTCCAGAACGATCGACTCGGTGCGGGTTTTGGCTTGAATGAGCGAGAGTTCGAGCACATTGGCCGACAGCATCATCAGCTGTTCGGGGATTTGGGCGACCAACAGATCGGCCGCCTTTCGCCAGTCTGCCGGTTTCTCGGTTTCGACGGCCGCCTTCAGCTCGGACAGCTTCGTGGCAAGCTGCTTGAGCCGCGCCGGAGCGGCGTCTAACCGTTTTTTCAGAGCGGCCAGCTCGCCACGCAGTTTGGGCGGAATCTGGGCCAGCTTCTCGCCGTCGAGCAGCCCCGGATCGACCTCGTGCCGGGCCGATTTGATCTGATCGGAGAGCCGCTTGAGGTGTTTTCGCCGCACCGGCAGATTGGCTTCGAGCGTCTTCAAATCGGCCTCGACGGCCGCCACATACTCGATCGCCTGTTTACTGTCTGCGACCGCTAACAATACGTGCAGCCGCATCTCCTCTACGCGGGCCGAGGCGTTCGCCGGCGGCTCCTGGGCGTCTCGATAGGTTTGAATCATCTCGCCGGCCGAAAGTTGAATTTCGCTCAGCGACCGTTGCAGCGACTGAAGCGCCGGACTGATCAGATTGAATTGATCGAGAATTTTGTCCTCCACCCGAGCCTTCAAATCGGGCGGCAGGCCGAGATCGCGGACGAAATTGTCTAAGCGATCCTGATAACCCGATTTTGACGACATCAACACGCTCTGAGCGTTGTAAAGAGCCTGACGGGCCAAGTCGACTTGGAAACGGTCGATCCGTCCGGCCAGAAACGACGATTCGAGCTGTGCCACGCTTTCGCCGAGGGCGACGACATTGGTTTCCTGATTGCGGATTCGTTGTTGTTCTTGCAGGATGCCCAAATAGCCGCCGGCCTCTCGGGCGCCCGCTCCGCCGGTAAAGCCGCCGCCGCCAGACGAGCCGACACGTCCGAAGCCGCCGCCGCCAACGCCGGAGAAGCCTTCCAGGCCGCTGCCGCCGAAAAATCCGCCTTGTCGGCTGGGCCCCGGTCCGGCATCGCCGCCGGTGGTGATCTCGACGAAAAACCCACGGCGAAAGCGTTCCATCTGGCGCACGTTGGCCAGCAGCCCCCGCTCGGAGACGGTCAGCCGCTCCATCACCCGCGCCCGTCCGCCGGCCCGCAATAGCGGCTGGACGAGGCTGAAATCGAGCAGCGTCGTAGTGTTGTCGGTCGTGGCGCCGGCGAATTGCCAGATGATCGAGTTGGCCAGCCCGACGACCAGTTCGCCGCCCGTGGTGAACAGCCGCCGCATTTGCAGATCGGTGGCCGTGGTTAGGCTGCTGCGAGTCGATGTCCCGCCGCGCACCCGCCCGTCGGCCGTATAGGTTGTGTCGTTGCCGCCGAAGAACTGCGCCTCGAAGCGAAACCGCTCGAACGAAACGTCGAGAGCCGACAGGTACAGGTCTTCCAGCTCCCGCTGATAGTCGGTCGAATGCAGGTAGGCCATCTGCATCGCGCCGGCCATGTCGAGCACGAGCGTGCCGTCTTGGTCCAGCGGCAAATGCGCCGGCCAGTCGGGATTGTCGACATAGGGCGTATTACCGTTGGCGTGCCAGCGGGGATGACCCTGCTTGCCGTTGACCCAGTGCATCAGTCGATGCGACGTCGGGTCGTCCGGCGGGATCGGCTCCTGGTCGGGCGGATACGGGTCGTACATCCGCGAGCGCGGATCGACGTCGATCGTGTAACCCTCGAGCGGCCAGCGCGGATCGCTGGCGTGCTCGCTGACCAGACGGTAAACGTCGTCGTCGGCCTGCTGCCGGTAGTATGAACGGCTACAGCCGCTCGCCAGCAGCAGCGTGAGGGCCGCCAGAGCGATCCAGCGACGCATGGCGCGGCGGCGAGTTATCACCGATTTGGCGTCGAAATCTGGGATAATGGGAGTTTCTTGCGTCGCGAAATACAAGTTGGACACCTTGAACCTGCAGGCGTGGAGGCCCCCCCAGCAACCGTTTGGCGGTCAATTATTCGGAAATAAACGGTGCGGACTTGAACGAATATGAGGTTTACGCGGTTTTGACGGATTTGTCGTGCCGTGGGGCGCCCGTAAGTCTTTTGAGCGTCGAGCTTTGCAGTCGAAAAACCGACTTACCTCGACCTTGACTGCCTAGACTGCCCGTTTTATCATCGAACTATGGCCACTCTCGGCGTTGTCATCCAGGGCGATGTCGCGAGACCTTGGCGGCCATGCTGCGGAGAAGCTTTCGCGGGCGCGTTTGCGCCGGCGCTTTGAGACACTTACACGCTTTGGGACTGCCATGGATCTTTCGACCACCTCACTCATCTTGACCGGCTTGGTGACCATTGTTTTCTTGGTCGCGGTTATCCTCAGCTACAAGACCTGGAAGGTCTACACGGTCCTGCTGGTGCTGCTCAATTTTATGGCGGCCGTCTGTTTCTTCTATTACGCCGTGCGAACCTTGAAGACGCACCAGCAGTGGCGAGAGGCAGCGGCCTTGTACGAAGCGGGTATTGAGAGCTACGAAAAAGCAAACATCGAATTGGTCACGGGAGCACGAGACGAAGACGGCAAGCTGCTGCGCGAGGGCATCGAGTGGAACGACCGCTGGCTACACTATTTTGCGATCACGCGCGGCCGTGTGTGGGAAGGTTGTTTGCCGGGCACTGTCGAGGCGAGCGGCGCCGTTTCGGTGACCATCCCCGGCGGCGGAGATCATATCGAGATCGCCGCCGCGACCGACAAGGAAGGTAAGGACGGCAAGGCCGAAGTCGTCTACGTTTTTGAGGAGGCCACCGGCGGGGACACCATCGACGACACGGTCGACGACACGGGCCGCTACCTCGGCGAATTCAACATCGCCAAGAAAGAGGACGGAGGTAACGGAGTCGTCTTCGACTTGGTCCCGACGCGCAAGATGTACGACTTCGAGTTGGCTCGCCTCCAGGACAGCATCAAACAGAGCGAGCGCACTTGGGTGATCCATGCGGTGATGCCGGAGGACAATCGTCGTGTCTTTAGCCGGCTTTCGCTGCTGGACGGAAAACCGAAATTCACAACATTCGACAGCGAGCAACTGCGAGCCCTGGCGCCGAAGAAGGGCGCCGATGAAAGCGACGACGATTACCAGAAATTTGTCGACGCCTGGGTTGATGCGTACTCGCGCGATGGGACGGTTGCCGGGCCAAACGACCCCCCGGAGCGGAAGCTGGTGCGAGTCAGGTTCATTAAGAGCGATCACACGATGGAGGTGGAACACTCACACCGAATGCCGATCACCCCAGGGGGCACGGTCAAGTTCGAGCTAGGCGTAGATTATGGCTTCGGCAAGGAATGGCAGATGTTGGTAGATTACAAGACGTACGAAGAATTGGGCCCCAATGGAACCAAAGTGGTATCGCGAGTCGGCGAGGTTTACGCGCGGGAATTGCAAGATTTCCAACAACTATACCGAATCTCGGCTCGCCAATGGGCGGACATTTCCAAGGAAAGAGCGACCATCCGGCTCGAAACCAGCTTTGTGGTCGCCTCGAAGAAGGAAGTGCTCGCCCGCCTGGCGTCGCGAAAAACCGAACAACAGCGACTCGAAGAGGACGACAAGAACTTCAAGATCGAACTAGCGGGAGTGAAGGCCTACCGCGAGCTGTTGGAAGGTCATCGAACGGATGTTCGCAAAGAGTTGGGACGCCTGTTCAAGGAAAACCAAGCGTTGGCCAAGGAATTGGGCCAGCTACAGCTCGCGGCCAAGCGGCGTCTGGAAGGCAAGACGTCTGCACGAAGCGCGTCTCTGCAGAAAAAGGCCGCCCCCGGTTTTTAGGCCGCCCTGGTTTTTAAGCCGCCACGGGCAGAATCCGCCCTTACCGCATCTCGCTGCCTAGGCTGTGTCTCGAAACACCTTGAATTCGTGTTTCGCATCAGCCGCTGGGCGCTAGCCCACGGTTCTTTTGCGGCATATCTCCCCTTGGAACCGGACGCTAGCGCGTCGCGGCTGATGTTTTGAGACAGAGCCTCGTAGACATCGCAGCTTTTTCGCGATCTCGGCTTTTCCGCACAGCCCCCCTGCGATATCCTGGGTGGGCAGCGCCGGCCGACGTTCATCGCCGTGGCAACACGGCGGCTCCACAATGACAAATGATCTTCATTCGTCATTCGTCATTCGTCATTCCAAATTCGTCATTCCTAAAGCACCGCCATGGGTATCTACGACCGAGACTATTCGCGAGAGCAGCCCAGCGGGTTCACGTTCGGTGGCCAGCGCAGCATGGTCACGAATCTGCTGCTGATCAACGTAGCGATCTATCTGGTGGACTGGATTCTTCTGAATTCGCCCGATGGTCCCATGTTTTTCAGATTTGGAGCGCTCACGCCACAACTGTTTAGTGAGCCGTGGAAAGTCTATCAACTGCTCACCTACGGATTTCTGCACGCCCAGGGGCCGATGCACGTCGCCGGCAACATGTACATGTTGTGGCTGTTCGGACGTGAAATCGAGAACGTCTACGGTCGAGCGGAGTTTCTGCGGCTCTATCTGACGATGATCGTCACCGCAGGGCTGGTCTGGGTGATCCAGCAACAAATCGCCGGACCATCCGCCTCGGGCATGGTGGGGGCTTCCGGCGCGGTGACCGGCGTGCTGGTTCTTTTTGCGCTGCACTACCCGAAGAGAACCATTCTGTTGTTCCTCGTGCTGCCGGCGCCGATGTGGGTCGTCGGTGTGCTGTACGTCGCGGCCGACATTTACGGAGCGATGGGTTCGCACGGTAACGTCGCTTACGTCGCGCATCTGGCCGGGGCCGCCTTCGCCTTTTTGTACTTTCGCTTCGGATGGAACCTGGGCCGCTTGACCCGAGGCTTGCCGTCGCTGAAGATGCCAAAAGGGCGGCCCCAGCTTAAAGTCCATGACCCCGACGCCCGCGAGCGGCAGTTGGATCGTCAGGCGGACGCCATCCTGGAAAAGATCAGCCGCGAAGGCGAAGGCAGCCTGACCCGCAAGGAACGCACGATTCTCGAAGACGCCAGCCGCCGCGCCCAACGCCGTCGCGGTCAGTAGGGTCTTTGCGTTGGGCGATTTCAACGCAAGGACGCAAAGAAGCTTGATCCGTGGTTGGCTCCGTCCGGCTTCACTCCACGTTCTCATAACGAAACGCCTTAGCAAAGCTGGCATGTGGCTTGCCTGCGACTTCTACATAGGGATAGACGAGAAAGTTGACTGGCCCGGCCTGCTGTTGCGGCACGAGTTGCAAGTCGCGGCCCGTGCTGAAGGTCACCCGGTCGGCGGTCAGGTTGCCGAAGTAATACTCCTTCATCGAGGCGTTCTTGTCAGCCTCGGAGATATCAACGGCGACCCAGCGCTTGGTTGCTTCGTCGTAGAATTTCGCCCAGCAGTGATAACCGCCGATGGTGCCCTTTTGTCGCGTGCTCGGAATCGGAAAGCCGATCTCGAACTTGGCCGGAATTTTCGAGTCGCGACAGACCGCGATGAACAGGCTGTGAAAATCGGTGCAGTTGCCGAACCCCGCGCCGCAGGCCCAGCGGGCATTGCCCCGGCCCCACGCCTGGCCGGTCGGTTTGTCGTATTTCATCCGATCGTCGACCGCCTCATACAGCACGCGGGCGACCTGGAGCGTCGGCCCGGCCGGCTTCTTGCCGTGGAGCAATTCATTCAAGAGCGAGCCGTCGACCGGAATGTTCGAGGCGGCGGCGAGAAACTTGCGGACTTCGACGTCGCTCAGTTCGGCAACGCCCATCTTGCCGTCGTCTTTGCGAACTTCCTTGCGCTCGACGAGGTAGTGTACTTCGACCGGTATTTCCCCCTGTTCGTTGGCGGTTGCCTCGAAAAAAATCAGCTTGTTTCCGAACTGCTTTTCGGTCGTCAGGCGATGCAGGGCGGGCCGGCGAACGTCTTGCAGCGTGATGGTCTGGTCGACGCCGCTTTGGGCAACCGGCAACCACACCCGCGCCCTTGCGCCGGGCGTGATTTTGTTAATGGTCCCGGCGTAGACGAATTGGAATCGCCGCTGCTTCACGGCAGCGTCAGTCGCGGAAACTGGTTCGGGCGTCGATGGCGACTTTGACGGCGACATCCCGATCGCGGTTGACCCACACATGCGGCTACAGCCCGGCAAACACAACGCGGCAAAGGCGGCGGCCGATAGAGTACACAACAAAGTACCCAGCAGGGCGAATCGTAACGTAAACATTTTAGAGTCCTTACATGGGCTGAATCGAGGCGTGCGTAAAACAGCCGAGTCGAGAGCTTGCCGAAAACAGCCCGACAACCGCTCGGCCGCAACGTGTGAAAGAAAGCAGCGGACACGCCGCTGCAGGTGCTAGCGCCGTCAGCCAAAGCCCTGGTGGAAGGACGCCGTATCAGATGGGAAACGAGCGTCAGCGGCAAACAACCGTGAAGTGAGGTGACGTGGCGCGAACATCAGACATATCTCCCGATTCCCCAACTCGATGGATACGCCCATTCTAGGGTTGGTGTCGGCGGTGGGTCAAGGCGCGATGGGTGGCAAACGTCCGGGGCTTCGCAAGCTGACGCGGGACGTCAGGTTTTGCTTGGGTATGGGACGATTGGGTTTTGCCACGGTGTTTTTAATTAGCCCAGGCATTTATGCCTGGGGATCGAGGCGGGGCCACAACTTTTTTCATCCCCTTTAGGGGATTTTACGGTCTGGGAAAACGTCGAATCGCGTGTGCGCAAGTATCATGCCCCTAAAGGGGCGAAGAGGTGAGGGCGTGGCGTCCAGATTCCCAGGCATAAATGCCTGGGCTAGTTAAAAACGATGGCGTTTCAACTCTCTGTAAAACCCGATGGTCCAATACCCAAGCAAAACCTGACGTCCTGCGACGCAAGCTCAGCCACCAGCCGCCAGCCACCCTCGCCTCGTACCGATGATGCATGCCGCTCGTCTACAGCCGGAAATTAAAGGTGGTGCTTAGATACCTCCAGGCCCGGCTGCCCAGCGAGCGATAGCCGGCACGCACGCGGGCCTTGCCGGTGGCGCTAAGCGACAGCTTGCCGACCTCGTCGCCAAGCGGCACATTGGCCGCGTAGGAGGTGCTGATCGGACGCTCGACGCCCTCGTCGTCGGTTTCGGTGGGCAGTTCGCCGCCCGACTTGTTCGTCAGCGCCGGGGGGATATCTCTCAGCGGTTGCGGAGAGACGTCGCTGATTTCGCCCGAAATCAACAGGCCCGTGTCGAGCATGATGTCGACCCGCTGCCCCTTGGTGATGAACCCGCGATCGGTCTGATCGACGATGATCACCGCCTTGAGTCGGTCGGGGTAACCGATCCGACAGATTTCGAATTGTCGTTGTTGTTCTTGCAACATGGCGTTGAGGTTCTTCTTGTCGAACGGGCTTCCCGACCAGCGCGACAACGTGCCGCTTGCGTTGGGTCGATCGGGCATTTCGCGGGCAGGTAAAACGTAGCCGTCGATCGGCGCTCTGAGCGTCAGGTGATCGAGCTTGGCCCTGGTTTGTTCGAGTTGTATTTTTGTTGCATCGCGCAGCGCCTGGGCCGGACCGAGCATTTTCTGCGCGTCCGGATCGGTAATGCTCTGCCGCTCGAGCACCTCGCAGCGGACCACATACTGTTTCCACTCTCCCTCAAGGCGTTCGACCGCCAGTTGAGCGTCGACGCTTTTCATCACGAGGATGACGTCTCCCTGATTGACCCATTGGCCCGGCTGGACCTTGACTTCGACAATGCTCCCGGACAGCTCGGCATAGACCTTTTCGGCATCACGAGTTTGGATGTCCATCGAACACATCACGTAGTAGGGCAGCGGAATATAGACGATGCCGAGGATCACCAGGGTGATCACGCCAATCGTGGCGTACATGCGGTGCTTCTTCACTTTTTCGATCCTCCCGGGGATGTAGAAAAACTTGCCGATTTTCCAGAGTGGCATCACGACCATGCCGTAAATCGCCATCAGCGCGATCGCCTGGCCGATGATCTTCAGTCCATACGGCTCGAAGACTTTGTTCAAGAAAAACAAAATACCGAACACGATCACCCATCGATAAATGGACGCTGCGACGGTGTACAGGGCGAAGAAAATATGGTTTCGCTTGGGCAGAAACGGATCTTCCTGCGGCTCGATGCCGAGGCACCAGTGGGCCAGCTTGCGGCCGAGGATCTTCGTCGATTTCTGCCGCAGGTTGGGGATTTCGACGAGGTCGGCCAGAATGTAATAGCCGTCGTAACGCAGCAGCGGGTTGGCGTTGAACAGAATCGTGCTGACCGACGAAACGAACATCGTGCTCAGACAGATTTGGTTGAGCGTGGTGGTCGGTTCGCTGAACCACCAGATGAACGTACAGATCGAGGCCAAGAGCAGCTCGATGTACATGCCGGCGGCGCCGATCATCGCCCGCCGCCACTTGCTGGGCAGCATCCACGAGTCGGAGACGTTGCAATACAGGCAGGGCGTGAGCACCAGGATCAACACGCCGATTTCGTGACACTCGCCGCCGAAGTATTTACAAGTCAGCCCGTGGCCGAATTCGTGGATCACCTTCGTCGCCATCAGCACGACGCCCAACAGCAGCCAGTTCTCGGAACCGAAGAACTGGTGAAAGGTCGGTAGCCGGGACTGAAACTCGCCGAACTGCACGATCACCAGCGTCAGGGCCGAGAGCATCAGCGTCAGGGCCAGAAACACGCCCAGCGGATGAAACAGCGGCTTGACCAACGGGCTAAGGAAATTGAGCAACCGCTCGGGGTCGACGCCCTTGAAGCGGATGGCCAGCACGTTGGTGAATTTGCCCAGTAACTCCTTCCGCTTTTTCTTGTCGCGCCGCAGGCGAAGTTGATGGCCCTGGCCGACGGTGTCGGCGATGATCAGTCCGCTTTGGTGCAACATCCCCAGAAACCGCTGGACTTCCTCGACGGTAATCTTCTGTGGCGGAAATTCCGCCTCGAACCGCTCCTTGATCTCGTCCAGGCTGACCTCGCCGTCGAGCATGTTGAGGATGGCGAATTCTTCTTCCTGAAAGCGAAAGTAGTTGAGCCCCAGCGGATCCTTGACCACCATGTACACGCGGCCCTGATAGCGCTGCCGCTCGGCCGTCAGGTCCGGGCGGACGCGCATCGTCAGCTTGCGAGCTGAACTAGAAACAAGGCTATCGGCAAGTGTGGCCAAGGGATTTCAAATTCCATAAAGCCGCGACCAGTGGTCGCGCCGGTTGTGTCGCGTAACCACCATTCAGTCACCCAAGATCGTCATCTTCGCCCGAGCGCCGGGACGCAGCACCCAGACACCGCCGCGCTTGATGTTTGTCACGTCGGCCGACACTTGGTAGTTTCCGCCGGCTTGGATTTGGCTGCCGACGAAGGTGATCTTTCCGTCGAAGGTTTCGCTTTTGCCACGGGCTAACTCAATGGTAACTTTCACGCTTCGGCCCTTGACTTCTTTAGGATTGAACTCGGCCGCATTGATGAACCCCTGAACGCGCAGCTCGTCGAGCCGAATGATTCGCATCACCGGATCGCCTTCGCGGACATATTCGCCTTTTTGGCGATAGATGTCCTCGACGACGCCCGCAAACGGCGCGCGAATCAATCGCTCCTGAATGTTTTCCAGGGCCGCCTGATACTCTTCCTTGCGGACGCTTTCGGTGAGCACGGCAATCTCTTGGTCTAACTGCGACTGTTCGATCTGTAACACGGCCCGCTCGAGGGCCAATTGCAGGCGCCTGACTTCGGTATCGCTGACCACTCTCTTTTGGCTTCGATTTGCCTCGTAGGCCTTTTCCAGCTCTGCTTCGGCCACTTCGGCCGATTTTTTCGAGAATCGCTCATTGACGGTGCTGGCCGCCTCCTTGTGGGCCACCAGGTATTGGGAGTAGGCCACGAGGGCAGCCGCTTTTTGATTCTTGTCGTCGATGCGGGCCATCAGCGCGCCGACAAGTTTTCCCTGCTTGTTTTTCTGCGGCGCGAGTACCTGCATGCCGCGCCAAGCGACCATTTCGATCAACACCCCCGACTGGTTTGCGGGAATCTGCACATCGTCTTTGGCCGAGACAAGACAGCTAATCCCTTTCTTCAAAATCGGTGCGGCAGTGGCCGTTTGAGTCGAACCGACTAGCATCGCGAGGACAACGAGATAGGTGGTGGTGCGCATGAGTTAGTTCCTTTGCAATGAGTGCGGTTGAGAAGAGAATCCGAATTGGACGGCGCTATTTTGGCCGAATCATTGAACGTAACACGTTGCGCCCTCAGGTTTTATCCCCACCGGCCTTGTGCCGGTGGCTTGCTGGTTTGGCAACTAATCGAACCTGCTCCCAAACCCCGTTCTTCCCGTCGTCTCCGTCGCCTACGGCGCCGGAGACGACGGGAAAGCACGGGGCGACGCCGTGTGCCGCAGTAGTCTCCAAACCAATAAACCACCGGCACAAGGCCGGTGGGGGAAAGCCAAAGTGGCGCTGTCTTATCAAAGTCCGATCGGAAACAACACCTCGCGGTTGATCCAATTGCCGATGTCGCGGAACCAGACGTAACCGACCGACCGCCGACCACAATAAATCCGGGCGTTAACCGTCGCGCCGGGTAACAAATCCTCTTTCTTAAAGTCACTCCTGTCGATCGCCACGCGAATTCGCACCGTGTTGCCGTCTTCGCCGCGAACGTCGGCCCGTTTGTGAATCTTATCGACGTAGCCCTCGAGCGAACGATCGGGATCGGTCAACACGATGTAGCTGACATACAGGCCGTCGCCCAATTCCTCCAACTCCGCCTCGATCTGCTCAAGCTGTTGCGGCGTAGCTCCTTTACGCCGCTGCTCAAGCTCGTCCCGTTTCGCTTCAAACTCGGCCTGGGCTGCGAAGACCGGCCCCATCTTGTCTTCCGGCATGTTGACCGCCAGCTCCCACTTTTCCGACGGATCGGCGATGGTCATGACAATCTGACCTGGCTCGACCGGGCGATGTAGCAGCTTGTTCTCGACATCCCAGGTGAGCACGATGCCGTCGATCGGGCTGGTGACCACCAGCGCGGCTCGTTTTTCTTGAATCAAAAGGAATTGCTTCTCATAGCTCACTAGCAGCACTTGGATTTCGAGCAATTCGCCGACCAGACGGTCTCGCTCAGCCGGTGCCTTGGCTGCTTGGGAATCACGCAGTTTGGCCGCCTCGCGCTGGCGCGACGTGTTGATGTCTTTCTTAATGTCTTCAAAGGCGTATTCCAGATCCTTGTTTTCCAAGAGCAGCAGTTCTTGTCCCGCCTTCACCGCTTGGCCGTGTTTCACCTTGACCTTGACGACAATTCCTCCGTCGGGCGGCGAAAACACCTCGCGTTGAACCGAGGGCCGCAACTCTCCCGACCCCTGCATGTAAAAATCGGTCGGGATGATGACCAGGCTGGCCACCACAGCCAGCGCGGCCGCGGCGATCGAAAGGGTCTTGGGCAGCGTCTTGGCCCGCACAATCCAGGTCGCCTTGCCGATCGTCCGCCAGACGGGCATCAGGAACAGGTTGTTGTGTTCCTGGGCGTTGGCCAGCGCGCCGGCGCTATGTTCGCTGACCACCTCGACCCGCTGCAAGGTTCCCTCGCGCAGCTTGGCGTCTTCGATCTGTTCGACGATCAGCGCCCCGATCACCTCGGGCGGATCTTCCTCGTTGACATTCGCCTTGTCGTAATCTTTCGGCCTTTTCAGAGGCAAGATGCCGACCGTCTTGGAGTGTGACTCGTCGACGTAATTCTGCACCGCGTCTTCGACCTGCGGGGCCATGTCGCTGGTGTCGCCCGTGTACCAAACGGTCTCGCCGGTGGCCACGACCGCCGT